>NC_010337.2:1355000-1655000 GCF_000019165.1 Heliomicrobium modesticaldum Ice1
AAATGTTCGTGATGGTCGTTCCTCACAGCTAAAGATGATCCGGTGACAATGGCGGAGAGGTCACACCCGTTCCCATCCCGAACACGGCAGTTAAGCTCTCCAGCGCCGATGGTACTTGGGACGGTGGTCCCCGGGAGAGTAGGACGTTGCCGGATCAGCCGGGAAACCGGCAGGCCCGACAGTCTGCGCAGCGATGCCCGGACAGAAGCGGGTCATCAAGGGCCTATAGCTCAGCTGGCTAGAGCGTACGACTGATAATCGTAAGGTCGGTGGTTCAAGTCCACCTAGGCCCACCATCATTTTTTTGCTCCTTGAAAACTGCACAGAGGATAAGTAAAGCGCAAGCGGTTATGGTCGAAGCGGCTGTCAGTAGCGCTGAGCGAACCTTATCGATTCGATGATGGGTCGACGATGCCAGGCATCGTCAACGCGTCAGTGAAAAGATAAGTTTAGCGACACGACAGACAGGTTGCAACGACAATAATCGATTATAAGGTCAAGTTAGTAAGGGCATACGGCGGATGCCTAGGCGCTGAGAGGCGAAGAAGGGCGCGGACAGCTGCGAAAAGCCACGGGGAGCCGCAAGCAGGCCTCGATCCGTGGATACCCGAATGGGGCAACCCACTTGGAGTCATATCCAAGTATCCCACGCTGAATCCATAGGCGTGGGAGGCCAACCCGGGGAACTGAAACATCTCAGTACCCGGAGGAAAAGAAATCAACCGAGATTCCCTCAGTAGCGGCGAGCGAAAGGGGAAGAGCCTAAACCGCCTCTTCGGAGGCGGGGTTGCGGGACCTTCACCATGTCCCAATTGTCTTAGTCGAAGCGGTCTGGAAAGGCCCGGCACAGCAGGTAACACCCCTGTAGGCGAAAAGGCAAGAAGGATAGAAGGGATCCCAAGTACCGCGGGGCACGTGAAATCCCGTGGGAATCCGGGGGGACCACCCTCCAAGGCTAAATACTCCTCAGCGACCGATAGTGCACAAGTACCGTGAGGGAAAGGTGAAAAGCACCCCGGAAGGGGAGTGAAAGAGAACCTGAAACCGTATGCTTACAAGCAGTCAGAGCGGTTTAACCGTGATGGCGTGCCTTTTGTAGAATGAACCGGCGAGTTGCGGTCACGAGCAAGGTTAAGGCGAAAAGCCGAAGCCGAAGCGAAAGCGAGTCTGAACAGGGCGCATAGTTCGTGGCTGCAGACCCGAAACCGGGTGATCTACCCATGTCCAGGGTGAAGCGGAGGTAAAACTTCGTGGAGGCCCGAACCGACCGACGTTGAAAAGTCGGCGGATGAGGTGTGGGTAGGGGAGAAATTCCAATCGAACCCGGAGATAGCTGGTTCTCCCCGAAATAGCTTTAGGGCTAGCCTCGGGATTAGAATGCGGGAGGTAAAGCGCTGATAGGGCTAGGGGCCTTCACCGGTTACCGAACCCTGTCAAACTCAGAATGCCCGCATTTATGCCCGGGAGTCAGACGGCGAGTGCTAAGATCCGTCGTCAAGAGGGAAACAGCCCAGACCGACAGCTAAGGCCCCCAAGTGCCTGTTAAGTGGAAAACGATGTGGCGTTGCCCAGACAACCAGGATGTTGGCTTAGAAGCAGCCATCATTGAAAGAGTGCGTAATAGCTCACTGGTCGAGTGACGCTGCGCGGAAAATGACACGGGGCTAAACAGGCCGCCGAAGCTTCGGCAAGACGTAAGTCTTGGGTAGGGGAGCGTTCCTTGGGCGTAGAAGTTCAGCCGGAAGGCTGGGTGGAGCGCAAGGAAGTGAGAATGCCGGTATGAGTACGCGAAAAGGCAGGTGAGAATCCTGCCCGCCGCAAGCCTAAGGTTTCCTGGGGAAGGCTCGTCCGCCCAGGGTAAGTCGGGACCTAAGCCGAGGCCGAAAGGCGTAGGTGATGGACAACAGGTGGAGATTCCTGTACCACGTTGGATCGTTTGACCGATGGGGGGACGCAGGAGGATAGGTGAACCATGCCGCCGGTCGAGCATGGCCAAAGACGGTAGCGGAGCGATAGGCAAATCCGTCGCTCATCAACGCGAAGGTCTGACGGGGAGCGAACCTTAGTAGCGAAGTCACTGATTCCAGACTGCCAAGAAAAGCCTCTAGGGAGATGTAACGTGCCCGTACCGCAAACCGACACAGGTAGGCGAGGAGAGAATCCTCAGGCGCGCGAGCAAACCCTCGTTAAGGAACTCGGCAAAATGACCCCGTAACTTCGGGAGAAGGGGTACTCCGGCGAGCTATGACATCATAGCATCGAGGGAGTCGCAGTGAAGAGGCCCAGGCGACTGTTTAGCAAAAACACAGGTCCCTGCCAAACCGCAAGGTGACGTATAGGGGCTGACGCCTGCCCGGTGCTGGAAGGTTAAGGGGAGAGGTTAACGCTTTGAACCGAAGCCCCAGTAAACGGCGGCCGTAACTATAACGGTCCTAAGGTAGCGAAATTCCTTGTCGGGTAAGTTCCGACCCGCACGAAAGGCGTAACGATCTGGGCACTGTCTCAACGAGGGACTCGGCGAAATTGATCTACCCGTGAAGAAGCGGGTTACCTGCGATAGGACAGAAAGACCCCGTAGAGCTTTACTGTAGCCTGACATTGGATTTTGGTGTGTTTTGTACAGGATAGGTGGGAGACGTGGAAGCCAGGCCGCCAGGTTTGGTGGAGTCGCCGGTGGGATACCACTCTGAATGCACTGAAGTTCTAACCTGGCGCCCTGAAGCGGGCGCAGGGACCGTGTCAGGTGGGCAGTTTGACTGGGGCGGTCGCCTCCTAAAAGGTAACGGAGGCGCCCAAAGGTTCCCTCAGACTGGTTGGAAATCAGTCTAAAGAGTGCAAAGGCATAAGGGAGCTTGACTGCGAGACAGACAAGTCGAGCAGGGACGAAAGTCGGGCTTAGTGATCCGGCGGTATGTGAGTGGAAATGCCGTCGCTCAACGGATAAAAGCTACCTCGGGGATAACAGGCTTATCTCCCCCAAGAGTCCACATCGACGGGGAGGTTTGGCACCTCGATGTCGGCTCATCGCATCCTGGGGCTGAAGTAGGTCCCAAGGGTTGGGCTGTTCGCCCATTAAAGCGGTACGTGAGCTGGGTTCAGAACGTCGTGAGACAGTTCGGTCCCTATCCATCGCAGGCGGAGGAAGTTTGACGGGAGCTGCCCCTAGTACGAGAGGACCGGGGTGGACCGACCGCTGGTGTCCCAGTTGTCGTGCCAACGGCAGCGCTGGGTAGCTATGTCGGGAGCGGATAAGCGCTGAAAGCATCTAAGCGCGAAACCGACCCAAAGATGAGACTTCCCACTCGAAAGAGGTAAGACCCCAGGAGGATGACCTGGTAGATCGGCCCGAGATGTACGCGCCGCGAGGCGTTCAGTCGACGGGTACGAATCGGTCGAGGACTTGACCTTCTTTGCTGCTTTACGACAGATATCCGCTGTGTAGTTTTTAAGGGGCAAGCCCGTCTTCTATGCGGTTGATGCCAATCTCATATAAGACTAGGTAGAATCTCCTTACCCTTGTTCCTCGATAGCTCAACGGTAGAGCAACCGGCTGTTAACCGGTAGGTTGTAGGTTCGAATCCTACTCGAGGAGCCATTTATGAAGATGAAAACCTCAGACGAATAAGTCTGAGGTTTTTTGGTGCGCCCGGCATGGGCGTTGTCTCTAGGGTGGAAGTCCCGAACGCCGAAGGTGGCAGTAGGCGTTAGCTTAAGGCAAGGGTGTCCGCCGCGAGGCGGAATCTGAAGGAAGCCAGCGGCAAACCTCCGGCCCGAGGACCACGAACCCCAGGTGAGGCTAGCGGCAGTTGGATGAGCTTGCCGAACAAAGCGAAGTCCTTGTCACCGAAGGCTGCCGAGAGTAAATGGGGCGGGTAGATGGAGGGAAAGGCAACGTTCTTACCCGGGGAGGCCTGCCGGGGGACCAAGTAACTTGGGAAACCACGCCGAAAGGCGTGGCTGAACCGGCAGGAGTCAGCAGAGGTCATAGTAGGCTGGCCCGACGTCCGGCCAGATGAAGGACCGAACATGATGGAAGGGGAAGCGACGATGCGTTCGCGTGACGCGCAGAGACAGCCGAATATCCCGAAAGGGAACTGCCAACGGGAGGAAGCGGTGAATCCGCAGGGGACCGGTGGAGTGCCGAGCGCGTTACCGGCACAAGAAGCGAAGCAACCCCGCGAAGAGACGTATGACCTGATGGAGAAAGTCGTCGAACGAGGGAACATGACGGAAGCGTATAAGCGAGTCATGGCCAACAAAGGCGCGGCCGGAATCGACGGTATGGGGCTAGAATCCCTGCGCCCGTACCTAAAAGAGGAATGGTCGCGCATTAAACAGGAATTGTTGGAGGGGACCTATCGACCGCAACCGGTCCGGCGGGTTGAAATTCCCAAACCCCAAGGCGGAACACGGAAGCTGGGCATTCCCACTGTCGTCGATCGACTGATCCAACAGGCCCTGAACCAGATCCTGATGCCGATCTTCGACCCTGACTTTTCCACGAACAGCTACGGATTTCGTCCGGGAAAGAGTGCGCACCAAGCGGTGAAGAAAGCGAAGGAATACATCGCCGACGGCTACCGATGGGTGGTTGACATGGACCTGGCCCAGTTCTTTGATCGCGTCAATCACGACATTCTCATGGCGCGCGTAGCGCGCAAGGTGAAGGACAAACGAATCTTGAAGTTGATCCGAGAATACCTCAAGGCCGGGGTCATGCTCAACGGGATTCGTGTGAAGAGCGAGGAAGGAACACCCCAGGGAGGTCCACTCAGCCCTTTGCTGGCGAACATCATCCTGGATGATTTGGATAAGGCACTGGAAAGCCGGGGACATCGCTTCTGCCGGTACGCCGACGACTGTAACGTCTACGTCCGCAGTCGACGGGCAGGGCAACGAGTGATGGAGGGTATGGCAAAGTTTCTGGAGGGGCGGTTAAAACTGCAGGTCAACTGGGAGAAAAGCGCAGTCGACCGACCCTGGAACCGAAAGTTTCTGGGGTTTTCATTTACGTGGCATAAGGCAGCAAAGATTCGGCTCGCCCCCCAAACGGTGAAACGGGTGAAAGAGAAGATCCGCCAGTTCACTGGGCGGAACCGAAGCATTGCGATGGAGGACCGACTGGTCACCCTCAACCAATACCTGAAAGGCTGGATGGGCTACTTTCGACTCATTGACACGCCAAGCGTACTTAAAGAGTTGGATGAGTGGCTTCGCCGACGACTGCGGATGTGCCTGCTCAAGCAATGGAAGCGCCCGAAGACACGAAGACGAAACTTAGTGGCGTTGGGGATCCCGGAGGAATGGGCATGCAACATCAGCGGCTCACGAAAAGGATATTGGCGTCTGTCCTTGACCCCGCAAATGAATAAAGCCCTTGGCCTCGCCTACTGGCGGGAACAGGGCTTAGTCAGTTTAGTCGAAACATACCAATCTCATCGTCAACCAGCATGAACCGCCGTATACCGAACGGTACGTACGGTGGTGTGAGAGGACGGGGGTTAATCACCCCCTCCTACTCGATTAGTTTTTTTGAACTCTCTCGTTTTTTTTCAGGTTGTTCACGGCCTCTCGGCCAGTCTCTGAGGCGCAATTTTTATTTTGGAAGGGCGGTTTAAGTTGAAACCGCTGTGAGGACGCAGTCGCCGCGCCAGACCTTCACGCGGGCGAAGACATCCTTTTGCTCCCGCAGGGCTTGCTCCAGCTGCAAGCCAGTGCCCTCTGGCACATAATACTCCTCCAGGCCGTACTCGACCCAGGCGAAGCTGGGTTCGGCGTCGCGGTAGAATTCTTTTTCCTCCGGTGTCGACAAAGTCTCGGCCGGAGGTACCGGGTAGCGCAGCCCTGCAAAGCGTCCTTTTAACACCACCTGCCCTGGTCCGGGGACAGGTTCGTTGCAATAGAGGCCGACCGGTTGATAGAGGCCCTGCTGTTCTTCCACGATGACATAGACCTTGCTGCCGTTTTTGAGCTTCCCTTCCGTGATGTCGTTCGGCACGGCGCGCGTGTCGATCTCGGATATGTTGTACCGTAAACGCACATAGTCGCCCATAAAAGGATGGCGCGGATCGACGGGCGCCGCTTTCAAGGTGATTTCTTGGCCGGCGGAAACGATGACGGCCCGGCTGCCCGCCATGAAGAGCAGGACGAGCACCTGTAGGATGACGACGGCGATAAAGGCGTTGCGACGCATCATCTATTCTCCCTTCCGTGAGGCGTCCAGGAGCTGGCGCCGTTTGCGTTCCAATGCGTAGCCGAGGGCGAAAAGGATGAGGCCGCCGCCGATAAAAAAGAGGGACTTGTCGAGGATCCCCCAGGCGTATCGGCCGTAGGCGTAAATGACACAGACGAGGAAGAAGCAGGTGCCGCTGTTGATCTGCCATTCCTCGCGCAGGCGGCTCCCGCTTTGAATCAGCGCGATGGCGCCGGCGAAGAGGATGAGCAGGGCCGTCACTTCCGTATAGGTGGTCAGGATGGCGCTGTCCTCGGCCAGCCAAGGCTTTTCCGGCTCGAACATTTTAGACACAAAGGAAAGGGGCGACGTGAGGGCGACCATCGCCAGCGATTCGAGGAGAGCTTTTTTGCGAAGGCCGATCCAAAAGAGAACAGCGGAAAGCGTTACCCAGAGGCCGACCAGCCATGTCCATTCCGGATGCAGGAGTGGACGGCTCATGAGGACCGCGATTTCTACGAAGAAGGCGCCCCACAGCAGCAACGGCGTGGAGAGCAGCGGTCGCAAGGGTCGACGGCTCTTTTCCGCTGTCTTGTCATAGATCAGGCTCAGCAGCGGGAAAAGGGAGAACCAGATCAGGCTCTGCTCCGCTTCGAGCAACTGGAAGAGGATGCAGAGGAAGAAGGCGATCGTCGCGCCATACCGGTGAAGCGGTTCGTTGTGACGCCACAGAAAGGGAAAGATGAGCCCGGCAAAAGCGGCGTAAAACAAGGGACCGGTGATGAGGGAGATGGCCTTGTCGGTGGCGTCGCTGATATTGGCGGCTGTGAGCAGAACCAGCGCCGACAGGAAAAAGAGGGGATGCCCGGTCAGGTAGGCGACGGCGATGGCGCCAAGGAACCATAAGCCGAGGCCGGTGGCATCATAAGCGGTGATGTGGTACATCTGGCCCACGAGCCAGATGCCAGCGCCGTAGGAGAGCAAGCCGAGCAGGAGGAAGGCTGAACCGATGCGGGGGTAACGACCGGCGAGCGGGTTGGGGCCTCTGCCGTAAGCGAGGAGATAGCCTGTGGTGTAGGTGATGACGATGACGCCGCAGATCAAGGCCAGCCGCGTATGGCGCGGGATATCGTCCCAGTTGTGGGCCACCAGCAGGATAAAGCCGAGACCGACGAGCAGGCCGGCCAGCCAGAGGATGATCTGCGATGAACGCCATTCGGAAGGGGTATATCGCTCCAAGAGGCGTTCTTTTTGATCGGCTGTAATCAGGCCTTCCCCATGCCACTGGGTGATCTCGTCGCGCAACCACTTGTTCCGAGACATCACGGCCTATCACCTTCCTTTCCCCAATTCTCTTCTGCCATCGTTTCTGACCCCAGTTCGGTCAATCGCTTGTAGGTCTCCTCCCGGTTCATGCTGTAATAATGAAGGTAATGGTCCTTGTCGATGATCCTGTAATAGGGGGTGAAGAGGTGTTTCTGGACGATGAACGGCCCTTGCCGGCATTCTTCGGTCCACCAGACGCGGCCGCCTAAGGTTTTGTACCAGGCGCGCGAGTTGGCTCGCCTGGAAACAAATTCGATCACGTCGATGGTCATGTCGCCGAAGAGGGATTGCACCGTTTCTCCTCGGCGGAACAAGAGGGCCGTCAGCGCCGCTGCCGTAAAGCCCAGGGTCTTCCGTCCTTTCTCCACATCGACGAGCGTCTTTTTCGATATGCCGATGCTCTCCGCCATCTTATCCTGGGTCAAATCGGCTTCTGTGCGGATCTCGCGGAGTTTTTCTGAAACCAATTGGTCAAAGGCGTCTTGGGTGAGAAGGCCTGCGTCGTCGATTTTGATAGGAAATCCTCCCCTCCTGCGTTAGGTGTAAAAATACACCCCTTAGTGTAATTTTATACTTAACAATGGCCCTGTCAAGAGAAAGAGCAGATGTGCAAAAATAATGAAATAGAGAGATTTTCGCAGGGATAAGGAGATAATCTTTACGGAATCACCCTATGGCGAGTCATTTTCCTCCGGCGCGTCTTGAATAAGAGGAGCCAAGCGGTGATAAAATAGAGCTACAAAGGTCAAAGTTAGTCAATAACAGAGGAGCCCTATCTTTCTGCTCCAATACCCGATCTGGCGCCGCAGTCCTGTTGTGCCCTATATGGGATGAAAGTCTCCTGTCTGAAAAAAAGTCTCGCTTTTTGGAGGTGGGAACATGGACTTCAACAAATTGACCCAGAAAAGCCAGGAAGCCTTTGCGGCGGCCCAATCGCTGGCCGTACAGCAGGGAAACCCGGAAGTCGATCTGGAGCACCTCTTGACCGCCCTGGTGGAACAGGAAGAAGGGTTAACGGGTCGGCTTCTGGACAAGATGGGAATAGACAGCGATCAGTTTGGCAGAAAAATCCGACGGGAGATGGAGCGAAAGCCTCGAATCTCCGGACCGGGTGTCGAGCCGGGACGGGTATATATCACACCGCGTCTCCAGCGCCTCCTCGTGAAAGCCGAGGAAGAAGCGCGCAACCTGAAAGATGAATACGTTTCTGTGGAGCACCTGCTGCTGGCCTTTTTGGATCCGGTCCTCGACGGGCCGCTCAAGCGGATCTTTGCCGAGTCTAACCTGACCCGCGAAAACCTGCTGAAGGCGTTGACGGCGATCCGCGGACACCAGCGCGTCACCAGCGCCAATCCGGAGGTCACCTACGAGGTCTTGGAAAAGTACGGTCGCGAACTGGTCCAGGAAGCCCGGCGGGGACGGCTCGACCCGGTCATCGGGCGCGACGCCGAGATCCGGCGGGTCATCCGTATCCTCTCCCGCAAGACGAAGAACAACCCTGTCCTTATCGGCGAGCCCGGTGTGGGCAAGACGGCCATCGTCGAGGGACTGGCCTTGCGCATCGTCCGCGGCGACGTGCCGGAGGGGCTTAAAGATAAGGCCATCTTTGCGCTAGACCTGGGCGCTCTCGTGGCTGGCGCCAAGTACCGCGGCGAGTTTGAAGAACGGTTGAAGGCGGTGCTGCAAGAGGTCAAAAAGAGCGACGGGCGCATCCTCCTCTTCATCGACGAATTGCACACCATCGTCGGCGCCGGTAAGGCCGAAGGGGCCATGGACGCCGGCAATATGTTGAAGCCCATGCTCGCCCGGGGTGAGCTCCACTGCATCGGCGCCACTACCTTGGATGAATACCGCAAGTATATTGAAAAAGACGCGGCACTGGAGCGGCGTTTTCAACCGGTCCTCGTTGACGCGCCCGATGTGGAAGACACCATCTCCATCCTGCGAGGCTTGAAAGAGCGCTTCGAGGTCCACCACGGCGTCAAAATTCATGACAGCGCCCTTGTAGCGGCGGCGACTTTATCCAACCGCTATATCAGCGATCGCTTCCTGCCCGATAAGGCCATCGACCTTGTCGACGAGGCCTGCGCCCTCATCCGCACGGAGATCGATTCCTTGCCGACGGAACTCGACGAAGTGAACCGGCGACGCGTCCAGTTGGAGGTGGAAGAGGCCGCTTTGGCCCGGGAAAAAGACAGGGCGAGCCAAGAGCGGCTTGAAGCGCTCCGCCGGGAACTGGCCGACCTGCGAGAAAAGGAAGACCAGATGCGGGCGCGCTGGGACTTGGAGAAAGAGGCGATCCGCAAGGTTCAGTCCCTGCGCGAGGAGATAGAGAAGGTCCGTCGCGAGGTGGAAGAGGCCGAGCGGGGCTACAACTATGACCTGAACCGCCTCGCCGAACTGAGATACGGCCGCCTGCCCCAGTTGGAGCGGCAGCTTGCTCAGGAAGAGGCCGAGCTGGCCCGCAAGTCCGGCGAAAACCGGCTGCTCCGCGAAGAGGTGACGGAAGAGGAGATCGCTGACATCGTCTCCCGTTGGACCGGCATCCCGGTGGCGCGCCTTGTCGAGGGGGAACGGGAAAAGCTGCTCCGGCTGGGTGAGATCCTCCATGAGCGGGTCGTCGGCCAGGAGGAGGCCGTCCAACTGGTGACGGATGCCGTCTTGAGAGCCCGTTCCGGCATCAAAGACCCTCGCCGCCCCATCGGCGCCTTTATCTTCCTGGGGCCGACGGGTGTCGGCAAGACGGAACTGGCCAAGGCCTTGGCCCAGTCGCTCTTTGACAGCGAAGAGAACCTGATCCGCATCGATATGTCCGAGTACATGGAGAAACATGCTGTCTCCCGCCTGATCGGCGCGCCCCCCGGCTATGTGGGCTATGAAGAGGGCGGCCAGTTGACCGAGGCGGTGCGGCGCAAGCCCTATTCGGTCATCCTCTTTGACGAGATTGAAAAGGCGCACCCTGACGTCTTCAACATCCTGCTGCAGATCCTCGACGACGGGCGGGTCACCGACAGCCAGGGTCGCACCGTTGATTTTAAGAATACGGTCATCATCATGACCTCCAACATCGGCTCCCAGCACCTGCTGGAAGGAGCGACAGAAGACGGCGAGATCCGGCCTCATGCGCGCGATCAGGTCATGGGCAGCCTGCGGACCCACTTCCGGCCGGAGTTTCTCAACCGTGTCGATGATGTGATCCTCTTCAAACCGCTCACCTTCCGGGAGATCACCGCGATCATCGACATCCTGACGAGGGACCTGCAAAAAAGGCTGGCCCAACGCCGGATCAGCTTGACTCTGACCGAGGCGGCCAAGTCTCATATCGCTCGAGAGGGCTTTGACCCCATCTACGGCGCCCGTCCGCTGAAGCGCTACCTCCAGCGTCATGTGGAAACGCCGGTGGCCCGGGCGCTGATCGCCGGCTCTGTCGGCGACGGCGGGCGGATCATGGTTGACGAGCGCGATGGGCGACTCCAGGTGGAGCAGGCGAACGAAGGGAACACCGCCGATGATAATAACCGGAAGTCGACGTAAGCGAGGGTAGTCGACGCACCCTTGTCATCAACACACGGTGGTGATGGGACATGGCCAATTTGGCCGATCAGATCGAGCGCTATATTAAGGAACAGTTGGAAAAAAGCCGAGAACGGATGATCGAGATCCAACGTCAGCAGTTGGCCGCCCTCTTCGGCTGCGTGCCCTCTCAGATCAACTATGTCCTGACAACGCGCTTCGCTGCTGAGCAGGGCTATGTGGTGGAAAGCCGGCGCGGCGGCGGCGGTTTCGTCCGCATCGTCAAATTGGACATGGAGGGCGACTTGTGGGAGATCCTGTCCACCCGGTTGGGCGACATGCTGTCGGAAGACCAGGCTCGCCGGATCATCGAACGGCTGATGGAAGAGCAGATCCTGACCATCCGGGAAGGGCTGATCATGCAGGCCGCTGTTCAGCGCGATGTGCTGCAGATCGGCTTTCCCCAGCGGGATCTGCTCCGCGCTCGCCTGCTCAAGGCGATGCTCTCCAACCTCAAGCGCTATCGGGCGCCCGAAGCGGAAGTGGAGCAGGGGAAGGAAAAAAGCTGAAGGGATGGAAGAGCTCAATATAGAAGAGCTCAAGTGAGAGAGGCAGGCAAAATGATCGAGGGGGGTTTTGCCATGTTTTGCGATGAATGCAAAAAGCGTCCGGCAACGGTCCATGTGACCAAGATTGTCAACGGGCAGAAATCGGAGGTCAACCTCTGCGAGGAGTGCGCCCGCGCCCACCATAAGGAATGGAGCATGGCCTATGACAATAATTTTCCCATCAACAAGTTCTTAGCCGGGTTGCTCGGCTTCGACACCGGAAAAACGGCCGGTTCTGTCAACCTGAACCTCCATGGGCCGGGCAAATGCGAGCACTGCGGTGCCAGCTACAGCCAGATCAGCCAGACAGGGCGGTTGGGCTGCCACCAGTGTTACGGCCGGTTCCAGGACAAGGTGGAGCCGCTGCTGCGGCGTGTGCAAGGTTCTAACCGCCATACGGGCAAGGTACCCAAACGCAGCGGCGGCAGCATCCGCTTGCAGCGGGAGATCCAGAACCTGCGCGTCCGGTTGCAACAGCACGTGTCCAACGAGGAGTTTGAGCAGGCGGCGCGGCTTCGCGACCAGATCCGCGAGTTGGAAAAAGGTATGGCAGAGTGAGGGGGATGACGATGCGCGATCGTTTTGTCAATCAGGCTTTGACCAAGTGGATGGAAGGAACGGGAAAAGAGTCGGAGATCGTCATCAGTTCCCGTGTGCGGCTCGCCCGCAACCTCTGTGACATCCCCTTCCCTAATGTAGCTACTGCGGAGCAGGCCAAGGCCGTCGTCAGCCAGGTGGAAAGGGCGATCAAGGATGCCGCAGTCGAACAAACCTCGGGCGATCTGATTTTTGTCAATCTGGAAGAGTTGGCGCCCCTCGACCGGCTGGTGCTTGTCGACAAACACCTGATCAGTCCTCAGCATGCCGAAGAGGCCGCCGGGAAAGGGCTCATCCTTCGGGCTGATGAAGCCGTCTCCGTGCTGATTAACGAGGAGGATCACCTGCGGATCCAGTGCCTCTTCCCTGGCTTGCAATTAGAGGAAGCCTGGGAACTGGCCAGCCGGATCGACGACATCCTCGAATCGAAGCTTGACTTTGCCTTTGACGAGAAGCTCGGTTATCTGACTGCCTGTCCGACCAACGTAGGCACGGGCTTGCGGGCTTCAGTGATGATGCACCTGCCGGCGCTTGTGCTGACCAATCAGGCTTCCCGTGTACTGGCCTCCTTATCCCAGATTGGGATGACCGTTCGCGGGCTTTACGGTGAAGGTACCGACGCCACGGGCAACCTCTTTCAGATCTCCAACCAGGTCACCTTGGGCCGCTCTGAGGAGGAAATCATCTCCAACCTGGTTGTCGTGGCCACCCAGCTGATCGACCATGAGCGGATGGCCCGCCAGGTGCTGCTCAAAGAGACGAAGCCCCAACTGGAAGACCGCGTATGCCGCGCCTATGGCACATTGACCAGCGCCCGCATCATCAACTCTCAGGAGGCGATGACCCTCTTGTCGAATGTGCGCCTCGGCATCGATCTGGGGATCATCCGGGGTGTCTCGCCACAGGTCCTCAACGAGATGCTGGTTTTGACTCGGCCCGCCTTTCTGCAAAAGCTGGCCGGCCGAGAGTTGAGCCCCTTCGAGCGGGATGTGCAACGGGCCGCTCTGATCCGCGAGCGCTTTAATCTCGACGGGTAGCCGTTCTAGGGACTTTTGGTGTACCGCCTGGCGATCGAGACATGGCCTAGTCAAAAGGGGCAGGCTTTCGAGGGAGAGCTGCCATGAGGCAAGCGCTCACGGCGATTGAGATGGACATATAGACAGCGTTGATTTGTCTGGAAGGAGGATGATTCCCCATGATGGGACGTTTTACGGAGCGAGCGCAAAAGGTACTCCTCTTGGCGAAAGAGGAAGCGGTGGCCCTCAAACACCCCGCCGTCGGATCGGAACACCTGCTGCTAGGATTGATCCGGGAGGGTGAGGGCATCGGAGCGAAGGCTTTGCTCAGCATGCACCTTGACCTGGAACAGGTCCGTCGACAGGTGATCCGGCTTGTCGGCGAAGGCGCCAGTGAGCCTTCTGAGATCGGATTGACGCCGCGGGCGAAGCGTGCCCTCGAGCTGGCTAACGAAGAAGGACGGCGCCAGGGTGTCAACTACGTGGGCACGGAACACATCCTGCTTGGCCTCATCCGTGAAGGCGAAGGTGTCGCCGCCCGCGTCCTGGCTGAACTGGGCCTCACTTTGGAAAAGGTGCGCCATCAGGTGATGACCCTGCTCGGCGGACCCCAGCCGACTCCTAGCGGAAATGGCAGCAGCGCCGCTGCAGAACGAGGCCGCAAGACGCCCGCCTTGAATGAGTTCGGCCGCGATCTGACCCAGTTGGCCCGCGACGGCAAACTCGATCCGGTCATCGGCCGGGAGAGAGAGATCGAGCGGGTCGTCCAGATCCTCTCCCGCCGCACGAAAAACAACCCCGTCCTTATCGGCGAACCTGGCGTCGGCAAGACGGCCGTCGCCGAGGGGCTGGCCCAGCGCATCGTCGATGGAAAGGTGCCCGAGACCTTGACCGGCAAGCGGGTCGTCACCTTGGACCTCTCCTCGGTCGTCGCCGGCTCCAAATACCGCGGCGAATTTGAAGAGCGGCTGAAAAAAGTGATGGACGAGATCCGCCAGGCCGGCAACGTCGTTCTCTTCATCGATGAATTGCACACCCTGATCGGCGCCGGTGCGGCGGAAGGCGCCATCGACGCTGCCAACATCCTCAAGCCGGCCTTGGCCCGGGGAGAACTACAGTGCATCGGCGCCACCACGCTGGATGAGTATCGAAAGCACATCGAGCGCGATCCTGCCCTGGAGCGGCGTTTCCAGCCGATCACCGTCGGCGAGCCGAAGCGGGAAGAGGCCGTCGCCATCCTCAAGGGACTTCGCGACCGCTATGAGGCCCACCACCGAGTGCAGATCACCGATGAAGCCATCGAAGCGGCTGTCCGCCTCTCTGATCGGTATATTTCCGACCGCTACCTTCCCGACAAGGCCATCGACCTGATCGATGAGGCCGCCTCCCGCGTCCGGTTGCAAACCTTCACGGCGCCACCCGATATGAAGGAACTGGAGTCCCGCTTGGAGGGTTTGCGCAAGGAGAAGGAAGCCGCCGTCCTTTCCCAGGAGTTTGAAAAAGCCGCCCAGTTACGTGATCAGGAGATGCAGTTGCGCGCCCAACTGGAAAAGCAGAAGTCTGACTGGGAGCATGCCCGGGGCAGCGCCAATACGGTCGTCCGTGAAGAAGATATCGCCCAGATCGTCTCCAGTTGGACCGGTGTTCCAGTCACCCGGCTCGCCGAAAGCGAAAGCGCGCGCCTGCTGAAGCTTGAAGAGGAGCTGCACCGCCGCGTTATCGGCCAGGACGAAGCTGTCGCTGCTGTCTCCCGGGCTGTCCGTCGCGCCCGGGCCGGCCTTAAAGATCCTAAGCGCCCCATCGGTTCCTTCATCTTCCTCGGACCCACTGGCGTCGGCAAGACGGAACTGGCCCGCGCCCTGGCCGAAGCCCTTTTCGGGCAGGAAGATGCCATGGTTCGTATCGACATGTCCGAGTACATGGAAAAACATTCCGTGTCGCGGCTCGTCGGCGCGCCCCCCGGCTACATCGGCCATGACGAGGGCGGCCAGTTGACCGAGGCTGTCCGTCGCCGCCCCTACTCTGTCATCCTCCTCGACGAGATTGAAAAGGCCAACCCCGAGGTTTTCAACATCCTTCTGCAGGTGCTCGAAGACGGGCGGCTCACCGACAGCAAGGGGCGGACCGTCGACTTTCGCAACACGGTAATCATCATGACTTCCAACGTGGGCGCCCAGACGATCAAGCGCTCCGCTGTCATGGGCTTCAAACCGACGGAGCAGGGCGCCAAGGAGCGGGAAGTCCAGTATGAGGGTATGAAAAACCGGGTCATGGAGGAATTGAAGCGCAGCTTCCGGCCTGAATTCCTCAACCGCATCGACGAGATGATCGTCTTCCATACGCTGGCCGCCGAAGACATCCGCCGGATCGTCGACCTGATGCTCGGCGAGGTGAACCGCCGCTTGGCCGAAGCGGGGCTCTCCATGGAGGTCACCGATGCCGCCCGGGACCACCTGGCCAAGGTCGGCTATGATGAGACCTTCGGTGCCCGTCCCTTGCGCCGGGCGATCCTGCGGCTCGTGGAAGATGAGATCTCTGAGGCGCTCCTGAAGGGCGAATACAAAGCCGGCGATCAGATCATCGTCGGTATGGCCGATGGAAAACTAAGCTTTGAGAAAAAGTAGCCTGCAAAAAAGAGGATGCTAGGCAATCGGGTCTCGAAGAAAAGCTTTCGAAAAGAACATTCGTAAAAATCTGCGCCCCCCGTTCCGGTACTGAACGGAGGGCCTTTCACTTCTCGTTCCAAGCAGGGGTTTTTTCCTTATTTCCCGAAAGAGTAAAGACATCCCCAATGATTCCACTGAAAAACAGCCGCAGATCATGCCTTCATGTAACGGAGGCAGAAGCGGGTGAGACGGAGGATGCCATGGCAAAGGCAAAAAGCCGCTTTTTCTGCTCCCAATGCGGCCAGGAGTCGCTCAAGTGGCTGGGGCGCTGCCCCGGTTGCGGCGCCTGGAATAGCCTTGTGGAAGAACAAGTGGCGAAAGGAGGGGGAGAGAAGTCCCTTTCTAACCGATTCGGGGCGACCCTGACCGGCGGCCCCATCCATATCGACCAGGCAGAGGTGCAGAGCAACATCCGCCTCTCCACCGGCATCGCCGAACTGGATCGGGTGCTCGGCGGCGGACTGGTCGTCGGCTCTCTGACCCTGCTGGCCGGCGATCCGGGCATCGGCAAATCGACCCTGCTGCTCCAGGCGGCTCGGCACATGGCCGCAGCATCAGGACCGGTTTTGTACGTCTCCGGAGAGGAATCGGTCCAGCAGATCAAGATGCGGGCGCGCCGGCTCGGCATCGAGGGGGTCGATCTCTACCTGCTGGCGGAGACAGACATCGCCGTCGTCATTGAAACGATCCGCCAGCGAAAGCCCGGTTGGGTCATCATCGACTCCATCCAAACCATGTACTGGGATGAATTAGGATCGGCGCCGGGCAATGTGGCTCAGGTGCGCGAGTGCGCCGCCCAGGTGATGCGCCTCGCCAAGGACCTGCCTGTCGCCGTCACCCTGGTGGGACATGTGACGAAAGAAGGGGCCATCGCCGGGCCCCGCGTGCTGGAACACATGGTGGACGCCGTGCTCTACCTAGAAGGCGAACGCCATTACCCCTACCGGGTCCTGCGAGGCGTCAAAAACCGTTTCGGCTCTACCAACGAGCTGGGCATCTTTGAGATGATCGGACAAGGCATGGTGGAGGTCCCTAACCCCTCGGCCTTTTTCCTGGCCGAGCGCACCCAAGGGGTGGCCGGTTCTGTCGTCGTCCCCTGCATGGAGGGGACCCGCCCGGTCTTGGTCGAGGTCCAGGCGCTGGTGGCGGCCACCAGTTTCGGCCAACCTCGCCGCATGGCCACAGGCCTTGACTACAACCGGACGGTCCTGCTGGCGGCGGTCCTCGATAAACGGATCGGCCTCCAACTGGGGCAACAGGACATCTATGTCAATGTAGCCGGTGGACTGAAGATCGCCGAACCGGCAGCCGATCTGGCCGTCGTGACGGCTATCGCCTCCAGTTGGCGCAACCAGCCGGCTGACCCCGAGGCTGTCGTCATCGGCGAAGTAGGGCTCACCGGAGAGGTGCGCGCCGTCGGGCACCTGGAAAAGCGCATGCATGAGGCGCTCAAGTTGGGATTCACCCGCTGTGTTTGCCCGAAACAAAACCGGAAATACTTGAAGGAAGATACAGGGATCGAAGTGATTGCAGTAGAAACAGTGGAAGAAGCACTCGCCGCACTTTTGGGAGGATAGCCCATGAGAGAACCGGACGAAAAGTTTTTGCGGGCACTCCGCGTCCTCGCTCCGGGAACCCCCTTGCGGGAGGGTTTGGAGAACATCCTGCGGGCAAAAACGGGCGGGCTCATCGTCATCGGCGACAGCCGGCAGGTGCTGGACATAGTGGAGGGCGGTTTTTTGATCAACTGTCCCTATTCACCGGCAGCTCTTTACGAACTGGCCAAGATGGACGGGGCCATCGTCCTCAACAGCGACGCCAGCCGCATCCTCTACGCCAATACGCAACTCGTCCCCGATCCGGGCATTCCTTCCGGGGAAACGGGCATCCGCCACCGTACGGCAGAGCGGGTGGCCCGCCAGACAGGAGAAATGGTCGTCTCCATCTCCCAGCGCCGGGGGATCATCACCCTCTACCAGGGCGCGCTCCGCTATACCCTGCGCGACATCCCCACCATCCTGACAAAAGCCAACCAAGGGTTGCAGACCCTGGAAAAGTACAAGTCCGTGATCAACAAGTCGCTGAACAACCTGACGGCGCTGGAGTTTCAGGATCTTGTCACCGTCTTCGACGTGGCCCGGATCCTGCAACGGATCGAGATGTTCTCCCGCATGTTCCAGGAGATGCAGCAGTACACCTGCGAGTTAGGCAACGAGGGGCGCCTCGTGCGCATGCAGATGGCCGAGCTGGTTGACAACGTGGAGGAACAGGGGCAGTCGATCATCGAGGATTATCGGACAACGGATAACCGGACCGTCTCGCAGATCCGCGAAGAGATCCACCACCACTCCAACGACATCCCCGACCTGATCCCCATCGCCCGCGCCCTCGGCTATGGGGCAGGTTTGGGTGTTCTCGATATGTCCGTCTCTCCGCGGGGGTACCGCGTTTTGGCGAAAATCCCGCGCCTGCCCTATTCGGTCGTAGAAAACCTGGTCGGCGCCTTTGGCGGGCTCCAGAACGTCTGCCGTGCCTCTACGGAAGAACTCGACGAGGTCGAGGGCATCGGCGAGGTCCGGGCCCGTGCGATCAAGGAAGGGTTGCGCCGCCTGCGCGAACAGGTGTTGCTCGGGGAAGGTTGAGTCAGTTCCCTCCGCCCGTTGAGCCGCTGGGGCCTTGCGACGAATTGCTCCCTGTTGCAGCTTCGCCGCTGCTCTGACCGCCCCGTTTTTGATCCTGCAATGACTGGGACAGGGAATGAAACTCCTGGAAGACCTGCTGCGCCTGCATCAGATCGGCCGGGTGCAGGTGGTACCAGCCGCGCTGCAGCATCAGGTGAAAGAGTTCCCTGTGGCAGGCCTGCGTTTCGTTCAGAATGGCCATCAGATCCTGATAGAGGCCCGGCTTTCCCGCATCCAGGGCAGCCTGGTTGCATATCTGGGCCAGCTGCTTCTCGGTGCTTATCATGTCCCAGAACATCTCCTGAGCGGTCAGGCCGTCGAAAGCCTGGGAACCTGTCCCGTTCCCTGTTGCCTGGTTATATCCGAGACCGTTTCCTTGACTATTCCCCTGGCCTTGGCCTTTGGGCGACTGGCGGGAAGTTTTTCGCATTTTCAGTGCGCCGGCCATATCCTGTCCCCCTTCATGACCATAAGCCCATACCGCCGACCTGGCAGTGCTGCAGCATCACCTTCAGATGTCGCTGGTGCATCTGGCTTGCCCGTTCCAAGGCCGTCATCACGCCGTCGTCACTGGTGGATCGGGCAAAGTGCCGGCATTTGCGAGCGGCATTCATCTCCAGCGCCATCAGTTCGACGAGCAACAACAGGTCTTTATCGGTAAGGGCGTTCGTCCCGGCTGACATCGCCGGGGTGGCAGAGGTCGCGTACATCGGTTGGGACGCCGGGACAGTGTACCCGTAAGCGGGCGCGCCGAAGGGAAAGGTCCCCGCCATCATCATGGGAGAGTTGTCGCCCATGATCGGAGAAGCGCCGCCCGGCGGGGTGAAACCGCCTGCGAAGGTGGCTGGACCTGTGCGAGAGAGGCCTTGATCTTCCTGCGAGTCCCCTCCGCTTTGCTTTCCCTGGTGATGGCCTGGATTGTTCTTTTGTCCTTGTCCCCGTCCTTGTCCCTGCTGCGAATCGCCTTTTCCCTGCTGACTCGTCTTTGGGTTATCTGGTTGATTCGGATCTCGCGGTCCTGCAGCGCTGCGGAAACCTGTCGGCAAAGTGGTCTGTCCCGGCCAGTGGGACGGCGGGTAGATGACTACCGATGCTGCCGGAACAGGGATGCCGGATTGATGATGGCTGTTGTTTTGGTCGGCCTGCACGGTCGCGCCCCTTTCTGACGGCCAGTATTCAATGCAAAGTTTGCGCCGACGGGCGCAAGTTATGCGATTTTTCAGGTCACAGACGATGATGAAAATGGTTTTTCATAGAAAAAAGCGACCGCATCGCGGTCGCCTGCACTCGTGGGCGGGCCTGAAGGGACAACCGTCCTCTCAGGTCATGGGATCAGGTGAAGTTGAATACTCTTAACGTGGAGACCTTTTCGTGCTCTCGCTGGAGCACATCGGCCAAAGTCAGACCCAGACTGTGGCAAAGCGCCGTCAGGTAAAAGATGGATTTCCCCATCTCGCTCTCAATGATTTCCCGGCAGTTGGGGCACAACTCGCCGTCAAGGTGGCTGTCAAGCAGCTGTTTTAGGTCCGCGAGGGTCGCTTCTGGCGGGATGGCAGACTTCTCGGCCCGGACTTTGATACAGCCGCAGTGGGTCACTGCCTTCACCACCGCCCGGTTTACCCGGGCATTGGATTCCTGAGACTTGGAGATGATGTCCAGGATGCTTTGGTGGCGAATCAAAAATTCCGCAACCGTATCCTGAAACCGTTGGCACGCCAAGTCCTTCATGCTCCAATGCTCCCGTCCTTTCCCAACCGGATGTTTGCACTTATTATAGCGGTGACAGTCAAGGATTGTCAATGAAGGGGCGAAGCGGCGGCCAATGGGACCGAGGGGAAAGGAGGAAGAGCGTGTTTGCCATCGGTGACAAGGTGGTCTACCCCATGCATGGCGCCGGCGTGATCGAGGCTGTAGAGGAGCGAGAGGTGCTGGGGGAGAAGCGGCTCTATTATGTGCTTCGTCTATCCTTGGGCGATATGCGCATCTTGGTTCCCAGCGGACAGATCGCGGAGATCGGACTGAGGCAGGTCATCGACGCCATCGAGGCTGATCAGGTGATGTCCGTGCTTCAGTCGAGAAAGTCGGTCATGTCCAATAACTGGCATCGACGTTACCGTGCCAACTTGGACAAAATGAAAACCGGCGACGTGTACGCTGTCGCAGAGGTGGTCCGCAACCTGATCCGCCGCAACCAAGAGAAAGGCCTGTCCACGGGAGAACGGCGGATGCTCGAAAATGCGAAACAGATCCTTGTCAGTGAACTCGTCTTGGCCTATGACACCCCGCCGGAACAGATTGAAGCCATGCTGTCCCGGTTGCTGGCCTGAGGGCCGACGGGGCTTTTTTGCTTTTTTAAGCTAAAAAATATATTCTATTCAAAAAATATCCATATCCTTGCCGTAGATGCGTTTTTCCCGTATAATGTTAATGTTACTTTGTTAAAAATAATAGTGAAGGAGGTGATAGGATGATTCACAAATTCATGCGCAGCGCCATTGCAGTCGCCTTTGCCGCCGTCGGTTTTTCCAGCGGCATGTCCTTGCTCTCTGGCGCGAACCGGGTTTTCGATCTCTCTTCCTATCCGGCGAAGCATTCATTCTTAGCTGTTATCACATTGATCCCTGGCGCGTTGGGCTTTATTATCGCCCCGCAATTGATACGATGGGTTGTCGTGATGACCGGCTGGTTGGAAAACAGGTTGCAGCGCACACCCATTCAGGATCTTGTCGGCGGGGCGATCGGTCTTATAGTTGGCTTGATCATTGCCAATTTGTTAGATGTCTCCATTTCGGAACTTCCGGGGTTGGGAAGGTATCTTTCGGTAGGGCTTTCAGCCATCATGGGTTACGTGGGTATGCGCGTCGGCGTCAAAAAACGAGAAGAGATTCTCACCTTTATTTATCCCCGCTGGAAGGAAAAACATGCCAAAGATAAGCTGGGGGACAAGGCCGAGGCGAGAGGCGCCTGCCTGAAGGTGCTGGACACCAGCGTCATCATCGACGGTCGCATCGCCGACATCTGCAAGAGCGGCTTTATCGACGGCACCCTGGTGATCCCCGCCTTTGTCCTGGAGGAACTGCAGCATATCGCCGATTCTTCGGACCTGCTCAAGCGCAACCGCGGCCGCCGCGGCCTTGACGTATTGAACAAGATCCGCAAGGAGCTCGACGTGGCGGTCCAGATCGATCAGCGCGACTACGACGACTTGGCTGAAGTCGACTCGAAGCTCGTCCGGCTCTGCCGGGAGATCAACGGCCACATCGTCACCAACGACTACAACCTGAACAAGGTGGCGGAACTGCAAGGCGTCAAGGTCCTCAACATCAACGAATTGGCCAACGCCGTCAAGCCTGTCGTGCTGCCCGGCGAAGAGATGACCGTCCAGGTGATCAAAGACGGCAAAGAGCTGGGCCAGGGCGTTGCCTACCTCGACGACGGCACGATGATCGTCGTCGACGGCGGGAAACGCTTTATCGGTCAGACCATCACCGTTCTCGTCACATCGGTCTTGCAGACATCGGCCGGGCGGATGATCTTCGCTAAACCGAAGATCGGTGAAGGGAAAAAAGTATCGCCAACACCGGCGCTCAATGAGGTGAACGCCATTGTCTAAGGACGACTGCGCCGTTATCGTCGTCGCCGCCGGGCGGGGCAAGCGCATGGGCGCCGGGGGGAACAAGGTGCTCCTTCCCCTGGCGGGACAGCCGGTGCTCGCTTGGACCCTGCAAGGGTTGCTCGCCCATCCTGACCTCGGCCCCTTCGTCCTGGTCATCCACCGGGACGATGCCGTGAAGATGAAGGAACTGCTGGCGCGGTACCGGTGGTCGGACCGGGTCCGTCTGGTGGAAGGCGGCGACGAACGCATCGATTCTGTATGGAAGGGTTTACAGGCCTTGGCCTCGGAAGACTGTCAATGGGTGGCCGTGCACGATGGGGCACGGCCCCTTTTCACGCCTGCGCTGCTTTCCAGATGCATCCAGAAAGCCCGACAACACCGGTCTGCCGTCGCTGCCGTGCCGGTAAAAGACACGATCAAAGAAGCCGCCGCTGACGGCAAAATCATCGCTACGCCGGACCGTTCCGGCCTCTACGCCGTACAGACGCCCCAGGTATTCGCCTATGAGGACCTGAACCGGGCCTACGCGGCCTGGTATGCTTCAGGGGCGCGCAAGGTTGGCCCTCTGCCGACGGACGACGCCATGGTGATGGAACAGGCTGGTCATCCCGTCTACCTCGTGGAAGGCGACTATGAAAACCTGAAGCTGACCACGCCGGACGATCTGGCACTGGCCGAGGCCATCCTGGCGCGGCGAGGGGTCAAAGCTCCTTCAATCTCGCCAGGGGGTGAAGCGTTAGCCTGCCAAAAAGCCGCTGTCACCGCCGGTAGCCCAGTCGGCAGTCTCGCTGGCAACGCTGATGGCAGTTCAGACTGCAAACCTGCCGGTTCTGTTTCCGGTAACCGCTCATTGTCTGGCCCCGTACCGTCTCCGGCAGATCCGGTCGGATCGGATATCCGCACCGGCATGGGCTATGACGTCCACCGCCTCGTCGAAGGGCGAGCCTTGATCCTCGGCGGCGTCGACATCCCCTACGCAAAAGGCCTCCTCGGCCATTCCGACGCCGACGTGTTGCTCCATGCCGTCAAAGATGCCTTGCTGGGCGCTGCCGGCATGGGCGACATCGGCCGCCACTTCCCCGACAGCGACAATCGGTATAAAGGCATCTCCAGCCTGCGCTTACTACAAATCGTCGGTGAGAAACTAGCGGCCAAAGGCTGGACTGTCGGCCACATCGACGCCACCATCGTGGCCCAGCGCCCCAAACTGGCGCCCCATATCCCCAAGATGCAAGAGAACATCGCCCACACCCTCGGCATCGCCGCCGACCGGATCAACGTCAAAGCCACCACCACCGAGGGCCTCGGCTTCGCCGGGACCGGTGAGGGGATCGCATCGTACGCTGTGGCGACGGTCCGGCGATGAGAGACGTCATTCCTGCGAGGACGTAAAGGCGATATAGGACGAATGTCATTAAATAACGGAAATAATGGATCTATAAACACGTAAGAATACAAAAACGCTAAAGCATCCCCAAAAACAAAATCGGGTGCGACGGCAGCGTGAGCGCTTTGAGCGGGAACGGCGAAAAAGCGAGCGAGGAGGGCGCCATGGTTTACATGCAGAAAAGCCCAGAGGTTTGGCGCCCGAGCGTAGCCGACGATTGAGCCGCCGCGGAGCTCTTAGCGAGCGCCGCTGTCGCACCCGATTTGTCGATAGCGTTTCCCCTTATCGTCTCGAATTTTCCGGGTGACGTGCGTTGCCCGTAAGTAAAGGAGCCGCAAAGCGCCATGGAAAACATACGCGTCCGTTTCGCCCCCAGCCCGACAGGCCCCCTGCATATCGGCGGCGCCCGTTCGGCCCTCTTTAACTTCCTCCTGGCCCGCCGTTTCGGCGGCCAGTTCATCGTCCGCGTTGAGGATACCGACCTGGAACGCTCCAGCCGGGAAAGCGAGGACAACATCCTTGACGCCCTCGAATGGTTGGGCATCACCTGGGACGAGGGCATCCGCGTCGGCGGACCCCACGCCCCCTACCGGCAGACGGAACGCCTCCATACCTACCGGGAGGCGGCCGACAAGCTGTTGGCTGAAGGCAAAGCTTACCGCTGCTACTGCTCGGAAGAGGAACTGGAGGCTGAGCGCCAGGCCTTTGCCGAGAAAGGGGAACTGCCCCGCTACAGCGGTCGCTGCCGCAGCCTTAGCGCCGACGATGAGGCGCGCCTCCGGGCCGAAGGCCGGAAACCGGTCATCCGCTTCCGCGTTCCCGATGAGGGCGCTGTCGCCATCGACGACCTTGTCCGCGGCCATGTCAGCTTTGAATGCGCCGGCATCGGCGATTTCATCATCGTCAAATCGGACGGCATCCCCACCTACAACTTCGCCGTCGTCATCGATGACGCCCAGATGGCGATCACCCACGTCATCCGCGGCGAGGAACACCTGTCTAACACGCCGCGCCAACTGCTCATCTACGACGCCCTCGGCCTGACGCCGCCCAAGTTCGCCCATGTGTCGCTCATCCTCGGCAAGGATCGCTCCAAGATGAGCAAGCGTCACGGCTCCACCTCGGTCGTCGCCTACCAACGTCAGGGCTACCTGCCGGAGGCGCTCGTCAACTTCCTCGTCCTGCTCGGCTGGTCGCCGGGAGGCGAAGAGGAGATCTTCAGCCTCGACGACCTCATCGCCCAATTCTCTCTCGACCGTGTCGCCAAGAGTCCTGCCGTTTTTGATTTCGAAAAATTGAACTGGATCAACGGCGTCTACCTGCGCAAGGCCGACCTGGATCGCCTCGTCGCCCTCGCCATGCCGCACCTGATCGAAGCCGGCGTCGTCCAGGAACCCCTCGACGAGGCGGCGGCGCGCAAGGTCCGCTACATGGTGCAGGCCATCCAGGAGAAGGTCAGCTACATGGCCCAAATCGTCGACTTCATCCCGCTCTTCTTTGGCGACGCCATCACCTTTGAGAGCGACGAGGCCAAAGCCGTCCTGACCGAGGAACAGGTCCCCAAGGTCCTCAAGGCCTGCTTGCGCAAGCTCACGGAAGGCCGCGACCTGACGCCGGACAACGTCAAAGCCATGCTCAAAGAGGTGACCAAGGAGACGAAAGAAAAGGGCCGCAATGTCTTCATGCCCATCCGCGTCGCCTTGACAGGGCAGCAGCACGGGCCTGACCTCAACGCGCTGATCACCGCCCTGGGCCGGGAAGGCGCCGTCAACCGCATAAGACGGGCGGCAGAACTGGCGGGGGTTGCGCTCGGTTCGTCGCCCTTCAGCTGCTGACGTCTCCCGCTGCGTTGACACCCGGTCTCGGCGCCGCCTATAATAAAGGTGTATCCCTATCAAGCCGATCCGCAAAGTCGGCAAAAATGCATCTGCTACAACGATGAGGAACGGGAGGTTCCACCACAAATCCCCACCAGAGAAGGTCGCCTTGGCTGGAAGCGACCGGGGGCGCTTTGCGGTGGTCGTGCGCCCGGGAATCGCCGGACTGAAAACGAGTAGGTCCGGACGGCTTGGCCCCGTTACCGGCTTGCCGCATCACCTGACGATGCCGGCCTGAGATGGTCCCTTGGGCCAAACAGAGTGGAACCGCGAACCGCCCTTCGCCTCTGTCCTTTGACAGAGAGGGAAGGGTTCTTCTGTTTGCTTCACTTTTTTTGACAGAGGGGGGGACTGACAATGCTTGCTCGCATCCGCAAAGACATCCAAGTCATCTTCGAACGGGATCCCGCTGCAAAGTCGGTTTGGGAGGTCGTCCTCTGTTACCCGGGCTTTCACGCCATCCTGTTCCACCGGCTGAACCACTGGCTCTACAATAAGGGATGGGTCGTCCTGGCCCGCTTCCTCTCTCAGGTGGTGCGCTTCATCACGGGTATCGAGATCCACCCGGGCGCCAAGATCGGCGAAGGCCTCTTCATCGACCATGGCATGGGCGTTGTCATCGGCGAGACGGCCGAAGTGGGCGACAACGTGACCATCTATCAGGGCGTCACCCTCGGCGGGACGGGCAAGGAAAAAGGGAAACGCCACCCGACTATCGGCAACAACGTCGTCGTTTCATCAGGCGCGCGGGTGCTCGGCTCGATCACCATCGGCGACAACGTCAAGATCGGCGCCGGCTCTGTCGTCTTGAAACCGGTGCCGCCCAACTGCACCGTCGTCGGCGTTCCCGGGCGCATCGTCGTCCGCGACGGCGTCAGCGTGCGGGACCGTCAACTCGTCGACCTGGAACACAACAAACTGCCCGATCCGGTGGCCGAGATGATCTTCTGCCTGCAGCGCAAGATCAACCATCTCGAAGAACGGATCGCACAAATGGAGGAGAACCGCGGTGAGTCTGCGAGTGTACAACACCCTCAGCAGGGAAAAGGAGACGTTTGTTCCGCATAAGGCCGGACGCGTCGGCATGTATGTTTGCGGCCCGACAACATACGACTATATCCATCTGGGCAATGCGAGGCCCCTCGTCGTCTTCGATACAATCCGCCGCTACCTGGAGCATGTAGGCTACGAGGTCGTCTATATTCAGAACTTCACCGACATCGACGACAAGATCATCCATCGCGCCAAAGAGATCGGCGAAGATCCCATCGCCATGGCTGCCCGTTTTGTGGAAGAATACTATCGCGACGCCAAAGCGCTCAATGTGCGACCGGCGACTATTCACCCCAAGGTGAGCGCCCACATGGCCGAGATCATCGCCATGATCGGGGTGCTGGTCGAGAAGGGCCATGCCTACGAACTGGGAGGAGATGTCTACTTCTCCATTCCCAGCTTCAAAGATTACGGCAAGCTTTCAGGCCGTTCTCTTGAGGATCTGCAAGCCGGCGCCCGTGTCGATGTGAACGAACGCAAGCGCCACCCTATGGACTTTGCCCTCTGGAAAGGGGCAAAGCCTGGCGAACCCTCCTGGGATAGCCCCTGGGGCAAGGGGCGTCCGGGATGGCATATCGAGTGTTCCGCCATGTCCCGCAAGTACCTCGGTGACGCCTTCGACATTCACGGCGGCGGCCAGGATCTGATCTTCCCCCACCACGAAAATGAAATCGCTCAGTCGGAAGCCTGCACCGGCACGTCCCCGATGGCCCGCTACTGGCTGCACAACGGCTTTATCACCGTCAACCAGGAGAAGATGTCCAAGTCCCTGGGCAACTTTTTCACCCTCCGGGAGATCCTGAAGAGATTCCCTGGCGACGTGATCCGCTTTTACCTCCTCTCCACCCACTACCGCAGCCCTATCGACTTTGACGACAGCAAGCTGGAAGCGGCACAAAAAGGGCTGCAGCGCCTGCGCACCAGCCGGCGCCTCATCGAGGAGGCCTTGGCCGCCAGCGGGAAAGAGGGGGCGGAACGGCCCGCCGGACAGCGGGAAAAGCTGGAAGAACAGTGGTTGGCTGCGAAAAAGGGCTTCCGCGAGGCCATGGACGACGACTTCAACACCGCCCTCGCTTTGTCCATGCTCTTTGACCTGGCTCGGGAGGCCAACACCTTCCTGCACGGCGGTTTTGCCCTGACGCCGGAAGATCGGCAACTCCTGCTCCAGGTGGCTGAAACCTTCGAAGAACTGGCCGGCGTGCTCGGCATCGACCTGGCGGGAGGGGCTGCGGCAGCCGATGACAACACCGTCGACGGCTTGATGAATCTGCTGATCGGCATCCGCGCCGAGGCACGGAAGAAAAAAGACTGGGCGACAGCTGACCGCATCCGCGACGGTCTGAAGGAACTGGGCATCGTCATCGAGGATACGCCCCAGGGCGCCCGCTGGAAGAAGGCTTGACCGTGGAAAAAAGGGATGAACCGGTGGAACCAGGTCGCACGCTGATGGGGGGCGATTGGAAGGACTGGCGCGGCAGCGTCCCGGCCGAACTGCCGTCGCCTCTGGCGCTGGCATATCTGGGCGACGCCGTCTACGAGTTGTGGGTCCGCCGGACACTGATCGAGGTCGGCGTCGTCAAAGTGGCCCAGTTGCACAAGCAGGCTGTCGAAATCGTCCGGGCCGCATCACAGGTCGCCCTGTTGCGACGCATCGAACCCTTCCTCGACGATGAGGAAAAGGAATGGGTACGCCGCGGCCGCAACGCTGACTCAGGTCGCTCTCCCCGATCGACCGATGTGGCCACCTATCGGTTATCGACAGGCTTTGAATGCCTCGTGGGATACTGGTCGCTCGCCCGGCCGGAGCGCCTGCCTTTTCTGCGGGAACAGCTCGCCCTATGGTTGGACAAGCGGGAAAACGAAAGAGGCTGCGGAAGTAACACACTTCCCGGCATGAAGGAAATGGAGCCGAAGTAGTATGAAGAGGGATAGACAAATTCCTTCCCGTGAAAAGCCCCTTCGGAAAGGGCCGAAAGAAAACCGGGGGGGGCGCGACTTTCGCAAAGGTCCATCTGGCGGTGAAAGAGGCGACCGCCACGACTTCCGCGAGGGAGCTGGCGGACCGGAAGCGCGTCGCTTCGGCAAGCCCAACGAGCCGAGCGATCATCGTGAAGGTCGCGAATCGGCAAAACTGCGTGACCGTCGCAACCGACGCATCGCCGTGGAAAGACCCGAGCCTGAGGAACGGGAGGACCTGCTGGCGGGCAGGCAGCCGGTCATGGAAGCGCTCAAATCGGGCCGCGCCATCAACAAGCTCGTCGTCGCCAAAGGCGCCCGGGAGGGCTCCATCCGGGAGATCCTGGGCATGGCCCGCGATAGAGGCATCCCCATCACCGAACTGGAGCGGACAGTCCTCGACCGGGAGGTGCGCCACCACCAGGGCATCATCGCCCATGTGGCGCCCGTTGCCTATGTCGAGGTGGAGGAGATCCTGGAAAAAGCGAAAGCCAAAGGGGAGCCGCCCTTTGTCCTGCTCCTGGACGGACTGGAGGACCCCCATAACATCGGCGCCCTCTTGCGTACGGCCGAAGGCGCCGGCGCCCATGGCGTCATCATCCCCAAACGGCGCGGCGGGGCGATCACCAGCACTGTCGCCAAAGCATCAGCCGGCGCCGTCGAATACGTGCCTATCGCCCGGGTGACCAACCTCGTCCAGACGGTAGGTCAACTGAAAAAAGCGGGGCTTTGGATCATCGGCAGCGCCATGGACGCGCCTCGACCCTATTTTCGCCAGGACTTCAGGGGCCCCGTGGGGTTGATCGTCGGCAGCGAGGGCAAAGGAATCAGCCCGTTGCTGCGGGAACACTGTGACCACCTCGTCTCGATCCCCATGGGGGGCAAGGTCGACTCGCTCAACGCCTCTGTCGCCGGCGCACTGCTCATGTATGAGCGCGTCCGCCAGCTTCAGGAAGGCGTAAAGGCGCCCCAATAAACCTATTGGGAATGCAATGAAAGACACGCTGATCGTTGACGGGTACAACGCCTTGAACGCCTGGCCCGACCTGCAGGATCTGCGCGCCCGCAGCTTCGACCACGCCCGGGATAAGCTGATCGACATCCTTATTGAGTACGCCGCCCTGCAGGGTCTGCAGCTGATCATCGTCTTCGACGCCCACCACGTCAAGGGAGGGAAGGAGCGGGTCGAGGAGCGGGCCGGCGCCCGCATCGTCTACACCCGCGAAGAGGAGACGGCCGACCGCTACATCGAGCGCCTGTTAGGGCGGCAGGTTCGCGGCAACGTCTGGGTGGCTACGGGAGACGCCGTCGAGCAGGCCATCGCCCTCGGGCGAGGGGCCTGCCGGCTCTCCGTACGGGAGCTTCACGCCCAAGTGAAGGCGTCGACGCGGGAAAAAAAACAGCGCCTGCAAGCGGGCGCAGAGGCCGATGCCCTGGACAGCCGCCTCGACAGCCGTCTCGATGCAGATCTCCGCCGGAGACTGGAACAGATGCGCCGCGGCCTGACCTCCTAAAACTGCCGATGATTGGGGGCGACTTCTTGACGGTCAAAAAGACCTTCGGGTATAATGAGGTTGTTCCCAAAGGACAACCCGCCTTCAAGCGGAACAGGGCTTCACACGAATCGGGCGATTCGAAGGGAAACTCAATAGTGGGGGCGATAGGCGTGAGTGTGAATGCCCAGAGAGAACTGTTGGACGACTTTGAGCAACTGGTGGACGAAGAAGTCGTAGAAATGGCGAAAGAGGGCGATGAAGAAGCCCTCGAATATCTGATCAACAAATACAAGAACTTCGTTCGCGCCAAAGCGAGGTCCTACTTTTTGATCGGGGCGGATCGCGAGGACATCATCCAGGAAGGGATGATCGGCCTCTACAAAGCGATTCGCGACTTTCGTTGTGATAAGCTTTCTTCCTTTCGCGCCTTTGCCGAGCTGTGCATCACCAGGCAGATCATCACGGCCATCAAGACGGCAACCCGTCAGAAGCATATCCCCCTGAACTCCTACGTCTCGTTGAACAAGCCCATCTACGATGAAGACTCCGACCGGACGCTCCTCGATGTCATTTCGGGCACCAAGATCACCGATCCGGAAGAGCTGATCATCAGCCGTGAAGAGTTCGACGATATAGAGGAAAAGATGGGCGAGATCCTGAGTTCCCTCGAATGGAAAGTTCTCATGTCCTATCTGGAGGGCAAGTCCTATCAGGAGATCGCCCTTGATTTAAAGCGGCATGTCAAATCCATCGACAACGCCTTGCAGCGGGTTAAGCGCAAGCTGGAAAAATACCTGGAAAACCGGGACGAAGAACGTCTGGATGGCGCCCTGCGCGATCGATGCCCTGCTCGGTCAGTCCCTTTTTTGACCAAAGAAATCGTGGACGATCCGAAATGATCCACCTGGAGACGGGTGGATTTTACGCCGGATAGAGATATTTTTTCGAGGGCATACTTCCTAGGGAATGCCCTCTTTTATTGTGTTTGGGACCGGCAGGAACCACCCGGGAATGTTGTTGACTTCCGTTTTTGCTTGTGCTAAAGTAATGTGAGTAATGGGCAAATTCGGACCACCCGGTACGGGTGGTTTTGTCAATGCAACGGGGGAGGTGTCGCAATGCGTGTCGGTGTTGCCCTGGCCTGCACGGAGTGCAAGCGCCGGAATTACATGACGAATAAGAACAAGAAGAACGATCCGGATCGTATCGAGTTGAAGAAGTACTGCAAGTGGTGCAAGACCCAAACGGTCCATAAGGAGACCAAGTAGGTCTGCGCTCACTGACAGTGCCGTCGCCACCCCTAATCTGCCGGACGTGGATAGCGCCATAGCTTGCGGCGAATCGGTGTTTGAGGAAGGGAAGTTCCAGTGGGCGAGATAAAAGAAACGGATAAACCTGAAAAGGTCGAGAAAACAGAAAAAGCGGCCAAGGCAACCCCGGTCAAGGACGCTGCCAAAAAAGGGGAGCCGGCAAAAAAACCTGCTGTTGCGCGTTCTTCAACGTTGGAGCGCTCCCAGAACTTCGCCCGCGGCGTAGCCAGCGAGATGAAGAAGGTTCATTGGCCGACCCGTCAGGAAGTGATCACCTACACCGGCGTCGTCCTCACCGCCGTCGTCTTCGTGGCGGCGCTGATTTTCGTCGTCGATGAGGCATTAAGTCTCACGCTGAAAGCGCTGATCAAATGACCATGGAAAAACTGTGGTATGTGATCCATACTTACTCCGGCTATGAGAACAAGGTGAAGGCCAACCTGGAGCGCCGCGTCGAATCGATGAACATGGAGGACAAGATCTTTCGGATCCTCGTTCCCATGGAAGACGAAGTCGAGATCAAAAACGGCAAGCGCAAGGTGACCAAACGCAAGGTCTTCCCCGGTTATGTCATCGTCGAGATGATCATGACCGACGACTCCTGGTATGTGGTGCGCAACACGCCGGGAGTAACCGGTTTTGTGGGTCCGGGAACAAAACCGATTCCCTTGCAGCCCAGCGAAGTGGCGCATATCCTGAAATCGATGGGCTATGATGAGGCGCGGACCCGCCATGACTTTGCGCTCAAGGAGAACGTGCGGGTGATCTCCGGGCCTTTTCAGGATTTTGTTGGCACCATCGAAGACATTCAGCCGGAAAAAGGCAAGCTGAAGGTGCTCGTCTCCATGTTTGGCAGGGAGACGCCCGTCGAGCTTGATTTTTCACAAGTAGAAAAAGTGTAAACCGGAGTGATAGACCAAAAGAAGGAGGTGGCACCAACCAATGGCAAAAAAAGTAGTCGCAGTCGTCAAACTGCAATGCCCAGCCGGCAAAGCGAACCCCGCCCCCCCGGTCGGTCCTGCCTTGGGCCAACACGGGGTTAACATTATGGCCTTTTGCAAGCAGTACAACGAAGCTACCGCAGCCCAAGCCGGTCTGATCATCCCGGTGGAGATCACGGTATATGAAGACCGTTCTTTCACCTTCGTGACCAAGACGCCTCCGGCCGCTGTTCTGCTGAAAAAAGCAGCCGGTATCGAAACGGCCTCCGGCACGCCTAACAAGAAAAAAGTCGGCAAGGTTTCTCGCGCCAAAGTGCAGGAAATCGCCGAGATGAAGATGAAAGACCTCAACGCGGCCAGCATCGAGGCGGCCATGCGCATGATCGAGGGCACCGCCCGCAGCATGGGCATTGAGATCGTCTGATCTGGAGCGCGTTGACCAGTGGGAGGGTGTAAGCCCGCCAATACCACGAGGAGGATAAGACATGCCGAAACACGGGAAAAAGTATCTGGAACAGGCCAAGCTGGTCGACCGGGATCAGGTCCTGGAAGCCCGAGAGGCCATGGATATGGTCAAGAAGCTGGCTACCGCTAAGTTCGATGAGACAGTGGAAGTCGCCTTTCGGCTCGGCGTCGATCCGCGCCATGCCGACCAGATGATCCGGGGTGCTGTCGTTCTGCCCCATGGCACCGGCAAATCCCGGAAAGTGGCCGTCTTCGCCAAAGGCGATAAGGCCAAGGAAGCCGAAGCTGCCGGCGCTGATGCTGTTGGCGCTGAGGATCTTGTAGAGAAGATCCAGGGCGGTTGGCTAGACTTTGACGTGGCGGTCGCCACGCCCGACGTGATGGGTCTCGTCGGTAAACTGGGTCGACTGCTCGGTCCCAAGGGCTTGATGCCCAACCCCAAGACCGGCACCGTCACCTTTGACGTGGCCCGGGCGATCCAAGAGATCAAAGCTGGTAAGATCGAATACCGCGTTGACAAGACGGGGATCATCCATGCTCCCATCGGCAAGGCCTCTTTCGATGTTCAGAAGCTGCTGGAGAACTACCAGACCCTGCTGGACACCCTGATCAAGGCGAAGCCGGCGGCGGCGAAAGGCCAGTACATCAAAAGCATCACCTTGTCGTCCACGATGAGCCCTGGCGTTCGCGTCAACCCGCTGAAGCCGCATGCCCTTCTGGTCCAACAGTGAATTCCGGCTTGACAACCGGAAAGCTGATGATTAGGATAGATACAGTCTCCTGACACATGAAAATTGAAAAGACTCGCTGTAGACAGCAGGTGCCGCAGGGATGCGGCTTAATGGGAAAACACCTGCCGAGGTGATTGGTCAAGATAACCTGTGAAGCGGCTTTGTGCCGCCTTCATCGGGCTGCCTTATGTTGCCAAGCCTCCGCTGTCTGCAGCGGAGGCTTTTCCGCTTTCTCACCGCAAAGGGGGTGAAACAACCCGCATGGCCAATAAACAACAAAAAGCTGCACAACTCGCTGAAATCAGAGAGACCATGGGCAAGGCCAAGTCTTGTGTGCTCGCCGACTTTCGGGGAATGACCGTCAAGGAAGCCACCGAACTGCGGAACGAGTTCCGTAAGGTCGGCGTGGAGTTTAAGGTCTGCAAAAACACCTTGACTCGCATCGTCGCCAACGAGCTCGGCATCCAAGGCCTGGATCCCTACCTGGAAGGCCCGACCGCGATCGCTTTCGGCATTGAAGACCCTGTCGCTCCCGCCAAAGTGTTGACCGAATTTGCCAAGACGACTAAGAACAAAAACTTTGCCATCAAAGCCGGTGTTGTCGAAGGCAAGGTCATCACTGTTGACGGCGTCAAGGCCCTGGCTGACTTGCCGTCGCGCGAAGTCCTGCTGGCCCAAGTCCTCGCTGGTATCCAAGGTCCCCTCGTCGGTCTGGTCAATGTCCTGCAAGGTCCCATCCGCAAACTGGGCTACGCCCTGGAAGACCTGCGCAAACAAAAGGAAAGCGCCTGAGGCCAGCCGCCTGAGCGCATAACCTGTGCTCACTTCCTTTGCGGAGGATCGGCGCAAGAGCAACCCTCAAACCATGATAATATTAAATGGAGGAATTCAATACCATGAGCAAGATCAATGAAATCATCGAAGCGGTCAAAGGCTTGACCGTTCTCGAACTGGCCGAACTGGTCAAAGCCTTCGAAGAAGAATTCGGTGTCAGCGCTGCCGCTCCCGTCGCCATGGCCGCCATGCCCGTGGCCGCCGCTGCTGCCGCTCCTGCCGAAGAACAAACCGAATTCGACGTCATCCTGAAAGCCGCCGGCGACAAGAAAGTCAACGTCATCAAAGTTGTCCGCGAAATCACCGGCCTGGGCCTCAAAGAAGCGAAAGACCTCGTTGACGGCGCTCCCAAACCCGTGAAAGAGAAAGTCTCCAAAGAAGAAGCCGAGTCCATCAAGAAGAAGCTTGAAGAAAGCGGCGCTACTGTCGAAGTCAAGTAATTTCGCTTCGGGAGCATTTAAAAAAGCAGGGCGGATCCCTCCGTCCTGCTTTTTTTCACTCCAGATATTTTTCTGGCAGCGGCGCACTGTCGTTGACAGTTTACACCTCTTATGCTAATATTATAACTTGCGATTGTGACCATGATCGGTGTCTTCGCTCCAACGAGAGTGCCTTTTGCCGAGAATAAGTTCGGTTTTGACAGGGTAGAATACCCGGATATGAGGGGGAGCCTGGGTGGACTCGCCGGGGAGGGAGTCTATTGCCGCAATCGTAGAAAAGAAACCTGGTCGTAGAGGGTAGGTGAAGACAGACCCTCGAATCGGTGTTTCTTTTGTTTTGCTATCACGATACAAGAGGTGAATCGGATGGTATATCCTGTGCAATGTGGGCCTCGCGAGCGATGGACCTTTGCCCGCATCCAGGAAGTCATGGACATGCCCAATCTGATAGAAATCCAGCAGAACTCCTATCGCTGGTTTCTCGAAGAGGGCTTGCGCGAGATGTTCCGCGATATCTCGCCCATCCAGGACTTCACGGGGAACCTGATCCTGGAGTTCATCGACTATGCCCTGGGCGAACCCAAATACAGCGTGGAAGAATGCAAGGAACGCGATGTCACCTTTGCGGCCCCTTTGCGCGTCAAAGTCCGCCTGATCAACAAAGAAACGGGTGAGGTCAAAGAGCAGGAAGTCTTCATGGGCGACTTCCCGTTGATGACGGACAAAGGCACCTTCATCATCAACGGCGCTGAACGGGTCATCGTCAGCCAGCTCGTCCGCTCGCCCGGCGTCTACTACAATGAAGCCATCGACCCACCGAGCGGCAAAAAGCTCTTCGGCGCCACCATCATCCCCAACCGAGGCGCCTGGCTGGAATTTGAAACCGATATCAATGACAACATCTTTGTGCGCATCGACCGCACCCGCAAGCTGCCGGCGACCGTGCTCATCCGGGCCTTGGGGTATTCTAACAATGCCCAAGTGCAGGAACTCTTCGACGGCGACGAGCGGATCCGGATCACCCTGGAACGGGATAACACGGAAAACACGGAAGAAGCGCTCGTTGAGATCTATAAACGCCTCCGTCCCGGCGAGCCTCCGACAGTGGACAGCGCGCGGAGCCTGCTGGAGACCCTTTTTTTCGATCCCAAGCGATACGACTTGGCCAAAGTCGGCCGCTATAAGATCAATAAACGCCTCGGCATCAGCGTGGAACGAGAGGTCCGCCACCTGACCAAGGATGATATCATCGCCGCCATCCGAGAACTGCTCAAGTTGATGCAGGGCGACGGACGGGCCGACGATATCGACCATCTGGGCAACCGCCGCCTCCGCTCTGTCGGTGAACTGTTGCAGAACCAGTTCCGCATCGGTCTCTCACGGATGGAACGGGTTGTCCGCGAGCGCATGACGATCCAAGATGTGGAGGTCATCACGCCGCAGGTGCTGATCAACATCCGCCCTGTCGTGGCCGCCATCAAGGAGTTTTTCGGCTCCTCCCAGCTCTCCCAGTTCATGGACCAGACGAACCCCCTGGCTGAGCTGACCCACAAGCGCCGCCTCTCCGCCCTCGGTCCCGGCGGTCTATCGCGGGAACGGGCCGGCTTCGAAGTGCGCGACGTTCACCACTCCCACTATGGGCGCATGTGCCCCATCGAAACGCCGGAAGGTCCTAACATCGGTCTGATCGGCTCCTTGTCCACCTTTGCGCGGATCAACGAGTACGGCTTCATCGAAACACCCTACCGTAAGGTCGACAAGGAGCGCGGCGTCGTCACCGACCAGATCGACTACCTCACCGCCGATGAGGAAGACAAGTATATCGTGGCCCAGGCCAACGCCCCCCTGGATGAGGAAGGGCGCTTCAAGGAAAAGCGGGTCAACGCCCGTCACGGCCATGACATCCTCGTCGTCCCCGTCGAGAAGGTCGACTATATGGACGTTTCTCCTAAACAGGTCGTCTCCATCGCCACCGCCCTGATCCCCTTCTTAGAGCATGACGACGCCAACCGCGCTCTGATGGGCGCCAACATGCAGCGTCAGGCGGTGCCTCTCTTGCGCACCGACGCCCCCTATGTGGGCACCGGGATGGAGTTCAAGGCCGCCTACGACTCGGGCGTCTGCGCCATCGCCCGCAAAGCCGGATACGTAGAGCGCGTCACCGGCGACGAGATCCTCATCCGCTGTGACGACGGCACGACAGAGCATCACAAACTGCTCAAGTTTCTCCGTTCCAACCAGGGTACCTGCATCAATCAGAAGCCCATCTGCCACAAAGGGCAGCGCATCGAGGCCGGCCAGATCATCGCCGACGGCCCCTCGACCGATCAGGGCGAATTGGCCCTGGGCCGGAACGTCCTCGTCGCCTTCATGACCTGGGAAGGCTATAACTACGAAGACGCCATCTTGGTCAACGAAAAGCTGGTCAAAGAGGATTACTTCACCTCTATTCATATTGAAGAATATGAATGCGACTCCCGCGACACCAAGCTGGGCCCGGAAGAGATCACCCGCGACATCCCCAACGTAGGCGAGGAGGTCTTAAAAGACCTGGACGATCGCGGCATCATCCGCGTCGGCGCCGAGGTCCGCCCCGGTGACATCCTCGTCGGCAAGGTCACCCCCAAGGGCGAGACGGAACTGACGGCAGAAGAACGGCTCTTGCGGGCCATCTTCGGTGAAAAGGCGCGGGAAGTGCGCGACACCTCCCTGCGCGTCCCCCACGGGGAAGCCGGCAAGATCGTCGATGTGAAGGTGTTTTCACGGGAAAACGGCGACGAGCTGGCGCCTGGCGTCAACCAACTGGTGCGCGTTTACATCGCTCAAAAGCGGAAAATCTCCGAGGGCGACAAGATGGCCGGCCGCCACGGCAACAAGGGGGTTATCTCCCGGATCATGCCGGAGGCCGACATGCCCTACCTGCCCGACGGTACGCCTGTCGAAATCGTGCTCAACCCCCTGGGTGTTCCCTCGCGGATGAACATCGGTCAGATCCTGGAGACCCACCTCGGTTGGGCTTCTAAGCACATGGATCGCGGAGTCCTCATCGAAGGGAAGCCGAGCGGTGAAAAAGGGATCCGCGTGGCCACGCCCGTCTTCGACGGCGCCACGGAGGATGATATCTTTGAATTCCTCACTAAAGCCGGCTTGCCCAAGGCGAATGAAATAGCCTTGACGGACACCCGGACCGAGAGCCTGCGCGAGTCCATGGCCGCCGTTCCCCTTGGCAAATCGATCCTCTATGACGGCCGGACGGGTGAGCCCTTTGACAACCCGATCACCGTCGGCTATATGTACATGTTGAAACTGGCCCACCTCGTTGACGACAAGATCCATGCTCGTTCGACCGGTCCCTACTCGCTTGTCACGCAGCAGCCCCTAGGTGGCAAGGCCCAGTTCGGCGGCCAGCGTTTCGGCGAGATGGAGGTCTGGGCGCTTGAGGCCTACGGGGCCGCCTACACCCTGCAGGAGATCCTCACCGTCAAGTCGGACGACGTGGTCGGTCGTGTGAAAACATACGAAGCGATCGTCAAGGGCGAGAACATCCCCGAACCGGGCGTGCCCGAATCCTTCAAGGTATTGATCAAGGAACTGCAGAGCTTAGGTTTGGATGTCAAAATCCTCTCGGAAGACGAACGAGAAATCGAGATCAAGGAAGTCGAGGAAGACGTGGCCGAGACAGCCAAAGAACTCGGCATCGACATTCAAGGCGAGGATAGGTCGGAAAGGGCCGGCGAACCTGCATCGCCCGATGAGATGGACGATGAAGAGGAGATCGATTACGCCGCCGGCTTTCTGCAGGATGCCCTAGAAGAACTGGAAGAAGACTGAACCGCCCCAAGGTGACAACCCGGAAGGGAGAGAATCCGTTGCTCGATGTCAATAATTTCGACCGCATGCGCATCGGCCTGGCTTCACCGGATCTGATCCGGCAATGGTCGAGCGGGGAAGTGAAGAAGCCGGAAACCATCAACTACCGGACCCTCAAACCGGAACGGGATGGCTTGTTCTGTGAGCGGATCTTCGGCCCCACCCGCGACTGGGAGTGTCACTGCGGCAAATACAAACGGGTCCGCTACAAGGGCATCGTCTGTGACCGCTGCGGCGTCGAGGTCACCCGCTCCAAGGTCCGTCGGGAACGCCTTGGCCATATCGAACTGGCGGCGCCGGTCTCCCACATCTGGTACTTCAAAGGCATCCCCAGCCGGATGGGCCTGTTGCTCGACATGTCGCCTCGTTCGCTGGAGAAAGTCCTCTACTTTGTCGCCTACATCGTCATCGAACAGGGCGACACGCCGCTGATGAAAAAGCAGCTCCTCACGGAGACGGAATACCGGGAACACCGGGAAAAATACGGCAACCGCTTCCGCGCCGGCATGGGCGCTGAGGCGATCAAAGAGCTGCTTGTCGAGATGGACCTGGAACAACTCTGCCGGGAATTGCGCCAGGAATTGAAAGAGGTGACGGGGCAGCGGAAGGTGCGCGCCATCCGCCGCCTGGAGGTCGTCGAAGCCTTCAAAAATTCCGGCAACCGTCCCGAATGGATGATCATGGACGTCATCCCTGTCATCCCGCCGGAACTGCGCCCCATGGTGCAACTGGACGGCGGTCGATTCGCCACCTCTGACCTGAACGATCTCTATCGGCGCGTGATCAACCGGAACAACCGTCTTAAACGGTTGCTCGATCTGGGCGCGCCTGATATCATCGTCCGCAACGAAAAGCGGATGCTGCAAGAAGCCGTCGACGCCCTCATCGACAACGGTCGCCGCGGCCGGCCCGTCACCGGACCGGGCAACCGCCCCCTCAAGTCCCTCTCAGACATGCTCAAGGGCAAACAGGGCCGCTTCCGCCAGAACCTGCTCGGAAAACGGGTCGATTACTCCGGACGTTCCGTCATCGTCGTTGGTCCCGAACTGAAGCTGCACCAGTGCGGCCTCCCCAAGGAGATGGCGCTGGAACTGTTTAAGCCCTTTGTCATGAAAAAGCTTGTCGAAGACGGCCATGCCCACAACATCAAGAGCGCCAAACGGATGGTGGAACGCGTCAAAAACGAGGTCTGGGATGTCCTGGAAGATGTCATCGCCGAACACCCCGTCCTGCTCAACCGGGCGCCGACCCTGCACCGCCTCGGCATTCAGGCCTTTGAACCGGTTCTCGTCGAAGGCCGGGCGCTGCAGATCCACCCGCTCGTCTGTACGGCATACAACGCTGACTTCGACGGCGACCAGATGGCCGTCCACGTGCCCCTCTCTGCTGAAGCCCAGGCCGAAGCGCGCAACCTGATGCTGTCGGCCCACAATATCCTCAACCCGAAGGATGGCCGACCTGTCGCCACGCCGACTCAAGACATGGTCATCGGTTCCTACTACCTGACCATCGAGCGGGAAGGCGCCAAGGGCGAAAACATGATCTTCGCCAGCCCTGATGAGGCCATCGCCGCCTATGACGCCAAGAGCGTCCACCTGCAGGCGCGGATCCGCGTTCGACCGACGGCGCGTTTGCAGGAAGCCCTTGAGTTTGCCAAAAGCGAAGCCCGCTCCTTCGATGAGCAGGGACGCCTTATGACCACGGTGGGACGGTTGATCTTCAACAGCGTCATCCCGCCCAAGGTCGGCTACGTCAATGAGGTCGTCGGCAAGAAGCAGTTAGGAAACATCGTCGCCCGCTGCTATGACAAGTTGGGGATCAGCGAGACAGCTGCCATGCTTGACGGCATAAAAAAATTGGGTTACACCTTCTCCACCCGTGCCGGCATCACCGTCGGCATCACCGACGTGGAAGTTCCTGAAGAGAAGAGACGCCTAATCGCCGAGGCCGACAGCTTTGTAGAAAAGGTTGAACAACAGTACCGCCGCGGTTTGATCACCGAAGAAGAACGTTACCAGAAGGTTATCGACATCTGGAACAAGACGACAGACGGCGTCACCCAAGCCTTGATGCGGACACTGGACAAATTCAACCCCGTCTACATGATGGCCAACTCGGGCGCGCGCGGCAACATTCAGCAGATCCGCCAACTCGCCGGTATGCGCGGCTTGATGGCCGACCCGTCGGGCCGCATTATCGACCTGCCGATCAAAGCCAACTTCCGCGAAGGCCTCACCGTTTTGGAATACTTCATCTCCACCCACGGCGCCCGCAAAGGCCTCGCCGATACAGCGCTGCGGACAGCCGACTCAGGGTACCTGACCCGTCGTCTCGTCGACGTATCCCAGGATGTCATTGTCCGGGAGATCGACTGTGGCACCCACGAAGGCATCCCTGTTGAAGCGATCGTCGATGGTAAGCAGGTTATTGAAAAGCTGTCCGATCGCCTGACCGGCCGTTACGCCTTGGAAGAGATCGTCGATCCCGAGACGGGCGAGAAGCTCGCTGCGTACAACGAAGAGATCCAGGCGGACGCTGCCGAGCGGATCGATCAGTTGATCAAACAGGGCAAGCTGGCCCATAACGCCGTCTACATCCGCTCCGTCTTGACCTGCCGCACCCGTTACGGCGTCTGCCGCCGTTGCTACGGTCGCAACCTGGCCACCGGCCGTTCCGTCGAGATCGGCGAGGCTGTCGGCATCATCGCCGCCCAGTCCATCGGTGAACCGGGGACGCAGTTGACGATGCGCACCTTCCACACCGGTGGCGTCGCCGGCGACGACATCACCCAAGGTCTGCCGCGGGTTGAAGAACTGTTTGAAGCCCGTAAACCGAAAGGCCTGGCGATCATCGCCGAACAGGACGGCATCGTTCGGATCGTTGACAACAAGGGTCGCAAGGATATTGAGATCGTCACCGACGACGGCGAATCGCACCACTATGCTATTCCCTATAACTCCCGCCTGAAAGTTGAAGATGGCCAGCGAGTGCAAGCCGGTACTGAACTGACTGAGGGCTCCGTCAACCCCCATGACATGTTGCGCGTCAAGGGGATCCAGGGCGTCCAGACCTACCTGTTGCGGGAGGTCCAGCGGGTCTACCGACTCCAGGGCGTTGACATCAACGACAAGCACATCGAGGTCATGGTCCGGCAGATGATGCGCAAGGTGAAGGTCGAAGAGCCGGGTGATACGGATCTGCTTCCCGGCGGGCTCATCGACATCGCTGACTTTGAGGCCGAAAACCTCAAAGCCATCGAGGCCGGCCTGGAACCGGCCACCGCCCGCCCGATCCTGCTGGGCATCACCAAGGCCTCGCTGGCCACCGACTCCTTCCTCTCAGCCGCCTCCTTCCAGGAAACGACGCGAGTGCTCACCGAAGCCGCCATCAAAGGCAAAGTGGACCCCTTGCTCGGTCTGAAAGAAAACGTGATCATCGGTAAGCTGATCCCGGCCGGCACTGGCATGTCGCGCTACCGCAACATTCAAGTGCTCGTCGGCGACGAAATAGACGAAGCGCGCCTGGAAGACGGCATGGCCTAAGAGAGCTTGCACAAAGGGTGAAGGGAGCCGTTGCTCGATAGGTGATGGGCCGGAAAAAGGCGCCGCCTGACCGGCCCATCTGCCTCTATAGACAGCGATAGCGGGATGAACAGCATTTTTGTTGACACGCATCTTTGGAAGTGATACTATAAACGAGTGTGTGATTCGTTAAAGGAGGCTTACTATGCCTTTAGAGCGCTTGAAACAGGCCCGCCAGAAGACGGTTGGCACCAAGCAGACCCTGAAGGCGGTGGAGAAAGGGCAGGTCAAAGTGGTCTATGTCGCTGTAGACGCCGACCCCCACCTGGTGGATCCTTTAATGAAGCTGTGTGAAGAAAAGGCGATTCCCGTTATCAGCGTGGACTCGATGGAGGCGCTAGGTCTGGCTTGCAACATCAAAGTCGGTTCGGCGTCAGCGGCCATAGTGGCTGAGTAGAGCACTTCTTCACTGACGATACGCATGGGTGAGTTGTAAGTAAGAATTCCGGGAAGGAGGTGGATGTTCATGCCAACGATTAGCCAGTTGATCCGCAAAGGCCGCGAAGTTCTCACGGAGAAATCGACTGCTCCGGCATTGAAAGAGTGTCCGCAAAAGCGTGGGGTATGCACCCGCGTCTATACGACGACTCCCAAAAAGCCGAACTCGGCTCTTCGCAAAGTGGCCCGGGTGCGTTTGACCAATGGGGTGGAAGTGACCGCCTACATTCCCGGCATCGGGCACAACCTTCAAGAGCACTCTGTCGTTCTGGTTCGCGGAGGCCGGGTGAAAGACCTCCCCGGTGTGCGCTACCACATCGTTCGTGGCGCTCTGGATACCGCCGGTACCCAGAACCGCAATCAGGGCCGTTCGAAATATGGAACGAAGCGCCCCAAGAAAGGCGCCGCTACGGCAGCCAAAGGACCCGTCAAAGGCAAGAAGTGATGAGGGGAGGAGATTCCTATGCCGCGTAGAGGATCAGTCGCCCGGCGTGAAGTGCTCCCCGATCCGATTTACAACTCCAAGGTTGTCACGAAACTGGCAAACCAGATCATGTTGGACGGGAAAAAAAGCACTGCCGAGGCCATTTTGTACGGAGCCCTTGATGTGATCAAGGAAAAGACCAACAAGAATCCGATGGAAGTACTGGAGGCTGCGTTGAAAAACGTGATGCCGCTCTTGGAAGTCAAGGCCCGCCGTGTCGGCGGCGCCAACTACCAGGTGCCGGTAGAGGTTCGTCCCGAACGTCGCCAGACCCTAGGATTGCGTTGGCTCGTCAAGTACTCTCGTGAGCGCTCCGGCAAGACCATGATTGACAAACTGGCCGGAGAGATCATGGATGCTGCCAACAACACCGGCGGCGCTGTGAAGAAAAAAGAAGATACCCATAAGATGGCCGAAGCCAACAAGGCCTTCGCTCATTATCGCTGGTAACCCGCCAGGATTTGAGATCCGACAGAAAGGGGGAACGAGCTTGCCTAGACAGTTTCCGTTAAATAAGACGCGAAATATCGGCATTATGGCCCACATCGATGCCGGCAAAACGACCACCACCGAGCGCATCCTGTTCTACACAGGTCGGGTGCACAAGATCGGTGAGGTCCATGATGGCGCTGCCACCATGGACTGGATGGTTCAGGAACAAGAGCGTGGCATCACCATCACCTCCGCCGCGACGACTTGCCAATGGCGTGGTCATCGGATCAACATCATCGACACACCCGGCCACGTGGATTTTACCGTTGAAGTTGAGCGTTCCCTGCGGGTATTAGACGGGGCCGTTGCCGTCTTTTGTTCCGTCGGCGGTGTTGAACCGCAGTCAGAAACAGTATGGCGCCAAGCAGATAAGTACGGCGTTCCCCGGATCGCCTACATCAACAAGATGGACCGCATCGGCGCCGATTTTTTCCGCGGCGTCAGCATGATCCGGGAGCGCTTGGGCGCCAACCCTGTGCCCATTCAGATTCCCATCGGCGCCGAAGACCAATTCAAGGGCATTGTCGACCTGATCACAATGAAAGCCATCATCTACGTCGACGACCTGGGTAAGACGAGCGACGTCACCGAGATCCCCGAGGACCTCGCTGATATCGCTGCCGAATACCGGGAAAAGCTCCTTGAAGCGGTTGCTGAGTCTGACGAAGAGCTGATGATGAAGTACCTGGAAGGGGAAGAACTGACCGAAGAGGAAATTCGCAACGGCATTCGTAAGAGCACCCTGGCCGTCAAGATGATCCCTGTACTCTGCGGCTCTTCCTTCAAGAACAAGGGCGTACAGCCCCTGCTTGACGCCGTCGTTGAATTCCTGCCGGCGCCGGTCGATATTCCCGCCGTGAAAGGCGTCAACCCCGATTCCGGCGAAGAAGATGTTCGTGAGGTCTCTGACGAAGAGCCCTTCTCCACGTTGGCCTTCAAGATCATGGCCGACCCCTATGTGGGCAAACTGGCTTTCTTCCGTGTCTACTCTGGCAAGCTGAGCTCCGGTTCCTACGTGTACAACTCGACTAAAGGCAAAAAGGAACGGATCGGTCGCATCCTCCAGATGCACGCCAACCACCGGGAAGAGATCGCCGAGGTTTACACCGGCGATATCGCCGCGGCTGTCGGTCTGAAGGATACCACGACAGGCGACACGCTCTGCGATGAGAAACACCCGATCATCCTTGAGTCGATGCAGTTCCCGGAACCGGTCATCCACGTTGCCATTGAACCGAAGACAAAGGCCGACCAAGACAAGATGGCCATCGCCCTTCAGCGTCTTTCCGAAGAAGACCCGACCTTCCGCATGTCCACCGACCATGAAACGGGTCAGACGATCATCTCCGGCATGGGTGAACTCCACTTGGAGATCATCGTCGACCGGATGATGCGCGAGTTCAAGGTCGAAGCCAACGTCGGGCGACCCCAGGTCGCCTACAAAGAAACCATTCGCAGCAAAGCCAAGGCAGAAGGCAAGTTCGTTCGTCAGTCCGGCGGTCGCGGTCAATACGGTCACGCCGTCATCGAGATCGAACCGCTCGAGCCCGGCGCAGGCTATGAATTTGTCAACAAGATCGTGGGCGGCGTCATTCCTCGCGAATACATCCCTGCCATCGATAACGGGATTCGCGAAGCCGCCGAAACAGGCGTCCTCGCCGGTTATCCCACTGTTGACTTCCGCGTCACCCTTGTCTTCGGTTCCTACCACGATGTGGACTCCTCGGAAATGGCCTTTAAGATCGCCGGTTCCATGGCCTTCAAAGAAGGCGCCGCGAAGGCCAACCCTGTCATCCTTGAGCCGGTGATGAAAGTAGAAGTCACGGTTCCCGAGGAATACATGGGTGATGTCATCGGTGACATCAACTCCCGCCGGGGCCGCATCGAAGGCATGGAGTCGCGCGGCAGCACCCAAGTGGTGCGCGGCTACGTCCCCCTGTCGGAGATGTTCGGCTACGCCACCGACCTGCGTTCGCGCACCCAAGGCCGCGGTCAATACGTCATGATGTACAGCCACAACGAAGAAGTGCCCCGCAACATCGCTGAAGGCATCATCGCGAAACGTAAAGGCTAAATCGCCATAGGCGATTTTCGCCGGATAGAGGATGGCCAAGCCATCCTCCCCAATAATCCTTAAGCCTGAAAAGGAAGGATGAGTACGAAATGGCAAAAGCCAAATTCGAGCGCACCAAGCCGCACGTGAACATCGGCACCATCGGTCACGTTGACCACGGCAAAACCACCACTACCGCTGCTATCACCCTGGTTCTCTCCAAAGTAGGCAAAGCCTCCTTCAAAAAGTACGACGAAATCGACGCTGCGCCCGAAGAGCGTGAACGCGGCATCACCATCAACACCGCCCACGTTGAGTATGAAACCGACAACCGTCACTACGCTCACGTGGACTGCCCCGGTCACGCCGACTACATCAAAAACATGATCACCGGTGCTGCTCAGATGGACGGCGCCATCCTGGTTGTGTCTGCTGCTGATGGTCCCATGCCCCAGACCCGTGAACACATCCTCCTGGCCCGCCAGGTCGGCGTACCCTACATTGTTGTCTGGCTGAACAAAGCCGACATGGTAGACGATCCCGAACTGATGGAACTGGTCGAGATGGAAGTGCGCGAGCTCCTCTCCTCCTACGAGTTCCCTGGCGACGACATCCCCATCGTGGCCGGTTCCGGCCTGAAAGCCCTCGAGTGCGGCTGCGGCAAGCGCGAGTGCGAATGGTGCGGTAAGATCTGGGCGCTCATGGACGAAGTCGACAAGTACATCCCCACCCCCGAGCGCGCCACCGACAAGCCCTTCCTGATGCCGGTTGAAGACGTCTTCACCATCACCGGGCGCGGCACCGTCGCCACCGGCCGTGTCGAGCGCGGTACCATCAAAGTCGGCGAGGAAGTCGAGATTGTCGGTTTGGCCGAGTCCACCCGCAAGACCGTCGTCACCGGCGTTGAAATGTTCCGCAAGCTCCTCGACTTCGCCCAAGCCGGCGACAACATCGGCACCCTGCTGCGCGGTGTTGAACGGAAAGACATCGAGCGCGGCCAAGTTCTGGCTAAACCCGGTTCCATCAAGCCCCACACCAAATTCACCGCTGAGGTCTACGTCCTGTCCAAAGAGGAGGGCGGCCGCCACACCCCGTTCTTCAACGGCTATCGTCCCCAGTTCTACTTCCGGACCACCGACGTAACCGGCTTCATCGAGCTGCCTGAAGGCGTTGAAATGTGCATGCCTGGCGACAACATCAAGATGACCATCGAGCTCGGCAAAACCATCGCCATCGAAGAAGGCCTCCGCTTCGCTATCCGCGAAGGCGGCCGGACTGTAGGCGCCGGCGTTGTCACCGGTATCATCGAGTAATCGATCGCCAGTCGGCTAATAAGCGACCGGGTCCCTGAATCATTTCAGGCGATCCGGTCGTTTTCCTTTTACACTCCTCAACCCTCATAAGTAACCATCAAAATGCGGAGGGTGGCGCGGGTGCGCCAGCGGGGTTCGCTAAGAGCTCCGCGGCGGCTCCTTCGTCGGCTCCGCTCGGACGCCAAAGTCTCTCGGGTTTTTCTGCATGGCAATGGCGTCCTTGCCGCTTCGCCTCCTCACTCGCTTTTCGCCGCTCCGCTCAAACCGCTCACCCTGCTGGCGCAGCCGATGCCACCTTGGGCGTATTTTCCAATTTTCGAATTGCTACTGTCCGGCGATCATATTAATAGTGCTGTAAACGGAAGCGGTGCGGTCAAGCGCTCCACTGGCACGCAGGCTGAGGCTAGTATGCCTAAGCGGGCATCGCTGTGCTACCGTGATTTTTTCCAGACGGTAAAGAACCTTCGCTATATTGGTGAATGTAGTTGGGTGGGGTTAGGGTACATATTTAAAATGAATTAACCGAGTGTCATGCACCCGGTTTAGCTTCGGCGTTCAATATGGCGGCTACGTCCGCTACAACTTGTTTTGTTCGGCTCTAGCCACGCTCTAATTGTATCACTCGATCTGTTACTGCCACCAGTTCTGCTCGGCTTGTCGCTTGGTTGGCCTCTGTCGCACGAAGAATCTGATACATTTCATCCTGACGCGTCTCCATACGGTCCATACGCTTCTCCATGCGGTCTATGCGCTCCAAGATCTGCAACAGCAGGTCCCGGTCTGTCATACCGTCACCCCCCTGCAATAATTATAGCACAAATATGAGAAGACGCAGTCTGATTTCTTATTATTACCATAAAAACAAATTGTTAAGTGGTAGCTTAGACAGCCCTTATCTTATCTCAGCTATCCACCAACACCTTAGTGGATGCCCAGGTGTTCGCCGCCTTTGCGACTAAACTGTCGCAACATCTAATTGCACCCTATGCCTACCAGGCGATGAAATCGGACTCGACAGCCAGTTGTTTCCTTCGACTCACTGAAAAAGCAGGGGGCTGGCGGTGGCCTGAGCGATTTGAGCGGAGCGGCGAAGAGCGAGCGCGGAGGCGGAGCGTTAAAGGGCGCCATTGACATGCATACTACCCTACAGTTTTGGCGCCCTAGCGCAGCCGACAAGCGAGCCGCCGCGCAGCTCTTTGCGAAGGCCGCCGCCAGCCCCCGCGATTACAGAACGAAGTACCTCACGCTTCTCACTGGTATCCTTACGATTACCCACATGGCTGCTACGGCTGGCGATAGGCTTCCCGCAGATTTTCCGAGAAATATTCAAATACGAAGCGAAAATCACTTGCATTTCCGAACACTTGGTGCTAAAATCTCATATTGTGGGTTGGCTTTGCGATGAAGCGAAAGGTTGCCCAACAATGGCTCAGGATTGGTGGGCAGAGCTCTCTTTGTGTCTTTTTTACTTACGACACGCCCGAGAGCGTTGTTGGGGTAATTTTCGCGGAGAAGGTCCGTAATCAATCGGGCGAACAAAAGGAGGGACTTACCTGCATGGGTAAACAAAAAATTCGGATCCGCCTGAAGGCTTTCGATCATCGGATTCTCGACCAGTCTTCCGAAAAGATCGTAGAAACGGCCAAGCGGACCGGCGCGGCGGTATCCGGTCCGATTCCGCTGCCGACGGAGAAGAGCATCTATACCATCTTGCGCTCTCCCCACGTCAACAAAGACTCCCGTGAGCAGTTTGAGATGCGCACCCACAAGCGCCTCATCGACATCCTCGAACCTAATCCGAAGACTGTCGATGCGCTCATGCGTCTGGACCTGCCGGCGGGCGTGGATATTGAAATCAAGCTGTAATCCTTTTGCTAGAGATGGGAGGTGTCATTGGTGGCTAAGAAAGGTCTTCTCGGTAGAAAGATCGGTATGACGCAGGTATTTGCCGATAACGGAGTCGCTGTGCCCGTGACAGTCGTCCAGGCCGGCCCCTGTGTTGTCGTTCAAAAGAAAACCGTGGAGAAGGACGGATACGAAGCTGTCCAGATCGGTTTCGGCGACGTCCGTGAAAAATTGCTCAACAAGCCGAAAAGAGGTCACCTGAAAAATGCCGGCGTTCGCCTGGTTCGCGTCCTGCGCGAAATCAAGGTGGACAGCATGGATGAGTACAAGGTAGGCCAAGAACTGAAAGCCGACGTCTTCTCCGCCGGCGAGTATGTCGATGTGGTCGGCACGTCCAAAGGCAAAGGCTTTGCCGGCGGCATCAAGCGCCACAACTTCAAGCGGGGACCGATGAAACACGGTTCCAAGTATCACCGTCGCCCTGGTTCCGCCGGCGCCAAAGGTCCGGCCCGCATCTTCAAAGGGCGCAAGATGCCCGGGCGTATGGGCAACGAACGCGTCACCGTCCAGAAGCTGCAAGTCGTCCGCGTTGACGCCGAGCGCAACCTCCTCTTGATCAAAGGCGCAGTGCCCGGCCCTAAGCGCGGCTTGTTGCTGATCAAGAGCTCTATCAAGGCCAAGTAAACATCCCCCGGAGAAAGGAGGACACGACATGCCGAAAGTAGCCCTTTACAACACCGAAGGCGCTCAGGTCGGTGAAATCGAACTGAACGACGCGATCTTTGGTATCGAGCCCAACGAAGCCGTGATGCACCAGGCCGTAGTCACCCAGCTGGCCGCCTGGCGGCGCGGCACCCACAAGGTCAAATCCCGTGGCGAAGTCTCCGGGGGCGGCAAAAAGCCCTGGAGACAAAAAGGTACCGGCCGCGCCCGCGCCGGCACCAGCCGTTCGCCTCTTTGGCGCGGCGGCGCAATCATCTTCGGGCCCCAGCCCCGCAGCTATAAAATCGCCATGCCGAAGAAGGTCCGCCGTCTGGCCCTCAAATCGGCCCTGTCGGACAAAGTCCGCTCCGGCAACCTGATTGTCGTCGACGCCCTGGAAATGGACGCCCCGAAGACGAAAGTCATCGCCGGCATCTTGAACAAGCTCAAGGTGGAACGCAAGGCCCTGTTGGTGACCGCCGACATCGACGAGACCGTCTTCAAGTCGGCCCGCAACATTCCCGGCGTCTCCCCCGTTGAAGCTGTCGGCATCAACGTCTATGACATCCTGAACCACGACAAACTGGTCATCACCAAAAATGCCGTGGCCAAGGTTGAGGAGGTGTTCGCCTGATGCGCAGCCCCTATGACGTTCTGAAAAAACCGGTCATCACTGAACGGTCGATGGACTTGGCTCAGGAGAACAAATACACCTTCGTGGTGGAACCGAAAGCCAACAAAATCGAAATTAAGCACGCTGTCGAACAGCTCTTCAACGTCAAGGTCCTTGACGTTCACACCATGAATGTCAAAGGCAAACCTAAGCGGATGGGCAAGTACGCAGGACGGACCGCTGACAAGAAGAAAGCCATCGTCACCCTGAAAGAGGGCGACAAGATCGAAATCTTTGAAGGCGTCTAAGTCTGGCCGGACCAAAGGAGGGAAACTGCGTGGCTGTAAAAAAGTTTAAGCCCACCTCGCCTGGTATCCGCCAGATGACGGTGGCCAGCTTTGATGAAATCACCAAGACCAAGCCGGAAAAATCGCTGCTCGAGCCCTTGAAGAAGAAGGCCGGGCGCAACAACCAGGGCAAACTGACCGTCCGTCACCAGGGCGGCGGCCACAAGCGCATGTACCGGGTCATCGACTTCAAGCGGATCAAGGACGGCATCCCCGCCAAAGTCGCTTCTATCGAGTACGATCCGAACCGGACCTCGCGCATCGCCTTGCTTCACTACGCTGACGGCGAAAAACGCTACATCATCGCCCCCAACGGACTGAATGTAGGCGACACCGTCGTCTCCGGTCCTGACGCCGACATCAAGACCGGCAATTGCCTGCCCTTGAAGAACATCCCTGTCGGCACCTTGATCCACTGCATCGAGATGCGCCCCGGCAAAGGCGGCCAGCTCGTCCGTTCCGCCGGTGCCGCCGCTCAGCTGATGGCCAAGGAAGGTGAACATGCCACCCTGCGCCTGCCCTCTGGCGAAATGCGCAAGGTGCTGGCCGAGTGCCGCGCTACCATCGGTCAGATGGGCAACCTGGAGCATGAAAACATCACCATCGGCAAAGCCGGTCGGAAACGTTGGTTGGGCATCCGTCCCACCGTCCGCGGTGTTGTCATGAACCCCGTCGATCACCCCCATGGCGGCGGTGAAGGCCGTTCCCCCATCGGACGCAAAGCACCCGTCACCCCTTGGGGCAAAGTGGCCATCGGCGGCAAGACCCGTCGGAAGAAAGCTTCTGATAAGCTGATCATCAAACGCCGTACCAAGTAAGTGGGTTCGGTGAAACGGAGCGGGAACACCACCCGCCACCCTGACACCAGAAGGGAGGATCGTGCATGAGCCGTTCTCTGAAAAAAGGACCTTATGTTGAAGCCAGCCTTCTCAAAAAGGTTGAGGAACTGAACCAAAAGAACGAGAAACGGGTCATCAAGACCTGGTCCCGACGCTCGACTATTTTTCCGCAATTTGTCGGTCATACCTTCGCTGTCCATGACGGGCGCAAACACATCCCCGTCTATGTGACGGAAGACATGGTCGGTCACAAACTGGGCGAATTCGCCCCGACCCGGACCTTCAAAGGCCATGCCGGTTCGGAGAAATCCAGCCGCCTGCGCTAGGCCAAGGGAGAAGAGGAGGAAGGCCAATGGAAGCCAAAACCGCCCAAGCGGTGGCCAAGTACGTCCGCACCTCTCCCCGGAAGGTACGTCAAGTCATTGACCTCATTCGGGGTAAATCGGTAGCCGACGCCTTTGCCATTTTGAAATTCACCCCCGTGAAAAGCGCTGCCGACGTGGCGAAAGTCCTCAAATCGGCAGTCGCCAACGCCGAGCACAACTACGAGATGAACACGGCCGATCTCTATGTGCAGACCTGCTTCGTCGACCAGGGTCCCAGCATGAAACGGATCAGCCCCCGCGCTCAAGGCCGCGCCGATGTCATCAAGAAGCGCATGAGCCACATCACCGTCATTGTCGCCGAAAAGCCCGCCAAGCCCGCAGCCGCCAAGAAGGACCCCAAAGCCGCTGCTGCAAAGGCCGACGCCAACGCCGGGACGAAGGAGGGATAAGCTGTGGGTCAAAAGGTCAATCCGAAAGGATTGCGGATTGGCATCATCAAAGACTGGGATGCCCGGTGGTTCGCCGGAAAAAACTATGCCGAACTGCTGCATGAAGACCTCAAAATCCGCAAATTTGTCAAATCGAAGCTCTACGCCGCCGGCATTCCCCGCATCGAGATCGAGCGGGCCGCCAACCGCGTCAAGGTGACCATCCACACTGCCAAGCCGGGCATCGTCATCGGTCGCGGCGGCGCCGAAGTGGAAAACCTGCGCAAAGAGCTGGAAAAAATGACGGGTCGCGCCGTCAACATCAATATCGCTGAAGTTAAAAAGCCTGAACTGGATGCCCAACTCGTCGCTGAGAACGTGGCAGCCCAGCTCGAAAAGCGAACCTCCTTCCGCCGAGCCATGAAACAGTCCGTCGGCCGCACCATGCGCCTTGGCGCAGAAGGCATCAAGATCATGGTCTCCGGTCGTCTCGGCGGCGCTGAGATCGCCCGGACTGAATGGTACAACGAAGGCAAGGTTCCCCTCCACACCCTCCGCGCCGACATCGACTACGGCTTTGCGGAAGCCCGCACCACCTACGGCATCATCGGTGTCAAGGTGTGGATCTACAAAGGCGAAATCCTGCCGGGCGCCAAGAACCGCACCGGCGAAAGCCGTGAACCTGCCGAGCGCGCTGAGCGTCCCGAACGTTCCGAACGTCGCGATCGCCGCCCCCGTGGTGACCGCCGGCCGCCTGCCGCCGCGGAAGGAGGGAAATAACCCATGTTGCTGCCGAAACGCGTCAAATGGCGTCGGGTGCAACGAGGCCGTCTGAAAGGCAAGTCCAAAGGCGGCAACAGCGTCGCCTTTGGTGAATATGGCCTGCAAGCCCTGGAAGCGGCCTGGATCACCAGCCGCCAGATCGAAGCCGCTCGTATCGCCATGACCCGCTACATCAAACGGGGCGGTAAAGTCTGGATCAAGATTTTCCCCGACAAGCCTATCACCGCCAAGCCGGCTGAAACCCGGATGGGTTCCGGTAAAGGCTCCCCTGAATACTGGGTTGCCGTTGTCAAACCGGGCCGGATCATGTTTGAGCTGGCCGGCGTTCCTGAAGATACCGCCAAGGAAGCCATGCGCCTGGCCATGCACAAGCTGCCCATCAAGTGCAAGTTTGTAAAACGGGAAGAAGTGGGTGGTGAAGCGAATGAAAGCTAAAGAACTGCATGACCTGAGCACGGAAGAACTGCAGAAAAAGCTGATTGACTTCAAAGACGAACTCTTCCGCCTCCGCTTTCAACTTGCTACCCAACAGTTGGAGAACCCCATGCGGATCCGGGACGTGCGCAAAAACATCGCCCGGACGCAGACAGTCCTCCGTCAACGAGAACTGGAAGCCCAAAAGGCTTAGTGCAGCGGGTAAGGAGGTAAGAAGCAGTGTCCGAACGTGCCGAACGCAAGACTCGCATCGGTAAAGTCACGAGCAACAAGATGGAAAAGACCGTCGTTGTCGCCGTAGAAAGCCGCATCCAGCACCCTCTGTACGGCCGTACCGTTAAAAAGACGAAGAAATTCAAGGCCCATGATGAAGAAAACGCCTGTCAAATCGGCGATGTCGTAGAAATCATGGAAACACGTCCCCTCTCCAAGGAGAAGCGCTGGCGGGTCGTTCGTATCGTCGAAAAAGCCGTCATCGTATAAACCACGGCATAGGAGGTTACCGTCGTGATCCAGCAAGAAACTCGACTCCGGGTCGGTGACAACACCGGAGCCAAAGAGTTGTTGTGCATCCGTGTGTTGGGCGGCTCCTACCGGAGGTATGCCTCTGTCGGCGACATCATCGTCGCTTCCGTCAAAGAGGCAACGCCCGGCGGCGTGGTGAAAAAGGGAGACGTCGTCAAAGCCGTGGTTGTCCGGACTCGGAAACCGATCAAACGGCCTGACGGCTCCTACATCCGCTTCAGCGAGAACGCCGCAGTCATCATCAATGAACAAAAAAACCCGAAGGGGACCCGTATCTTCGGGCCCGTGGCCCGCGAACTTCGCGACCGCGATTTCATGAAGATCATTTCGTTGGCCCCCGAAGTACTGTAGGGTGGAGGTGAAAGCACCATGGCCAACCCGAAAGTCCATGTAAGAAAAGGCGATCTGGTACAGGTCATCACCGGCAAGGACGCTGGCAAAAAAGGCAAAATCATTGAAGTGATTCCCGCCAAAAACCGGGTTGTCGTTGAGAAAGTCAACATCGTCAAACGGCACTCGAAGCCCAGCAAGACCAATCCCCAAGGCGGCATCATCGAAAAAGAAGCGCCCATCGACGCTTCCAACGTGATGATCTTCTGCCCCAAATGTGACCGGCCGGTGCGCAGCGGTCACAAGTTCCTGGAAAACGGCGACAAGGCTCGCATCTGCCGCAAATGCGGTGACGTGCTTGACAAAGATAAGTAAAGCCTCGTCCGAGAGGAGGTCAGCAGATTGGCCCGTCTGAAAGAGAAAATCCAAACCGATGTCAACGCTGCCATGATGCAGCGGTTCGGATATAAAAACGTCATGCAGATCCCCCGCCTGGAAAAAGTCGTCGTCAACATGGGCCTTGGGGAAGCGATTCAAAACCCCAAAGGTCTCGACGCTGCCGTAGGCGACCTGACCCGCATCACCGGTCAGAAACCGGTCATCACGACGGCGAAGAAATCCATCGCCGGCTTCAAACTGCGGGAAGGCATGAAGATCGGCTGCAAGGTGACCCTGCGCGGCGACAAGATGTACGACTTCGTCGACAAGCTGGTCAACCTGTCTCTGCCCCGCGTCCGCGACTTCCGCGGCGTCAGTCCCAAGTCCTTCGACGGTCGCGGCAACTACACCCTCGGCCTGAAGGAACAACTGATTTTCCCCGAGATCGAGTACGATAAGATCGACCGTCTGCGCGGGATGGACGTCACATTTGTGACGACGGCCAAGACCGACGAAGAAGCCCGTGAACTCCTTCGGCTGATCGGAATGCCGTTCCGCGCCGAATAAGGCATTTACAGGAGGGAATCTCGTGGCAAAAACATCCATGATCGTGAAACAAAGCCGCACCCCCAAATTTCGCGTCCGCGCCCACAACCGCTGCAAGATCTGCGGACGCCCTCACGCCTATATGCGGAAATTTGGGATGTGCCGGATTTGCTTCCGCAACCTGGCCTACAAAGGGGAAATCCCCGGCGTGACCAAGGCCAGTTGGTAAAGATACACGGAGGGGGGTACCAGCCCAATGGTCATGACCGATCCAATCGCGGATTTCCTGACACGGATCCGCAACGCCAATATGGTTTACCATGACAAAGTGGAAGTTCCGGCTTCCAAAGTCAAGCGGGCCATCGCAGAAATCTTTAAGAATGAAGGTTACGTCAAAGACGTGGAATACGTCGAAGACAACAAGCAAGGCCTGCTCCGCATCTACCTGAAGTTCGGCCCCAACCGTGAAAAAGTCATCACCGGCGTCAAGCGGATCTCCAAACCGGGTCTGCGCGTCTATGCCCGCAAAGAAGAGATCCCCAAGGTCCTCGGCGGACTGGGTGTCGCCGTTCTCTCGACCTCGCAAGGCATCATGAGCGACAAAGCCGCTCGCAAGGCCGGCCTGGGCGGAGAAGTTCTCTGCTACATCTGGTAATCAACCCACCATCGAACCGAATCACACACAGCAGGAGGTGTGACCATGTCACGGATCGGCAAGAAACCCGTGGCGATCCCGGCCGGCGTCAACGTGACGATTGAAGGCAACGTCGTCACGGTGAAAGGACCGAAAGGCCAACTCAGCCGGGAGCTCCATAAAGACATCATCGTCACGGTGGAAGGCAACACCGTCCAGGTTACGCGCCCCAGCGACGATAAATTCCATCGCTCCCTTCATGGCCTGAGCCGCACCCTCGTCGCCAACATGGTAGACGGCGTCTCTGTCGGCTTCAGCAAAAGCCTGGAACTGGTCGGCGTCGGTTACCGGGCGGCGAAGCAGGGGAAGAAGCTCGTCCTCACCGTCGGCTACAGCCACCCGGTCGAGATCGAGCCCGGCGAAGGCCTGGAAGTGGAAGTCCCTGCTCCGACGAAGATCATCGTCAAAGGGATCGACAAGGAAAAAGTGGGCGCGCTGGCGGCCAACATCCGCGCCGTACGGGAGCCCGAACCCTATAAAGGCAAGGGCATCAAGTATGAAACCGAAGTGATCCGCCGCAAAGTCGGTAAGACCGGCGGTAAAAAAGGCAAAAAATAAGCCCTAACCCGAGGTCGAAGGGAGTGAGCCCGAGTGATCAAAAAGCTTGACCGCGATGCCGCACGTCAGAAGAAACACATGCGGATTCGCAAACGGGTGAAGGGCACTGAAGAACGTCCCCGCCTGTGTGTCTTCCGCAGTCTGAACCATATCTACGCCCAAGTGGTCAATGATGTCACCGGCCGGACCTTGGTGGCCGCCTCCAGCCTCGACGGCGAGTTCAAGGCAGCCAACGTATCCGGCGGGAACATCGAAGGGGCAAAAAAGGTCGGCGAACTCATCGCCAAGAAGGCCCTGGAAAAAGGCATCGACAAGGTAGTCTTTGACCGCGGCGGTTATATCTACCACGGCCGGATCGCAGCGCTGGCCGAAGCAGCCCGGGAAGCGGGGCTCCAATTCTAAACGTCCCGCATAAAGGAGGGAAAAGAATGGCAAGAATAGACGCGAGCGGTCTGGAACTTCAGGAAAAAGTCGTCTACATCAACCGCGTGGCGAAAGTCGTCAAGGGCGGTCGCCGTTTCTCCTTCAGCGCCCTGGTTGTTGTCGGCGACGGCAAAGGCCACGTGGGCTTCGGCCTTGGCAAGGCCGGCGAAGTGCCTGAGGCGATCCGCAAAGGCGTTGAAGACGCGAAAAAGAACCTGATCGTTGTCCCCGTAGTCGGCACGACCATCCCCCATCCCGCCCTTGGCGTATTCGGCGCCGGTCGGGTGTTGCTCAAACCGGCTTCCAAAGGCACCGGCGTCATCGCCGGCGGTCCTGTCCGTGCCGTCCTGGAGTTGGCTGGGATTCACGATATCCTCACCAAGTCCCTGGGTTCTAACAACGCCAACAACATGGTGCGGGCCACCATGGAAGGCCTGCGCAGTCTGAAGCGTGCCGAAGAGGTCGCCAAACTGCGCGGCAAAACGGTCGAAGAGATTACTGGTTAGGAGGGTCAACCGTGGCCACCAAACTGAAGATCACCTGGGTGAAAAGCGCCATCGGTTACGCCAAGAACCAGAAACTTACCGTGGCCACCCTGGGTCTGAAAAAGCTCCATCAATCGGTCCTCCATGACGATACCCCCGCCATCCGCGGCATGATTCGCACGGTCAACCACTTGGTGACTGTGGAAGAAGTGGAAGCCTAACGCAAGGAGGTGTACCCTTTGCAACTCCATGAACTGAAACCGGCGCCCGGGTCACGGCAAAAACCGACTCGGAAAGGGCAAGGCATCGGTTCCGGCCTGGGCAAAACGGCTGGCCGGGGTCACAAAGGTCAAAAAGCCCGTTCCGGCGGCGGCGTCCGTCCCGGCTTCGAAGGCGGTCAACAACCGCTGCAGCGCCGGCTCCCCAAGCGCGGCTTCACCAATGCCCGCTTTAAAAAAGAATTTGCCATCATCAACGTGGGCGACCTCGATGTCTTCGAGGCCGGCACCGTGGTGACACCGGAACTGCTTCTGGAACGGAAAATGATCAAGAAGCTGAAAGATGGCGTCAAACTGCTGGCCGACGGCAACATTGAAAAAGCCTTAACGGTAAAACTCCATGGGGTGAGTGAGGCTGCGGCGGAGAAGATCAAAGCTGCCGGCGGCCAAGTAGAGGTGATGTAAGACATGTCCACGCTTGTGGGCACTCTGCAAAATGCCTGGAAACTGCCTGATCTGCGGAGCAAGATCATCTTCACCCTGATGATGTTCCTCGTCTTCCGCATCGGCGCTCACATCCCTGTGCCAGGCATCAACCGCGAAGTGATCGAACAACTGTTGAACTCAGGGGCCCTCTTCGGCTTTTTTGACGTGATTTCGGGCGGTTCTTTCCGAAACTTCTCCGTCTTTGCCATGAGCATCACCCCTTACATCAACGCGTCGATCATCATGCAGCTCCTCACCGTCGTCATCCCCTCGCTGGAACAACTGGCCAAGGAAGGTGAAGAGGGTCGGAAAAAGATCACCGAATACACCCGCTACTTCACCATCCTCTTGGCCTTCATTCAGGCCATCGGGCTCTCCTATGGCCTGAAAGGCGCTGTCGCCAACCCGAGCTTCGCCCAATACCTGCTCGTCGCCACCACCCTGACGGCCGGCACGGTTTTTCTCATGTGGATCGGCGAACGGATCACCGAGAAGGGCATTGGCAACGGGATCTCCCTGATCATCTTCGCCGGCATCGTATCCCGTCTCCCCGCCGGAATCGCGACGCTCTATGAGTATGTCCGCGTCGGCACCACCAACGTGCTGAACGTCCTGCTCTTCCTGATCATCGCCGGCGCCACCATCGCCGGGATCATCTACATCAGCGAGGGGCAACGGCGGATCCCGGTCAACTATGCCAAACGGGTTGTCGGACGTCGCGTCTATGGCGGGCAAAGCACCCACATCCCCCTGAAGGTCAACCAGGCGGGTGTCATCCCCGTCATCTTCGCCTCTTCTATCCTGGCGCTGCCGACGACCATCGCCGCCTTTTTCCCCGGTTCCCCGGTGGGACAGTGGTTCCAGCAGTATTTCAACTTCGGTTCCTTCCTGCATAGCGCTTTCTATGCGCTGCTGATCCTCTTTTTCACCTACTTCTACACCGCCATCACCTTCAACCCTGTCGATGTGGCCGACAACATGAAGAAGTATGGCGGCTTCATCCCCGGGCTTCGTCCCGGCAAACCGACAGCCGACTACATCACCAGGGTGATGTCGCGCATTACGCTGGTTGGCGCGCTGTTCCTGGCAGTCATCTCCCTGCTGCCGACTTTCGTCATCATGTTGACAGGCATCACCAACATCTACTTCGGCGGCACGGCGCTCCTCATCTGCGTTGGCGTAGCTTTGGATACGATGAAGCAACTGGAGTCCAACATGTTGATGCGGCATTACCAAGGATTCATGAAATAGAGATAACAGAGTGGGCATGTCCCAGGACGGAGGAAACCTGTCTACGGAGCGGCAAGGACACATTCCGGACCTGCCCACAGCAACTATCCCTGCCGACATGGGCGGGGAACTTACGGAGGGATATACCGTGAACGTATTGCTGATGGGTCCGCCGGGCGCCGGCAAAGGGACTCAAGCCGAGATGCTGGTGAGCCGGTTTGCCATTCCCCACATTTCCACCGGCGACATGTTTCGCGCCGCCATCAAAAATGAGACGGAACTGGGGCGAAAGGCGAAAGCCTTCATGGATGCCGGTCAACTCGTTCCTGATGAAGTGACCATCGGGATCGTGCGGGAACGTCTGGCTCAGGATGACTGCCGCCAAGGCTTTCTCCTGGACGGCTTCCCCCGGACCGTGCCCCAGGCGGATGCGCTGGAAGAAACCCTGAAAGAACTGGGCCTCGAGTTGGATGCCGTCATCGACATCCACGTGCCCCGAGAGAGGCTGATCGAACGGTTGACCGGTCGCCGGATCTGCCGCCAGTGCGGCGCCACCTACCATGTCCTCTTCAACCCGCCTCCGACGGAGGGCCTTTGCGGCAAGTGCGGCGGCGAGCTGTATCAGCGCAGCGACGACTCCCGCGAAACGGCGGAAAACCGACTTGACGTGTACACCCGGCAGACCCAACCGCTCATCGAATACTATGAGGCCAAAGGACGCTACAAGCGAATCGACGGGGAACAGGACATGGCAGCGGTGTTCAAGGACATCTGCGCCGCCCTGGGGAGAGACGCTGAATGATCGTCTTAAAAGCCGCCCGGGAACTCGATTACATGCGAGATGCCGGACGGATTGTGGCCGAGACCCTGCGGGAGATGGAAAAGGCAGTGGCACCGGGGGTAACCACGGCAGACCTGGACCAGAAGGCGGAGGATTATATCCGCGCCAAGGGCGCCAAGCCCGCCTTCAAAGGCTACCAGGGCTTCCCAGCCACCATCTGCGCCTCCATCAACGAACAAGTCGTTCATGGCATACCAGGTTTACGGCAGTTGCAAACGGGGGATATTATCAGTATTGACGTCGGCGCCTCTGTCAATGATTACCATGGCGACGCGGCGATCACGCTGCCCGTCGGGGAGATTGACGAGGAATTGCAACGCCTGCTGGACGTGACGCGTCGTTCCCTGGAGATCGGCATCGAACAGGCGAAAGTAGGCAACCGTCTCTTTGATATATCTCATGCCATTCAAACCTATGTTGAAGGAAACGGGTTTTCCGTTGTCCGCCAGTTTGTCGGTCACGGCATCGGTAAGAAGATGCATGAGGAGCCGCAGGTGCCCAATTTCGGGCCGGCTGGACGGGGACCGCGGCTTCAAGCAGGCATGACGCTGGCCATCGAACCGATGGTCAACGCAGGAACCTGGGAAGTCGAAACCAAGGAAGACCAGTGGACGGTGGTCACAAAAGACCGCAAGCCGTCCGCCCATTTTGAGCATACCATCGCCCTCACTGATGATGGACCAGAGGTCCTCACCCGCCTGTACGGTCGTTGACCATGGCAGCGCGGTCTGTCAAGCCAGGCGAACTGGTGCGTTCTCAAGCCGGAAGGGACGGGGACAGGTATTTTATCGTGCTCAACATCCTTGATCCCGATTATCTTCTGATTGTGGACGGACACTATCGCAAAGTGGAAAACCCCAAGAAGAAGAAGGTCAAACATCTCCGGTGCACCGGCTTGGTGGCAACGGAAATCGGCGAGATGCTTCAACAGGGCAAAACTCCTGCCAACGCCCAGGTCGCCAGTGCGCTCCGCCGACTGCTGGAGACCTTGGAGACCGGTTCGTAATATCAAGGAGGCTGGAATTCCTTATGTCCAAAACGGACGTGATTGAAGTCGAGGGGCGCGTCGTCGAGCCCTTGCCGAACGCAATGTTCACCGTGGAGTTGGAGAACGGCCACAAGGTCCTCGCCCATGTGTCGGGGAAAATCCGGATGAACTTCATCCGGATCCTGCCCGGCGACCGGGTGACGGTCGAATTGTCGCCTTATGATCTCACCCGCGGAAGGATCACCTACCGCTTCAAGTAAGGACGTAGTATACTTGAACGGTCATCATACAAGCCGTCGATCCCCCGAGGAGGAACGAAGATGAAAGTGCGGCCTTCAGTGAAGACGATCTGTGACAAGTGCAAGATCATCAAACGCAAAGGCAAAGTCATGGTTATTTGCGAGAACCCGAAGCACAAGCAAAAACAAGGTTAATAATCGGGAGGTGTACACACCACTATGGCACGTATTGCCGGCATCGACCTGCCCAGGGACAAGCGGATTGCCATCGCGCTGACCTATATTTTTGGGATCGGTCGTCCCACCGCCGACAAGATCCTGGCTGAAACCGGCATCAACCCCGACACGCGGACCCGCGATCTCACCGATGAAGAAGTGGCCCGTCTGCGGGAATACATCGATAAGAACGTAGAAGTCGAAGGGGATCTCCGCCGGGAAATCTCCCTGAACATCAAGCGCCTCATGGAGATCGGCTGCTACCGCGGCCTTCGCCATCGCCGCGGGCTCCCCGTCCGTGGTCAGCGCACCAAGACGAACGCCCGCACGCGCAAAGGTCCTGCCCGGACCGTCGCCGGCAAGAAGAAGAAGTAAAGGGGGTCATCACCGGATATGGCAGCAGCACGTCGTGTAACCCGCACCAAGCGGAAAGAACGCAAGCATGTGGACCGTGGTGTGGCCCACATCAAGTCCACCTTCAATAACACCATCGTCACCATCACCGATCCCAACGGCAACACCATCTCTTGGGCTTCCGCCGGCGTTCTCGGCTTCAAGGGTTCGAGAAAGTCGACGCCCTTTGCCGCCCAGATGGCCGCCGAATCGGCTGCCAAGGAAGCCATGGAGCATGGACTGCGGGAAGTCGAATGCCTGGTCAAAGGCCCCGGCTCCGGTCGGGAAGCGGCCATCCGCTCCCTGCAAGCCGCCGGTCTGGAAGTCAACATGATCAAAGACGTAACCCCCATCCCCCACAACGGATGCCGGCCGCCGAAGCGTCGCCGCGTCTAATCTGAACACCTAGGAGGTGCATCCGCAGAATGGCACGTTATACCGGTCCGGTCTGTCGCCTTTGCCGGCGGGAGGGGGCCAAATTATATCTCAAAGGGGAACGCTGCTACACGGGCAAGTGCGCCGTTGACCGCCGTACCTACGCGCCGGGTCAGCACGGCCAAGGACGCAAGAAGATTTCCGAATATGGTCTGCAGTTGCGGGAGAAACAAAAAGCCCGCCGGGTGTACGGCATTCTGGAAGGCCAATTCCGCGCCTATTTCGCTGAGGCTGACCGCCAGCAAGGCGTCACCGGCGAAAATCTGCTCCGCCTTCTGGAAACCCGTCTCGACAACGTCGTCTTCCGGCTAGGCTTTGCTCGTTCTCGGAACGAGGCCCGTCAATTTGTTCTGCACAACCACTTTACCCTGAACGGGAAGAAAGTAAACATCCCCTCCATCCAACTGCGGGTGGGTGACGTGATCCAGCTGAAAGAGAAGAGCAAGGATACGCCGCTCTTCAAGGAGATCGTCGACGGCCTCGGCCAGAAGACGCCGCCGGCTTGGTTGGAGCTCGATGTGAACACCCTCTCTGGCCGGGTGATCGCCCTGCCCAAGCGGGAAGACATTGACACGAACCTGCAAGAACACCTGATCGTCGAATTGTACTCCCGCTAGTATTAGGGGTTTTCCGATTCAAGCCAAGGGAGGGTTCAGCAGTACATGCTGGAAATCGAAAAACCGAAGATCGAGTGTGTCGCCCGGAGTGACGACGCCACCTACGGCAAGTTTGTGGTCGAGCCTCTGGAGCGAGGTTACGGGGTGACCCTGGGCAACTCCCTTCGTCGCATTCTCCTTACCTCCCTGTTCGGGGCCGCCGTTACTTCGGTGAAGATCGAGGGTGTTCTTCACGAGTTTTCTACGATACCCGGCGTTGTCGAAGACACGACGGATATCATCTTGAATCTCAAACAGCTTGCTATCAAGATGCATACTGAAGAATCGCGGACGATCCGTGTTGAGTTCGAGGGAGAAGGGGTCGTCACCGCAGCGGACATCCTCACCGATGCCGATGTGGAGATCCTCAACCCTGATCAGGTCATCGCCACCGTCGATAAAGGCCGCCTCTTCATGGAGATCACTGTGGAGAAGAGCCGCGGCTATATCACGGCCACCAAACACCGCAAGTCGGAGCATGCCATTGGCGTGATCCCCATTGACGCCAACTTCTCGCCGGTCCGCAAGGTCAACTACCGTGTCGAGGACACCCGCGTCGGCCAGATCACCAATTATGACCGCCTGATCCTTGAGGTGTGGACGAATGGCAGCCTGACGCCCGAAGAGGCCATCAGCTGGTCGGCCAAGATCATGAACGACTATCTCAAGCTCTTCGTCGCCCTGACGGAGAACACGGAGAACGTGGAGATCATGGTCGAGACGGAAGAGCGTCCCCAGGACAAGATCCTTGAGATGACCATCGAGGAACTGGACTTGTCTGTTCGCTCCTACAACTGCCTCAAACGGGCTGGCATCAACACTGTGAAAGACCTGACCAACAAGACGGAAGAAGATATGATCAAGGTGCGCAACCTTGGCCGCAAATCCCTTGAGGAAGTCGACGCCAAGTTGGCAGCCCTTGGTCTGTCGTTGCGTAAATCGGAAGACTAAATCCAGCCCCGTCGCAAAGGAGGGAATCGAGTGCCCTACCGTAAATTCAGCCGTCCGACCAACCATCGCCGGGCGCTGCTGCGCAACATCACCACCTCTCTGCTCAAGCACGGGAAGATTGTGACCACCGAGCCGAAGGCCAAAGAACTGCGCCGGATCGCTGACAAGATGATCACCCTGGGTAAGCAAGGCGATCTGCATGCGCGCCGTCAAGCGCTGGCCTTCATCCAGGAAGAATCGGTCGTCACCCATCTGTTCAAAGAAATCGCCCCTAAATACGCCACACGGCAAGGCGGTTACACCCGTGTCCTGAAAGCCGGGTTCCGCCGCGGCGACGCTGCCCCCATGTGTATCGTCGAGCTCGTCTAGTCCTTTAGCCCGCTTTGGCGGGCTATTGGCGTGTGTTGTTCTCTTGCGAGGTCAGGGCCGTTGATCCTGTGGATCAGGGGTTCCTGGCTTTCCTTTTAGGCGGCGTGTATTGCGCGACGGGGTGGAATGGCTTCGCTCGCTAAGGGCTGCGCGGCTGCTCGCTTGTCTGCTCCGCTAGGACGCCAAACCTTTCGGGCTTTTCTGCATGTTCTGGCGTCCTTAACGCTTCGCAGACTGCGCTCGCTGACGCCGCTTCGCCCAAATCGCTCGCTGTGCTATTCCACCCCGATGTGACAGCCGCCCGTAGCCAAAAACACTTACTGTTCCGTCTACTCGATGGCACTGGTGCGATACTTCTGACCTTAGGCTGATGTATTTTGAGCGATTAGCCGCTTCATGTAAAGGCCCCGTGGATTGGGGGATAAGTCTTTGATCAGCGTTGAAAACGTAAGCTTTCAATACCGGAATCCTGACGGCGACGCCATACAAGCGCTCTCGAATGTGTCGATCACGATCCGCTCCGGCGAATGGGTGGCGGTGCTGGGGGCGAATGGGTCGGGGAAGTCGACCCTGGCGAAGCATTTGAATGCCTTGCTGACGCCTGCCGAGGGGCGGGTGCTGGTGGACGGGTTGGACACGAAAGACGCTCGGCAGCGCTATGACATCCGGCGGCGGGTGGGGATGGTCTTTCAGAACCCGGACAACCAGTTGGTGGCGACGACGGTGGAGGAGGATGTGGCCTTTGGGCCGGAGAATCTGGGCTTGCCTTCGGAGGAGATCCGGCGGCGCGTCGATGCGGCGTTAGCGGTTGTCGGTTTGCAGTCTCTGCGGGAGCGTCCGCCCCATGATCTGTCGGGCGGGCAGAAGCAGCGGGTGGCTATTGCCGGCGCTTTGGCGCTTCAGCCGGCCTATCTGGTCTTCGATGAAGCCACGTCGATGTTAGACCCGCAGAGCCGCCGCGAGGTGCTCCAGACGGTCCGTCGCTTACATAAGGAGCTGGCGATGACGGTCATCACGATCACCCATGACATGGATGAGGCGGCAGAGGCGGAACGGCTTGTCGTCATGTCACAAGGTAGGGTGGTCTTTGACGGTTTGCCCGAGTCGCTCTTTCGAGAGGAAAGCCTCTTGGAACAGGCCGGTTTGGAACCGCCGCCGTCGGCCGAGATCGCCCGTCGCTTGCGGGAAAGGGGACTGACGATCCCCCTGGAAGCAGTCACGATGGAAAAGTTGGTGAATGCCCTGTGCCGATTGCAATCCGACAACTGAGTCATGTCTACAAAGCGGCGACGCCGCTGGCGGTCAGGGCGCTCTTTGATGTCGATCTGTCTGTCCGTGACGGGGAACTAGTCGGCATCGTGGGACGCACCGGTTCGGGGAAATCAACGCTGATCCAGCATCTCAATGGGCTCTTGATACCCACCTCCGGCGCCGTTGTTGTTGATGAGATCACGATCAGCGGTTCCGACGACAAGGGTTCGCAGCCCGGAGGCTCCCATGCCAAAGGCACGAACCCCACCAACAAAGACGCCTTTCGCCGGTTGCGTCAGCGGGTGGGCATTGTCTTTCAATACCCGGAGCATCAACTCTTCGATGAAACCGTCTATGATGACATCGCTTTCGGACCCCGCAACCTCCGCCTCAACGAAGAGGAAGTGGATCGCCGAGTGCGGAAAGCGATGGGCTTGGTCGGCTTGGACGTCGAAGCGATGGCAAAGCGTTCTCCTTTACAACTGAGCGGCGGTCAGAAACGGAGGGTGGCCCTAGCCGGCGTCTTGGCCATGGGTCCCCAAAAGCTGATCCTTGATGAACCGACGGCTGGTCTTGACCCACAGGGGCGGCGCAGGTTGCTGGCCTTGATCGATGACCTTCACCGCCGCCAGGGCATGACCATCGTCATGGTCAGCCACCACATGGAAGAGGTGGCCCAGCTGGCCGATCGCTTGGCGATTATGGACCAGGGGCGGCTTGTGCTTGAAGGTTCGCCTGTAGAGGTCTTCGCGGCAGCTGACAGGATCGCCGACCTCGGCCTGGAGCTGCCTTTTGCTGCGCGGCTTTTGCACCGCTTGCGCCAGGAGGGACTGCCTGTTGATAAGCAGGCAGTCGACATGGAAGGCGCTGCAGAGGAAATTTTACGGGCGTTGGGGGTGAGGCAGCCATGCTAAAAGACATCACCCTCGGCCAGTACGTTCCCCTCGATTCACCGGTCCACCGGCTTGACCCGCGTACCAAAGTGATAGCGACGCTGCTTTTCAGCATCGCCCTCTTCCTGTTGCCCACGCTGCGCTCGGTCACCCTGGCCGGTCTGCCCATCATCATCGCTATCGTGGCGACCCGGTTGCCGATCCACTATATCCTCCGGGGGATCAAGCCGCTCTGGATCTTCATCGTCTTCACCCTGCTCGTCCATCTGTTGAGTACGCCGGGGGAGACGGCGGTGAGGCTCGGCCCTTTCGCTATCACCTGGGAAGGGCTTCGACAGGGGGCCATGGTGAGCCAGCGACTGATCTGGCTCTACGCCGCCACATCGCTCTTGACGCTGACCACATCGCCGATTGCCCTCACCGACGGCTTGGAACTTCTCCTTTCACCGGGAAAGAGGATCGGCTTGCCGGTCCACGAGTTCGCCATGATGACATCGATCGCCTTGCGGTTCATCCCGACGCTGATTGAAGAGACGGAAAAGATCATGAAAGCCCAGTCATCACGGGGGGCCGACTTCGACAGCGGCAGCCTGGTGGCGAGGGTAAAAAGCTTGGTTCCTCTGATGGTGCCGCTGTTGCTTTCCGCCTTTCGCCGGGCCGATGAATTAGCCATGGCCATGGAGGCCCGTTGTTACCGGGGAGGGGAAGGGCGGACCCGCATGCGGCCTTTGGTCATGTCCGGCAAGGACTATGCCGTCACCGTCGCCGTCTCAGGCGTTTTTATCTTGATCTGTCTCTGGAAAAAGGCCCTGTAAACTGTAAATAGTCTGATGAGATGGAGATAGACTCAACGGGTTGGCCAGGTGCCCGACAAACGAGAGAGACTTCCGATGAATCGGAGATAGACGATGAAGCGGAGATATAGCCGATGAATTGGAGATACGCCCCATGAGCGAACGCCGTCTAAAACTGACCGTGGCCTATGACGGAACCTGCTACCACGGTTTTCAGACCCAGGAGAACCCTGCCCTTCCCACCATTCAGGATGCCTTGGTCCGGGCGATCAAAGTTCTGACCGGTGAGGAGGTCAAGGTGAACTGTGCCGGGCGCACCGACGCCGGTGTCCATGCCCGAGGGCAGGTTGTCGATTTTGTCACGTCGTCGCCGATCCCCGATGACCGGTTTCCCTTTGCCATGAACGCGATCCTTCCGCCGGACGTCGCCGTTGTAGCGGCGAAGACAGTGCCTTTGGCGTTTCACTCCCGCTTCGGCGCCCTCGGCAAGCACTACCGCTATACCATCTACAACCACCGCATCCCGTCGCCCTTTCACCGGCGCTATTCTCACCAGGTCTTCCCGCCCCTTCAGTTTGAGGCCATGGCGGCGGCAGCGCAGTGCTTTGTCGGAACCCATGACTTTCGCGGTTTTTGCGCCACCGGCAGCCCTGTCAAGGACTTTGTCCGCACCGTTTACCGCTGTGACCTGACGAGGCAGGAAGAACACCGGTTGGTCCTCGACGTGATGGGTAACGGCTTTTTGTACAACATGATCCGCATCATCGCCGGGACGCTGATCGATGTGGGCAAGGGCAAGATCGCCCTTGAGGAGATCCCGGCGATCATTGCCTCCCGTGACCGCACCCGGGCCGGGATGACAGCGCCGCCACAGGGACTTTGCTTGATGAAGGTCTGGCACGATCCCCTTGACTTTCCTTTCAACGTAAAATAGAATACTATAGTGAGTTTTTCTCCAAAACTTCTACTAGCCCCAGAAGTCAGGAGAGAGGCCCTTCACTGAAAAGCCACCGGAGGCGTTTCCTTCACAGTGACACGCCAGGCGGAGTGGGCACCCGGCGTTGCGGGCGGCGACGACCGGCCAAACGAATGCAGGGCCGCCCCGATAGGATAAACAGGACGATACCTTTGAGGAGGGAACGCGATGAGCACCTTCATGGCTAAGGCCGAAGACGTCGAACGCAAGTGGTACGTCATCGACGCCGCCGACAAGCCCCTGGGCCGGGTCGCTTCCGAGGCTGCCCGCTTGCTGCGCGGAAAGCATAAACCCATTTTTACCCCCCATGTGGACACCGGCGATCATGTCATCATCATCAACGCCGAGAAAGTGGCCCTGACCGGCAAGAAACTGACCCAAAAGCTGTATTACCATCATTCCCGCTACCCTGGTGGGATGACCCTGATCAACTACGGCACCCTGCTGAAGACCAGGCCGGAGCGCGCCGTCGAAAAAGCGATCAAGGGCATGCTGCCCAAAAACCGCCTGGGCGAGCAGATGTATCGCAAGCTCAATGTCTACAAAGGCGAAGCGCACCCCCATCAGGCCCAAAAACCGGAAGCCTGGACCATTCGGGATTAGGGAAGGAGGTAGTCACCTGTGGCCCAAGTGCAATTTTTAGGAACCGGTCGCCGGAAGAAGTCGGTCGCCCGCGTGCGTCTCGTTCCCGGTGACGGCAAATTCCTCATCAATAACCGTTCGCTGATGGAATACTTCGGGAAGAAAACGCTGGAGATGATCGTCCGTCAGCCTCTCGAGCTGACCAAGAGCGAAGGTCGTTTCGACGTCCTCTGCAACGTCCACGGCGGCGGCACCAGCGGACAAGCCGGCGCCATCCGCCTCGGCATCGCTCGGGCGCTGTTGAAAGCCGATATCGGCCTGCGCCCTGTCCTCAAGCGCGCCGGATTCCTCACCCGCGATCCCCGGGCGAAGGAACGGAAAAAATACGGCCTCAAAGCAGCCCGTCGCGCTCCCCAGTTCTCCAAGCGCTAATTTGTCTCGCTGTCGATGCCAGTCTCGAGTATCATTCGAAACGGGACCTGACAGGCGCATCATGCTACAGCTACAGAAAAAGCGAACCTGCATCGGTTCGCTTTTTTTGTTCCGCTTCGCCTTCGCGCCCTGATAAAAGGGTTTATCGCTATCGGCAGAGAATATAGGTTGATAAGAAATTTATTGATAACTTATTAAAGTACGTCATCATCGGACCGATGAAAGTGATTATCCCTGCTTTTGCAAACTGTAAGGGACAAGCATAGGTGAGCGATATCGGAGGAACCCCAGCCGACCCACCTGGCCCTGTTCGGGGCGTCGCCTCCGCAGTCAATTCGTACTTGCTAGCCTTTGGTATTAAGCGTATGATCGAACTACAAACAAGATGAAGAATCGAGCCTAAGGCCATATCGGCAATCCGGTCAGCAGCAGATCTCTGGAAAGGGGAAACTTGCGTGGAGGCCTTTCAGATCGTCACATTCTCACTGGGGACCGAGGCGTACGGCGTTCCGATCGAACAGGTGCAGGAGATCATCCGGCCGTCGCCGGTGACCTATATCCCCTATGCGCCGCCCCATGTGCTCGGCTTGATCAACCTTCGAGGGAACGTGATCCCTGTGATCGATCTCCGGCGCCGCCTGAGCTTGGACCCGCAGGGCGATGGAAAATATAACCGCATCATTGTCGTTTACCTCGATGACATCGTTGTCGGCTTGTGGGTCGACGCCGTCTCTGCGGTGACGACTGTCCGCGAAGAGATGTTGGCTGATAACCCCGAAGGTCTCAGTGTGGGGGAACAGTTCATCGACAAGGTGGTCAAGACGGATGAACGGCTGATCGCCTTGCTGAACATCCCTGCATTGATTCAGCATTGAAACCACCCTGGAATGAGCCGGAACGGAGGAGGTGACGGGGTTGAGCAATGACAACTTCATGGACCAGTATATGGACCTTTTTTATTCGGAGGCGAAGGAGCAACTGGACATCCTGACCCGGGATCTGTTGGCCATCGAATCGGGCAGTTCGAGTCAGGAAATGATTCACGAGATGTTCCGTGCCGCCCATACCTTGAAGGGCTCCAGCGCCATGGTCGGATTCCCGGCGGTGACAGAGATGACCCACAAGGTGGAGGACCTGCTCGGCAAGGTGAGAGAGGGGAAGCATATTTTAAGCGCCAAGGATATCGACCTGGTCTTTCAGGCGCTTGATTACATACAAAACTGCCTTTTTCATCCCGAAGCGGTCGATTCTGCGAAGACAGAGGAACTGGCGCGCAAACTGGCTGATATCCAGGACCAGCCTGCGCCGGCCAATGGTCCTGCAGACGACAGTGTCGCAAAAAGGACAGCCCAACTGGCCGAACTGCGCAGCCGGGGAACTTACAAGGGCAAAGCGACGGAGATTCTTGTCACCTTTAGGCCAGAATGCGCTATGCGCTCCGTCCGTTTCTTTCTCATCCTGAACAACCTGAAAGAATTCGGCGAAGTGATCGGCTCCGTGCCCGCTTGGTCGGAGATGGAAGCTAACGAAAATGCCTACGAAGAGGCGTCCATTTTGCTCGATTGGCGTCAGGGAAGCCGCAACGACCTGGAACGGGCCTTGAACGTGGCCGATGTGCGTTGCATAGAGATTCGCAGCGGAGATGACGGCAACGAAGCCTTTTCAGCAGTTGGGGCTGCGGAACCGCCGACTGCCCTACCGGCGGCGACCGAAGTGACGGTGGCAAAGGCAGCGGCGGGGTACCGCGGAACAGAGGCGGTGAAAACGCCGGCAGCCGACCTGGCCAGCCAAGGTGACAGTTCCCACCGGCCGACAGAGTACATCAAGATTGAAGCTAACCGGCTTGACCTGCTGATGAACCTGATCGGCGAGATGCTCATCTCTCAGGCGCGCTTTTCCCGGATTCAGGAGAACTACCTGGAGCGGCACGGCCAGACGCCGCTGGCTGTCGAGATGGCCGAAGAGACGCATCAGCTGGCTCGAATCACGACTCAACTGCAAGACGGGCTGATGAAGGCCCGCCTGGTCCCCATCGGCGGCGTCTTCAGCCGCTTCCCGCGCATCGTCCGCGATTTGGCACGCAAACAGGGAAAAAAAGTCAATCTGATGATGGAAGGCCAGGACACGGAATTGGACAAAACGGTCGTCGACCTGATCGGCGATCCGATCATGCACCTGATCCGCAACAGCGTCGACCACGGCATCGAACTGCCGGAGGCCCGCCGTCAGGCCGGCAAGCCGGAGGAAGGGACCATCCGGTTGAAGGCCACCCATGAGGGCAGTCGCATCGTCGTCGAGATCGGCGATGACGGGCGCGGCATCGACGAAAGCAAGGTCCTTGCCAAAGGGCGGGCATTAGGTCTGATTCCTGAGGGACAGACCCCTTCACGTCAGGAGATCCTGGACCTGATCTTCGCCCCCGGCTTCAGCACTGCTGAAAAAGTGACAGACATCTCCGGGCGCGGTGTCGGGATGGACGTGGTGAAACGCGCCATCAGCAGCCTTCACGGCATCATCGACATCCAATCGGAGCCGGGACAGGGAACGGCCTTTCAACTGCAACTGCCCATCACCTTGGCCATCATCCAGGGGCTCATCGTTCGGGTGGAGCGGGAGAGCCTGATCATCCCCCTAGACAACGTGCTCGAAAGCTTCCAACTGCAGAACAAGGAGGTGCAATCGGTCGGCGGGCGTGAGGTTTTTTCGGTGCGGGGGCGGATCGTGCCGCTCTATCGGCTGCAGGACCTGTTACAAATCCCGCTTGATCCTGAGAAAGGGCGCCGCAAGTACCGGTCAGTCGTCATGGTCGGTTTGGCCGAACGGCGGATGGGTCTGGAGGTCGACTCCCTGATCGGCAAGAAGGAGATCGTGATCAAGCCCATCAAGGCGCCCTGGCTGAACCTGGAACATTTTGCCGGCGCCACCATCCTGGGTGACGGTCGCGTCAGCCTGATCCTGAACATTGGTGCCATCTTCCGCCGGGGAGCGGGAGAGCGGTTGCAGAACTGAGGGGACGAGGTGATCTAATTTGTTGGAGCATGAGATCAAGGAACGGGGCGATGTGTCGATCCTTCGCTTCTACGGCAGCATCGGCGTCGGCGACGCCCACCGGATCAAGGATTCCCTGGCTCAACTTCCCCGTGAAAACAGCCGCCTGGTCATCAACCTGGGCGTCAGTTTTGTCACCAGTGAAGCCATCGGTAATCTGATCTTTCTCTACAAGCGCTACCGGGAAAAAGGGGGGCAGGTGGTCCTCTGCAACATCACCCCTTCCGTGCGCCAGGTGCTGGAGATCACCCGCCTCGACAAATTGCTTCCTATCGTGGAGACGGAAGAGGAAGCCGTGACAAAGCTTTCCCGGGAGTAAGCTATTTCGTAAGCGCTCGGCGGCGCTGAGGCAAGCGAAGGGGAAGCGTAACCTAAGCGAAAAGTAAAGGAAAAGCGAAGGAAAAGCGAAGGGAAGTGGCTGCGAATGCTTTCGCGGATGAACGTCGGCACCCGGATCCTCCTGGTGATCCTTTTTTCGTGCCTGGTCACAGCCGCCGTCGGTTTTTACGGCTTGAACAGCCTCGCCGATGAAAAGGCGAGCCTCGACGGGATGTACAACAACGCTCTGTTGCCGGTCCGTTACCTGGGAGAGGCGAAGGCCAAGTTGCAACAATACCGCGTGGCCGTCTATAACCACATCCTTTCCTCAGACAAACGGGATCTGGATGAATGGGAAGCGAAGACGAAAGAGTACGCCAAGAGCTTTGAACAGGAATTACGAAGATACGGCGAAACCGAGATCGGCGCTGATGAAAAGCGGATGTTGTCTGACATCGAATCATCCTGGAGCACCTACCGTGAGGTGACGCAGCGGATCATTCAATCGAGCGCCCTGGGAACAGCGGAAGGGAACGCCAAAGCGCTGGAGATCGCCCGCACGGAAGGGCGGACAAAAGCGCTCGCTCTGGACGAAAAATTGGAGAGAATGGTGCAACTCCAGGTGGAACTCTCCGAAAAGACCAAAAAGAACGCCGACGACAGATACGCGTCGACGCGAACGACGACGGTGGCCGTCATCGCCGTCGCTTTCCTGCTTTCCTTGGGCGCAGGGGTGGTCCTCTCCCGCAGCATTTCCAAGCCGCTCGGCGAGTTGGAGCGACTGGCCCAGAACATCGCCCAAGGCGATCTGACCCAAAACGTGGCTGACAAGCAAGGGGGCGACGAGATTTCCTCCCTCTCCCGCTCAATCCATCAGATGGTCAACAACCTGCGCAGCTTTGTCAAGCAAGTGCAGGACGGCGCCCAGTCGGTAGCCGCATCGAGCCAGCAGATCGCGGCTTCATCTCAGCAGTTGGCCAGCGGCGCCCAGTCCCAGGCCCAGGAGGCCCAGAGCCTGTCGACCATGATGAACGACATGGCCGGCGCAGCCACTCAGGTGGCCACATCTGCCCAGAAAGCGGCCATGTCCTCTGAGACGACGACCAACGCCACCATAGAGGGTGGCAAGATCATCGATGAGACCGTTCGGGGCATGGACGCCATCTCGGAAAACGTGATGGTCCTTGGCCAGAACTCGGAAAAGATCGGCGAAATCGTCGAGATGATCGATGACATCGCCGCCCAGACCAACCTGCTCGCCCTCAACGCTGCCATCGAGGCCGCTCGGGCCGGCGACGCCGGCAAAGGCTTCGCCGTCGTGGCCGACGAGGTGCGCAAGCTGGCCGAACGGTCCGGTTCGGCGACCAAGGAGATCGCCAGCCTGATCAAACAGATCCAGGCGGTGACGGGCCGCGCCGTCGAAGCGGCCAAGAGCGGTCGCGAGCTGACCCAGCAGGCCGGCGCCGCCTTCCAGCACATCAAGGATCAGGTCAAGCAGACAGCCACCGAGGTCGGCGAGATCGCCGCAGCGGCGGAAGAGCAGGCCGCCACGACGGAGCAGGCCTCACGGGCTGTACAGAATGTGGCCGCCATCGCTGAGGAATCGTCGGCCGGCGCCGAAGAGACGGCCAGCGCCATCGAGGCCATGTCTAACCTGGCGACGGAGCTGCAGGCGTCTGCGGCAAGGTATAAGGTCTAAAGTGTAAGGCACCTTTCTGGAAAAAGGTCCGCGAAGTTCTCCACCGATGGGTTGGCGAACGTCGCGGACCTTTATGCTTGCCCTGTCCTAGCCTCGGCCAATACATTCAGGCGCCAAAACCGGGACCTAGGAGCGCCCGCCACTTGTTCTGTACCAGCAGGTACTGTTTCTGCTGCGCCAGGTTGACGGCCTCCGTCGCCAGTTGGAGCGAGTGGGAAAGTAGCCGGCCGAACTGGTTGAAGGTGGCCGGGTTGGTCATCATGTACCCGTCGACAAAGTAGGTGGAATCAGAGGGATCGGCCAAGAAGGGTTTTTTCTGCTGGCTGAAGATCTGGTGGACGTAGCGGAACCAGTTGTATAGCCCTTCGGGACCCGGTTCGAGGCGGACCTTGCGTAGCAATAAGTCGGTGAGCATTTCCAAGTGCAGGGTGCGCAGGATGCGGCAGTTCGTGCGTTGCCAGGCTCGGAGGATGCGGATCAGAGCAAGGAAGGTTGGCCCGTGCCGCTGGAAGGCCGCTGACATCCACCGCTCCGGCGCCTGGGGATCGCGGGGGATCCACGTGTCAGGCCCGTTGGGAAGGTAGAAAACCTCCTTCTCCCCTTCCGCCAGCGCTAACAAGGGAGAAATACGGAAACTGTCCTCATGTCCCAAGAGGAGGAATGTCGGGTATTCTTCTATATCGCGGTTCCAACCGACCTTGGACAGGATTTCCCGCATCTGGCCAAGGACTACGGTCACAGGGGGCGTTTTGCCGTCGGGAGGGGCAATCTCCACAAGCAGGTCGAGGCTTTTTTTCGGCCGGATCATCGTTCCGCGCATGAACGATCCGCTCGGTCGGATCTTCCGCACGGGAAAGTCGGCGCGATCCTTCAGGGCATAGTGCATGTTCTGCAGCATCGTAAAGACCTGATCGACATCGTCGCGATTCAGGCTGATCCGCCGTAGAAAGTGACGAAAAGCCTCGTCTGCTACAGGGAGCGGTTCCAGATAGGTCTGCACGAGCGGGGAAAGGCCGGCCGCCGCCGCTGCCGTCACCGCCGATCCCACCGGGCTGGCGCTGCCCCCTTGCTGTGTAGCGGCCTGGTCGAACGTTGCAGCTGTGACCGCAACAGAACTGGAGCTGGCACCGGTGACGGCTGAGACAGCGTCGGCAGCCGAGCTGCCGCCGGCAGTGCCGGTGCGCCCGAAGAAGCGCGAAGCGACGGAGGTGGAGCCCTTCGAACCCGTCAAGTCGCCTGGACTGACGGAACCGCCCTCGGGACTGCCGCCCGAACTGCCGGCGGAAACCCCCGCTGAGGAAGGGGGGACAGGGGGAATCGTCGCCGGCGGGGTGTTGTTCGGCAGGGCGAAGAAACGGGTCGCCTGGGGCGAAGGTGCGCTTTTTTCCTGGACGAAACCCAACTCGCTGTGGGAGAGCTCGTAGAGCGGCGTGTAGGAGAGGCCTTTGAGCTCCTGGATCCCCAGAAAGCGGAAGATGACCTTGTCGAGACTCTTGAGGAGCGGCTTTAGAATCTGGAACGTCGACTCGTCCAACAGGACCTGATTAGGGGCGCTTTGAGCAGCCAGGCGGGCGGCCATGTCGATGGAAGCCCCCAGGTAATCGGTATCGGGAGTGCGCACTGGCATCACAAGGCCGAAGGAGAGGCCGATCTTGGTCTGAAAAGGCAGGTTCTCCTTGATGATGTTGTACTTGACATCTAAAGCTGCCAGCAACGCCGGCAGCGGATTCGGGAAGACGGCGTAGATAGCGTCGCCGATATGCTTGACCACCCGCCCCTGGTAAAGGTCAACGGTCTGGGCGCAGAGTTCGTTGTGGCGCAACGAGAGGGCGACGCCTTCCAGCGGCCCCAACTGCTGCTTCAGCCGAGTGGAATCGACAAGGTCGAAAAAGACGCTGCAGAGGGCCACGTTGTCTTGCAGTTGTTTGTATTGGTGAAACAGGCGCTCACGCACAGGAAGCCCTCCGATGTACTGCCCGGCATTCGGATCCCAGTCTAGACTGCCGGATGATTGGGGAGAACTTCTCCCTTATGGTGGCGCATCCCTGCTAAAGGAGGATCTGAGGCTGAAAAAAACCGATTTGGCGCTTTATGGATTTTATGAGGGGGAAGGAGGTTCCCGATCAAGGAGCGGGAACATGAGCAAAAACACCTTCGCCCGCCATGGAATAAAACCCAAAAAAGAAGGATGAAAGTGTATACTGGCAAAAAGAGTGGGAAATAATTAATTTCGGGAGCTAAACCAGCTAAATGGCCGATCGTGGTGTTTGCATCACTTTGGGCGGCTCCCTATTATAGTACTTGGGTGTTAGCACTCGCTACCGGTGAGTGCTAACAAACTAAGACGATGCAAGCAATCTGAAGGAGGGTACCGTTTCGTATGAACATCAAACCTTTGGCTGATCGGGTCGTGTTGAAGCCCATCGAGGCGGAAGAAAAAACAGCCTTTGGCATCATCGTGCCGGACACCGCCAAAGAAAAACCCCAGCAAGGTGAAGTCGTGGCTGTGGGCATCGGCCGTCTGCTCGACAACGGCGAGCGGGCCGCTCTGGAAGTGGCCGTCGGCGACCGGGTCATCTACAGCAAATACTCGGGCACCGAGATCAAGATCGAAGGTAAAGAGTACCTGATCCTCAACGAACGCGACATCCTGGCTAAGCTGTAATCGCTTGACCGAATCGAGGCGTTTCCATTACTTATAAGAAGCCAGTCCAGTACGAACAGCCTTTAAGCTGGATAAAAAGAACCATCCCTGCCCTATGCAATCCGTCCCCGCCCGCGCCGGAGAAAATCCGACCTTACAGGCGGGAAGTTGTTAAGGAGGTAGACAACCTATGGCCAAAATGATCGTCTTCAACGAAGAAGCCCGCCGCGCCCTGGAAAAAGGCGTCAACACCCTGGCGGAAGCCGTTCGTGTCACCCTCGGGCCCAAAGGCCGCAATGTCGTTCTGGAGAAAAAATTCGGCTCTCCCCTGATCACCAATGATGGTGTCACCATCGCCAAAGAGATCGAGCTGGAAAACCCCATTGAAAACATGGGCGCCCAACTCGTCAAAGAAGTGGCTACCAAGACCAACGACGTTGCTGGTGACGGTACCACCACTGCTACCATCCTGGCGCAGGCCATCATCCGGGAAGGCATGAAAAACGTCGCCGCCGGCGCCAACCCCATGGTGTTGAAGCGGGGGATTGAGAAGGCTGTTGAGAAGGCCGTCGCCGAGATCAAAGCCATCGCCAAGCCCGTCGAGAGCAAAGAAGCCATCGCCCAGGTAGCGGCCATCTCCGCTGGTGACGCCACCATCGGCAACCTGATCGCAGAAGCCATGGAGAAAGTCGGCAAAGACGGCGTCATCACCGTTGAAGAATCCAAAGGCTTCACCACCGACCTGGAAGTTGTCGAAGGCATGAACTTTGACCGCGGTTACATCTCCCCCTACATGATCACCGACCCCGACAAGATGGAGGCCGTTCTCAACGACCCCTACATCTTGATCACCGACAAGAAAATCTCCTCCGTCAAGGACATCCTGCCCGTTCTCGAGCGTGTCGTCCAAAGCGGCAAGCAGATGGTGATCATTGCCGAAGACGTAGAAGGCGAAGCCCTGGCGACGCTGGTCGTCAACAAGCTGCGCGGCACCTTCACCTGTGTCGCCGTCAAAGCCCCCGGCTTCGGCGATCGCCGCAAAGCCATGCTGGAAGACATTGCGATCCTCACAGGTGGCCGTGTCGTCTCTGAAGAAGTCGGCATCAAGCTCGATAGCGCCACCATCGACATGCTGGGCCGCGCCCGTCAGGTCCGCATCAAAAAAGAAGAGACCATCATCGTCGACGGCGCCGGCCGTGCCGATGACATCAAGGCGCGCATCGCCCAGATCCGCCGTCAACATGAAGAGTCCACCTCTGAGTTCGACAAAGAGAAACTGCAAGAGCGCTTGGCCAAACTGGCTGGCGGCGTCGCCGTCATCCAAGTCGGCGCTGCGACCGAGACCGAGCTGAAAGACAAGAAGCTGCGCATCGAAGATGCCCTGAACGCCACCCGCGCCGCTGTTGAAGAAGGCATCGTCCCCGGCGGCGGTACCGCGCTGGTCAGCATTCAGAAAGCCCTGGACAACGTGGAGACGCCCGCTGGCGACGAAGCGACTGGTGTGGCCATCATCCGCCGCGCCCTGGAAGAACCTCTCCGTCAGATCGCTAACAACGCCGGTTACGAAGGCTCTGTCGTTGTTGAGAAGGTCAAGTCCCTGCCCGTCGGCCAAGGCTTCAACGCCGCCACCGAAGTGTATGAAGACATGATCGCCGCCGGCATCGTCGACCCCGCCAAGGTGACCCGTTCGGCCTTGCAAAACGCTGCCTCCATCGCCGCCATGCTGCTGACGACGGAAGCCATCGTGGCCGACAAGCCGGAGAAGAAAGACGCACCTGCCATGTCCCCCGGAATGGGCGGCATGGACATGGGGATGTAAGACCTGCCGCAAGGTCAGGCCTTTCTCCCGCCGTTTCCACCGTGACAGACACAAGGATAGGTACAGGATTGACAGCCAGAAAAAGCGTAACCAAAAAGGCTGCCGGCGAAAGTCGGCAGCCTTTTTGGTGGTGGCACAGATGAATACAGCCGATGATGCTGTCTGCAGATCGATCATATTTCGCGGGTCAACTGCGGTCTTCCCCCGATGCCGTCTGCATAAGATCTGGCAGGAAGGGGGGGTACCGTGCGTTCGGTGTGGATGATCGTGGGCAAGCATCCCCGGCTATGGGTGACCGCCGTCCTGGCCCTGTCCGCCGTTCTGATCTACGCAGGCATCGACCGGCTGCTGGAGGATCGGACTGTACAATCCTTTTCCGGGGCGATCCAGGACAAGGTTGTTGCCATCGATCCCGGCCATGGCGGGGAAGACGGCGGCGCCAAAGGGACGCGGGGAACCCAGGAGAAGGTCATCAACCTGCAGATCGCCAAAAAAGTCGTCGACCAGTTGAATCAGGCAGGCGGCAAAGCGATCCTCACCCGCGAGACAGAAGCCAATCTCAGCGTCGGTCAATGGAGTCAGCGGAGCGAATTGACGAAGCGCGTGGAAAAGGCCCAGGCGGCCAATGCCCTCGTCTATGTATCGATTCATGCCAACAGTTTCCCCCTGGCGCCGTCCTGTTCAGGCCCGCAGGTCTTTTACCAGCCGGGCTCGGCGGAAGGGAAACGTCTGGCCCTGCACATCCAAAAAGAAATGACCAAGCGGGTCGGCAACAAGGACAAGCGGCAGGCGAAGGCCGAAGACTACTTCGTCTTGCGCATGACCAAATGCCCGGCGGTGATGGTGGAGACCGGCTTTTTGTCCAATGCGGCCGAAGAAGCGTTGCTCATCAAAGACGATTACCAGGATAAACTGGCCCAGGGCATCGCCGCCGGCATCGCCCGCTACCTGGGCGGGGAACCGGCGGAGGAGCCGAAAGACGCCGCGAGCGATGCGCCTGGCGGTTTCATCCCCGAGGTCGACCGCGCCCTGTCGCCGGGGACGTTCGATTCGTGAGAGAGAGGACCCGACATAACGAAGAGGCCCTGCAGCCGGGAATCACAGGGGATGCAGGGCTTTTGCTGTGTTTAATAAATAGAGACAGCTGGCTTTGTCGAAGAAGATTGATTAAAATAGTGACAATAAGACGCCCATACCGTTAGTACGGCACCATCAGCGGAATGAAAAGGATCAATTTTCTGGATAGAAAAAAGGAATTTGCCGATTGAATGGAGAATGATTATCGATATCAACATTGTCGAGGGGTCTTTTTATGGAACACGTGCAAGACTCCATCCGCAGGTACGAAGAGCGGGAAGCCCAACTGAAACGCTTCATTCAGGTGCTGCAGGAAAACGAGAACCGCTATATGACGATCCTCAATTCCCTGCCCATCTTGTTGGTGGTTTTGGACGCGAGCGGGTACATCACCTTTGTCAACCAGGAGTGGGAGCGCCATTCCATTGAGAACGACATCTCCGATCCTTCGTTGGCTGGCGTCGGGATCAACTACCTGAAAATCTGTCGTTCCGCCATCGATCAGGGATGCGATGATGTGCGCCCCGTTTATGAAGGCATCCTGTCCGTCCTGGAGGGAAAAGAGCAGTCTTTTACTCATGAATACCTTTGCAGCTCGCCGACCGGATGCAACAGGTTTCAGATGATCGTCACGCCTGTGCGCGATGGAAAGGGCGGCGTCATCATCATGCACCTGGAGAAGCAGTGACCGGGGGAGAGCGAGACAGTGTAGCCGCAATCCCCAAAACATCTTGCCAGCCCCGAAGAGGGAAAGGCAGTTTTTTGTACCCTCGCGGCCCTGCGGCTCTTGTCGGCAGAGGGACGCCGCTCATTCGAAGGACCGCTTACTCCTGCCAGCGGATAAAGGCGGGGCAAGTGAAAACAATACATTGGACTGGATTTGCGGTACAATAGAGCAGAGGGGTTTTTAGGGACAGAAAGGCCCTTTTCGAGGTAACCGCTTGGGAGGTGTTCCCATGACTGTCGTCTTTGGCGGGGTGGCGCCTCACCCGCCGATCATCGTGCCTGCCGTGGGCGGCCGCAGCCTGCCCCGCGTCCAGAAGACCGTCGATGCCATGCGGGCATGGGCGAAGGCGTGTCTGGAGCAGGACCCGGAAACGGTGATCATCATCAGCCCCCATGGCCCCGTCTTTCAAGACGCCATCGCCGTCACGGCTTTTCCGCGTCTGAAAGGTGACTTGGCCCGGTTCAACGCCCCAGAGGTGAAGGCCGATGTGGAGAACGACCTGCCCCTGGTGTCGTCCATCATCGCCCAGGCCAAGCGCCGCGGCGTCAGCGTCGCCGTGATAGACGAAAGCCTGGCGAAACGGTTTTCGATTGAACAGGAACTTGATCACGGCACCATGGTGCCGTTCTATTTCCTCAGGGAGGCTGGCTTTAGCGGCAAGGTCGTTCCCATCGCCATGGCCCTACTTCCCCGGGAAGAACTCTTCCGCTTCGGCATCGCCCTGCGCGAGGCCATAGATGAGTCGCCCCGCCGTGTCGCCTTGATCGCGTCGAGCGACCTGTCTCACCGCCTGACTGAGGATGCGCCGGCAGGCCAGGCTTTTGACAAGGCCATCGAGCGCGCCTTCGGGCTCTGGGAGCTGGACGATTTGCTGAATATAGACGAGAGTCTCTGCGAAAAAGCGGGAGAGTGCGGCTACCGGTCATTGCTGATGATGGCCGGCGCTTTTGACCGGCCTGGAACAAAGAGCCGCATCTACAGCTATGAAGGTCCCTTTGGCGTCGGATACCTCGTCGGTTCCGTCACCGGCGGGGAAGAGGCAGGTGAAGGAACCGTAATGGGGGAAGGGCGCCTCTCCCGTTATATTCAGGAACGGCGCGCGCAGATTGAAAAGTCTCGCGCCGGAGAATCGGTCATCGTCCGTTTTGCCCGGCAGACCTTGGAGGCCCACGTCTGCAAGAAGCCGCTGCCGCCGATCCCGGCAGAGCTGGCCGATGCCGACCCCGCCGGCGTCTTTGTTTCCATCAAAAGGCAGGGGCGGTTGCGGGGTTGCATCGGCACCATCTCCCCGACGCAAGAGAGCCTAGGCGAGGAGATTCGTCAGAACGCCATCAGCGCCGGCACGGAGGATCGGCGCTTTTTCCCTGTCGAGGAGGACGAACTGGATGAGCTCGTCTACTCCGTCGACGTGCTCATGCCCGAAGAGCCTGTGGCGTCGATGAAGGACCTCGATCCGCAGCGCTACGGCGTCATCGTCCGCTCGGGCCGCCAGCAGGGGCTATTGCTGCCCATGCTCGATGGCGTTGACACGGCGGAGGAGCAGGTGAGCATCGCCCGGCAGAAAGCCGGCATCCCGGCGGGAAAAGACGTTGCCTTATCCCGTTTTGAAGTCGTGCGGTACCGGTGACGGCAAAAAAGCGGGCAGATCCGGCGCGATTTTCTGTAGCCGGTCATTTTTTTGCCAAAAAAGTTGCATCTTTTTGCTGAAAAGGGTATGTATAAGGTGGGCGTCTCCCTTCGGCAGCTGTACATAAGGAGGGAAACGAATTGTTGCGGGAAGCCATGTACTATGAAGCCGACCCGCCCAAGATCCGCTGTGTTCTCTGTCCCTGGCACTGTCACATCCCAGAGGGGAAAGTGGGCATCTGCCGCGTGCGGATGAACGAACAGGGGAGCTTATACAGCCTCAACTACGGCAAAGTGACCGGCATCAGCCTCGATCCCATCGAAAAAAAGCCGCTGCGCTGTTTTCACCCTGGGAGCATGATCCTCTCCTTAGGCACGTTGGGCTGCAACTTTGACTGCGGCTTCTGCCAGAACTACCATATCGCCCAGCGGGACGCCGACTCGCGGGAGATCAGCCCCGACGAGGCCGTCGCCCTGGCCGAAGAGACGAAGGCCTACGGCAACATCGGCATCGCCTACACCTATTCAGAGCCGAGCGTCTGGTTTGAATACATCTATGACACAGCCCCCAAGGTCCGGGCGGCGGGGCTGAAAAACGTCCTTGTCACCAACGGCTACATTGAAGAGGCGCCGCTCAAGGCGCTGCTGCCTTACATCGACGCCGTCAACCTGGACATCAAAGGCTTTAGGGAAGATTACTACGCCTGCGTCTGCAAGGGGCGCCTCGAACCGGTGCTGCGTTCGGCGCGGCTGTACAAAGCCGCCTGCCACCTGGAGATTACCACCCTCGTCGTGCCAGGCCAAAACGACAGCGATGAGGAGCTGACCAGCCTCTTCGACTGGGTGGCCGATGAGCTGGGCCGAGACACGCCCTTGCACCTCAGCCGATACTACCCGATGTACCGCTTCACCGAGCGCCCCACCCCAAGGGATACGTTGGAACGAGCGGCTGAACTGGCTCGCAGGCGTCTTCACAGGGTCTTTCTCGGGAACATCTGACGGCGGCTTCTGAGGCCTTCTCGGCATCACAGCACCCTATCGACTACACCTATCGACAACAGGCATTTTAATGAAACACTGCAGGTTGTATGGAAAGGATAACAAGCATGCAGCAACAGCGTACATCCCGTGTTTCCCCCTTGACGGCCGACCTGATCCTGCTCTCTGTGGCGGCCGTCTGGGGGGGCACTTTTGTGGCCGTCAAAGAGGCTATCGCCTTCATGCCCCCCTATACCTTCTTGGCCATCCGTTTTTTTATCGCCGGACTCTTTCTCGCCGCCATCGCCGGGCGGCGCTGGCAACGCCTGACCGGCGCTGCCGTCCGCCACAGCTTCATGCTCGGCGCCTGCCTCTTCGGCGGTTACGCCTTGCAGACCATCGGCCTCCAGTACACCACATCGTCCCATGCCGGCTTTATCACCGGAATGTCTGTCGTCCTGGTGCCCCTCGTCGGCTGGCTCGTCCATAAACAGGCCCCCCGCAGCGGTGTCCTCGCCGGCGTCGCCATGGCCGTCACCGGATTGGGCTTGCTCACCCTGACCGACGACCTGACTGTCAATCCGGGCGACTTGCTCGTCCTGGGCTGCGCCTTTTGTTTCGGTCTACACATCTTCCTCGTCGGCCAGGTCACTCATCGCCATGACCCGATGCTGCTCTCGATCATGCAGATCATCGCCGTCGGCATCGCCTGCACCGCCTTTTCCTGCTTTTTCGATCCGCCGCTGGCCTACGACCAGTTTCGAAGCGAGGTATGGACGGCCCTCGCCTTGACGGCCATCCCGGCCACCTCGCTGGCATTCCTGGCTCAGATGTATTTTCAAAAGTTCACGACGGCCACCAGGACGGCGCTCATCTTTGCCACCGAGCCTGTCTTCGCCCTCCTCTTCGGCATCGCCCTCGCCGGCGAGACGCTCACCCTGCGGGGCGCCTTCGGCGGCATCCTCGTCATGGCCGGGATCGTCGTCGCCGAGATGGTCGGCGCTGGGGAGTCCGAAGAGGTCGAACAGGACGCTGCATGCGACGGCGTGGACGGTAGGGCGGCGTAAGGCAGGGCCATCGCCTTCGAAGACTGAAAATAGCGACAAAGTATCGAAGACTTGGATAGTCTCGAAAAGGAAGAACGATGAAAACAGGATTGAATGATTATACAAGGAACTGTATAATCATTCTTGTATTATGCATGACGATAAGGAGGTCGGCCGAACAATGATTCGAGCAGCGATTGTGGGCGCCACCGGGTATACAGGCGCAGAACTGGTGCGTCTCTTGGCCCGGCACCGGGAAGTGGAACTGGTCGGACTGACCTCCCGCCAATATGCGGATCAACCCTATGCCAACGTCTATCCTCACCTGAGCGGTCAAGTAGACTTGGCCTGCCAGAGCCAGGACATCGACCACATCACCGACATGGCCGATGTGGTTTTTCTGGCCTTGCCCCACGGCTTGTCCGTCCCTTGGGTGGCCGAGTGCGTCCGCAAAGGCAAAAAGGTCGTCGACCTGGGCGCCGATTTCCGCCTGCGCCGCGCCGCCGTCTACGAACAGTGGTACCATGTTACCCACGAGGCGCCGGAACTGCTGGCTGAGGCCGTCTACGGGCTGCCGGAATTGAAGCGGGAGCAGATCCAGAAGGCCCGCATCATCGCCAACCCCGGCTGCTACCCGACCGCCTCCCTCTTGAGTATCGCCCCCCTCTGCGGCCAAGGCCTGATCCGCGAAGACCGGCTGATCATCGATGCCAAGTCGGGTGTCTCCGGCGCCGGCCGCAACGCCAACCTGGCCATCATCTACGGCGAAGTCAACGAGAACGTGAAAGCCTACAACGTGGCCAAACACCGCCACAACCCTGAGATCGAACAGGAGGTGGCCGAGCGGGCGGGCCTTGACCCGGACGCCATGGCCATCACCTTCACGCCTCACCTGATGCCGATGACGCGGGGCATCCTCACCACCGTTTACGCCGACTTAAAAGAAGGCGTCCAGCCCACCTCGGAAGAGGTGCGCAATCTCTACCGCCAGTTCTACGCCGGCGAGCCCTTCATCCACGTCATGGACGAAGGCGTCTGGCCGCAGACAAAGTGGTCCTACGGCTCCAACCACGCCTACATCGGCTTGACCGTAGAGGCGCGGACCGGCCGCGTCATCATCACCACCGCCATCGACAACCTGGTCAAGGGTGCTTCCGGCCAGGCCATCCAGAACATGAACATCCTCTTCGGCCTGCCCGAGACGACAGGCATTGAGGCGGCGGGGATTTATCCCTAAAAAAACTGAACCGGCGATAGAGACAGGAGCGACGATTATGCAACAGCAGATAGCCATACTCCCCGGCAATGTGACCTCGCCTAAGGGCTTTCAGGCCGCCGGCGTCCCGGCCGGCATCAAAAAACCGGGTGTCCTCGACATGGCCCTCATCGTCAGCGACACCCCCGCGACTGCCGCCGCCGTCTACACGACCAACAAGGTCCAAGCGGCGCCTTTGCAGGTGACGAAGGAACATATCGCCGCCGGCCCCCTCAGGGCTGTCGTCGTCAACGCCGGCAACGCCAACGCCTGCACAGGGGAACAGGGCCTCGCCGACGCCCGCGCCACCACCGCCCACGTAGCCAAAGCGCTGGGCATCACCGCTGAAGCGGTGGCCGTCGCCTCCACCGGCGTCATCGGCCAGCCCCTGCCCATGGCGAAGCTCCTCGCCGGCGTCGACGCCCTCGCCGCCGCGCTCACCACGGAAGGCGGAGAGCAGGCCGCCCAAGCGATCATGACCACTGACCTCGTTCCCAAAACGGGCAAGGTCGAGATCACCCTCGGCGGCCAGACGGTCACGATCGGCGCCATGGCCAAAGGCTCCGGCATGATCCACCCGAACATGGCCACCATGCTCGCCTTCTACACGACCGACGCAGCCATCGCCCCGGCGCTGTTGCAACAAGCCCTCAGCGCCGCCACGCAGGTCTCCTATAACATGCTCTCTGTCGATGGCGACACCTCGACGAACGATATGGCCGTCATTCTCGCCAACGGACAGAGCGGCGCCCCGACCATCGAGACCGAAGGCTCCGACTACGCTGCCTTCACCGCCGCCCTGACGGCCCTCTCCATTCATCTGGCCAAGATGATCGCCCGCGACGGGGAAGGGGCCACCAAATTGATCGAAGCCCGCGTCGAAGGGGCGGCCACCGCCGAAGACGCCCGCAAAGCGGCCCTGGCGATCATCAAGTCGAACCTCTTCAAGTGCGCCGTCTACGGCAACGACGCCAACTGGGGCCGCATCATGTGCGCCATCGGCTACTCCGGCGCCAACGTCGACCCGGCCAAAGTGGATATCTTCCTCGGCCCCGTTCAGACGGCCCGCCAAGGCATGGCCCTTCCTTTTTCCGAAGAGGAAGCCTCGAAGGCCCTCGCCGCTGAGGAGGTCGTCGTCACCGTTCGCCTGAACGACGGCGACGCCAGCGCCACCGCCTGGGGCTGCGACCTTACCTATGACTACGTGAAGATCAACGCTGACTACCGAAGTTAATTGCGACAGAAACAGGATAGAAAGCCGAGTCAAAAGCAGAGAGCAAACCGTAGCCCAATAAAGAGCCGCATAATCAAGCGCCCCAAAACCTTCATGACCTGTCGGGTCGCAAGCGATGATGAAAATATCGTTTCATAAAGCAGACACCGTCGACTCTGATCGCCTATAGGGGAGAGACACCGTTGCTGAAAGCGTTAGAGAAAGCGGGCATCCTCGTCGAAGCCCTGCCCTACATCAAAAAATTCTCCGGCAAGACCGTCGTCATCAAATACGGCGGCGCCGCCATGGTCAACGACCAACTCAAAGAAGCCGTCATCATGGACGTCATCTTGATGAAGCTCGTCGGCATCCACCCCGTCGTCGTCCACGGCGGCGGCCCCGAGATCAACGGCATGCTCGACCGCCTCGGCCTGAAGAGCCACTTCATCCAGGGGCTGCGCGTCACCGACGAATCCACCATGGAAGTCGTCGAGATGGTCCTGGCCGGCAAAGTCAACAAAGAGATCGTCGCCCTGATCCAGCGCTTTGGCGGCAAGGCTGTCGGCCTCTGCGGCAAAGATGGCGGCCTGATCCAGGCGAAAAAGCGCTTCGAACTCGTCAAAAACGAAGGCGGCGCGCGGGTGCCCACCGACATCGGTTTTGTGGGCGACGTGGTCAAGATCGAGCCCGGCCTCGTCCGCGAACTGGCCGACCGGGGCTACATCCCCGTCATCGCGCCCATCGGCGTCGGCGAAAAGGGCGAGTCCTACAACATCAACGCCGACACAGCCGCCGGCGAACTGGCTCAGGCGCTTAAAGCCGACAAACTGGTCCTGCTCACCGACGTGGAAGGCATCCTGCGCGATCGCAAAGACCCATCGAGCCTCATCTCGTCGCTGCGCATCGACGATGTGCCTGCCCTGGTGGAAGAAGGCGTCATCAGCGGCGGCATGATCCCTAAGGTCGCCTGCTGCGTCGAGGCGCTCCAGGGCGGCGTTGGCCAGACCCACATCATCGACGGCCGTCTGCCCCACTCGCTCCTGCTGGAGGTTTTCACTGACAAGGGGATCGGCACGATGGTGCTCAAATAGAAAATGGAACAGGGAAAACAAAGGCGAGCAAAGAACAGGCAAAAGCGCCGCTGATATCAGACATGGGACAAAAGAACACTGTGCGACAGAATCATGCGATAGCGACCTTTTTACGGTACAAATGATATGAAGAAACGGGGGACGGCGGTGACCGGGACGATGAACAACGCCCAGATCGTCGAACTGGGGAAAAAATATGTGATGAACACCTACGGCAGATTGCCTATCTCGCTGGTGAAAGGGCAGGGCGCCCGCCTATGGGACGCCGATGGCCGGGAGTACCTGGACTTCCTGGCAGGATTGGCCGTCAACTCGCTCGGCCACTGCCACCCGAAGGTCGTCGACGCCCTCCAACAGCAGGCGGCGACGCTGCTGCACGTATCCAACCTCTACTGGATCGAGCCACAAGTCCAGCTCGCCCAGGTGCTCGTCGAAAACTCTTTCGCCGACAAGGTTTTTTTCTGCAACTCCGGCGCCGAAGCCAACGAAGGCGCCATCAAACTGGCCCGCAAATATGCCAAAAAGACTTGGGGCTCCGACAAATACGAGATCATCACCATGGAAAAATCCTTCCACGGCCGCACCCTGGCCACCGTCACCGCCACGGCCCAGCCGAAATACCAGAAAGACTACGAGCCGTTGCCTCAGGGCTTCCGCTACGTCCCCTTCGGTGACCTGAAGGCCCTGGAAAGAGCGATTAGCCCGCACACCTGCGCCATCCTCGTCGAGCCCGTCCAGGGCGAAGGCGGCGTCAACCTGGCCGAACCGTCCTTCTGGCAGGGCCTCGCCAAGCTGGCCGCAGCGAATAAGCTGCTCCTGATTTTCGATGAAGTCCAGTGCGGCCTCGGTCGGACCGGTAAACTCTTCGCCCACGAGCACTACGGCGTCACGCCCCACATCATGACCCTGGCCAAAGCCCTCGCCGGCGGCGCCCCCATGGGCGCGCTCCTCGCTACCGATGACGTGGCCAATGCCTTCCAGCCGGGCGATCACGCCTCCACCTTCGGCGGCAATCCCCTCGTCGCCGCCGCCGCCGTCGCTGTCATGGACGTCCTCCTCAACGACGGCCTCATGGACAACTGCCGCGAGATGGCCGCCTACTTTATGGGACACCTGCGCCGCCTCCAGGAGAAATACCCCTTTATCACGGAGGTGCGCGGCCTCGGCCTGATGGTCGCCTGCGAACTCGACCGCCCCGGTGCCGACATCGTTGCCAACTGTCTGGAAAAGGGCCTGATCATCAACTGCACCGCCGGCAACGTGCTGCGCTTCCTGCCGCCGCTGATCATCAACAAGGCCGATGTCGACGAGGCCGTCGCCGTCCTTGAGGAAGTCCTCGCGAGTGTCGTCGCTGCTGACGCCGCCAACGCTGCCAGCGTTGCCGACGCAGCCAGCAAAGCGAACACCTTCAGCGCGGCCACCGCCAAGCTGGTCCCCACAGGAGGTCAATCACAATGACAGCAGTAAAACCGGCCGCCGCCTACCTCCTGCTGGAAGACGGGACCCTGTTCAAAGGGATCCCCTTCGGCTACCGGGGGAGCAGCACCGGCGAGGTCGTCTTCAACACCGGCATGACCGGTTACCAAGAGGTCCTCACCGATCCCTCCTACGCCGGCCAGATCGTCACCATGACCTACCCCCTCATCGGCAACTACGGCATCAACGCAGGCGACGCCGAATCGGCGAAACCCCAGGTGCGCGGCTACATCGTCCGCGAAGCCTGCGCCCGCCCCTCCAACTACCGCTCCGAAAAAACGCTCGACCACTACCTGGCCCAGCACCGCATCCCCGGCCTGGCCGGCATCGATACGCGTTCCCTGACCCGGCGCATCCGCGAGCATGGCACCCTGCGGGGGGCCATCATCAATGGCGCCAACAGCCTTAGCAACGGGCAAGCCCTGAACGGCACGAACGGTTCTGCCAGCGTGAAAGGCTTTAACAGCGCGAACGACCGCTATGGCATGAGCAGCGCCGATGCCGCTCCTTGGGAGGGCGAAGCCCTCGCCAACCTGCGCACCGGCGCCCGCACCTCCCTGGAAGCCATCTTCGCCCAGATGGACGAAGCGAGCTACACCTGCTGGATCGAATACCTCACCGCCGTCCGCAACCTACCTGTCGCTGGCCCCCATCTGGTGAGCTCCGTCACCACGCCCCAAGCCTACGTCATCCCCGGCGACGGCTTCCGCGTGGCCGTCCTCGACTTCGGCATCAAAGAAAACATCCTGCGCATGCTCAAGGCCCTCGACTGCCACCTGATGGTTTTCCCGGCCCACGCACCAGCAGAAGAGATCGGCGCCGCTAACCCCGACGGCCTCTTCCTCAGCAACGGCCCTGGTGACCCGAAAGACGTCGCCCCGGCCATCGAGACGATCAGCCACTTCCTGCGTCCGGGAACGACCGCCCGACCGCTGCCCATCTTCGGCATCTGCCTCGGCCACCAGCTCCTCGGCTTGGCCGCCGGCGCCGACACGTACAAGCTCAAATTCGGCCACCGGGGCGCCAACCACCCCGTCAAGGACCTGCGCACCGGCCGCGTCTTCATCACCTCCCAGAACCACGGCTACGCCATCGACGAAAACACCCTCCCGAAGGGCTTCACCGTCAGCCACCGCAACGGCAACGACGACACCGTCGAGGGATTGCGCCACCAGCACCTGCCCCTTTACTCGGTGCAGTACCACCCGGAGGCCGCCCCCGGTCCGCATGACTCGGCCTTTCTCTTTGACGAGTTTATCGCCAACATGCAGCAGCGCGTCGAAAAAGCCACGGCCTAAAGCGAAGTGCACCCGCCGGCGACGCACAACCGCCGGCCTACCCTAAAGCCCCTGACCTAAGGAGGAACAGCCTTTGCCGAAAGACCAGAAGTTGAAAAAAGTCCTCGTCATCGGTTCGGGGCCCATCATCATCGGCCAGGCGGCGGAATTCGACTATGCAGGTACCCAAGCCTGCAAAGCCCTGAAAGAAGAGGGCATCGAAGTCGTCCTGGTCAACTCCAACCCGGCCACGATCATGACCGACGCCAACATGGCCGATCATGTCTACATCGAACCGCTTGACGTACCCTCGCTGACCAAGATCATCGCCCAGGAACGGCCCGACGGCCTGCTGCCCACCCTGGGCGGCCAGACCGGACTCAACCTGGCTGTCGCCCTGTCCCAGGCCGGCGTCCTCGACCAGTACAATGTGCGCCTCCTCGGCACCTCCCTGGAGACGATCAAAAAAGCCGAGGACCGGGAGCTCTTCAAAAAGACGATGCAGGAGATCGGCGAGCCGATCCCCCTTTCCGAGATCGTCTCCAACCTTGACCAGGCGGTGGCCTTCGCCCGCCAGGCCGGCTTCCCCCTGATCATCCGGCCCGCCTACACCCTCGGCGGCACCGGCGGCGGCATCGCCCACACCGAGGCGGAACTGCTCACCATCTGCGACAGGGGCCTGAAAAAATCCATGATCGGCCAGGTGCTCCTCGAACAGAGCGTCGCCGGCTGGAAAGAGATCGAGTACGAGGTCATGCGCGACAGCAACGACAACTGCATCACCATCTGCAACATGGAAAACCTCGACCCTGTCGGCATCCACACGGGCGACTCCATCGTCGTCGCCCCCTCGCAGACCCTCACCGACAAGGAATACCAGATGCTGCGCTCGGCGTCCTTGAAGATCATCCGCGCCCTCAAGGTAGAGGGGGGCTGCAACGTCCAGTTCGCCCTCCATCCCGAGAGCGACAGCTATATCGTCATCGAGGTCAACCCTCGGGTGAGTCGCTCGTCGGCGCTGGCCTCCAAGGCTACCGGCTACCCCATTGCCAAGATGGCCGCCAAGATCGCCATCGGCCTCACCCTCGATGAGATCAAAAACCCCGTCACCGGCAAGACGACGGCCTGTTTTGAGCCGACCCTCGACTACTGCGTCGTCAAGATCCCCCGCTGGCCCTTTGACAAATTCGTCACCGCCGACCGCAGCCTGACGACACAGATGAAGGCCACCGGCGAGGTCATGGCCATCGACCGCACCTTTGAAGGCGCCTTGCAAAAAGCCGTCCGCTCCCTCGAAACTGGCGTCTACGGCCTCCGCTATCCCGGCGCCGGCGAGTGGACCGATATCGACCTCGAAAACAAACTGGCCCGCGCCGACGATGAGCGCCTCTTCGCCGTCGCCCAGGCCTTTCGGCGCGATTGGTCCGTAAGGGAGATCCATCAGGTCTCCAAGATCGACCCCTGGTTCCTGGTGAAGATCAAGCGCCTCGTCGACTTCGAAGCCCGCCTCGCCCAGTGGCCTGTCGCCGACGAGACCTTGCGCGAGGCGAAGACCCTCGGCTTTTCCGACTACCAGATCGCCAAGATCGCCAACATCTCCACCCAGACCGTCCGGGAGGCCCGCAAAGCGGCTGGCATCCTGCCCACCTACAAGATGGTTGACACCTGTGCCGCCGAGTTTGAGGCCCTGACGCCCTACTACTATTCCACCTACGAGGAGGAAGACGAGGTCCGCGAGACGACCGGTGAAAAGGTGATCGTCCTTGGCTCCGGCCCGATCCGCATCGGCCAGGGCATCGAGTTCGACTACTGCTCCGTCCACGCCGCCTGGGCGCTCCACAGCGCCGGCGTCGAATCGATCATCATCAATAACAATCCCGAGACAGTCTCCACCGATTTTGACACGGCCGATAAGCTCTTCTTCGAGCCTTTGGCCTTGGAGGACGTCCTCAACATCGTCGACAAGGAAAAACCGCGCGGCGTCGTTGTCCAGTTCGGCGGACAGACAGCCATCAACCTGGCGGCAGGCCTTCACGAGCACGGCGTCCCCATCCTGGGCACCTCCTTGGAGGGCATCGATGCCGCTGAAGACCGCAAAAAATTCGAGGCCTTGTTAAAGCGCCTCGGCATCCCTCAGTCGGAAGGCCGTTCCGCCACCAGTGCCGACGAGGCTAAGGCCATCGCCGAAGAACTGGGCTTCCCGGTCCTCGTCCGCCCCAGCTACGTCATCGGCGGCCGGGCCATGGAAGTGGTGGAAAACGTCAAAGACCTGGCATCCTACATGGAAACGGCCGTCCGCATCAGCCCGAAACACCCCATCCTGGTCGATAAATACATCCGCGGCCGTGAGGTGGAGGTCGACGCCATCAGCGACGGCAACGACACCTTGATCCCCGGCATCTTTGAACACATCGAGCGGGCCGGCGTCCACTCGGGCGACTCCATGGCCGTCTACCCGCCCCAGTCCTTGAAAAGGGAAGAGCGGGACACCATCGTCGACTACACCATGCGCATCGCCAAAGCCCTCGGCGTCATCGGCCTCTTGAACATCCAGTACGTCGTCGACGGCCAAGGCAAGGTCTACGTCCTGGAAGTGAACCCTCGGGCCTCCCGGACTGTGCCCATCCTCTCCAAAGTGACCGGCGTCCCCATGATCAAAGTGGCCGTCGAGGTCATGCTCGGCAAGACCCTGGCCCAGATGGGCTACGGCGGCGGCCTTTGGCCTGAAACAGCCTACACCATCGTCAAAGCGCCCGTCTTCTCCTTTGAAAAACTGACCGACGTAGACATCTCCTTGGGACCGGAGATGAAATCGACCGGTGAGGTCATGGGCGTCGACTTTGAACTGCCCTCGGCCCTCTACAAGGCCATGACGGCAGCCGGCATGAAGATCCCCACCGGCGGCAACCTGCTCGTCTCCGTGGCCGAGCGGGACAAAGCAGAGGTCACCGCCCTCATCCGCGAATTCGCCGACATGGGCTTCCGCATCACCGCCACGAAAGGGACGGCCGAAGCCCTGCGCGAGAGCGGTCTCGCCGTCACCGCCATCGATGCCAGCGCCTATGCGGTGCAAACCGTCCTCGACCAGATCAAAGACGGCGCCGTCCAGTTGATCATCAACACCCCCACGAGAGGCAAAGTGGCCGGCCGGGCCGGCTTCAAGATCCGCCGCGCCGCATCAGAATACCGCGTCCCCTGCCTCACCTCGCTCGACACCGCCCGGGCGCTGTTGGAGACGATCCGCATGATCCGCGAAGGCGACCCGCCGAACTTTCTTTCTATGGGCGCCTTCCAGGAGGCCAACTCGGCCGAGTGGAGCGCGCGGGTGGAGGCCCTGCGGGCTGTCTAAGGAAAAAACGCTGCTGCCAAAGAGCGACGTGTGTGACATGACGCTCTCTTAAGGTCCATCGCCTGTGACGTTACACGATTCCCTAAGGCCCAACGGGTATGACATGACGCAATCCTTGTATAGCCTGCCCCCCCAAAAGCCCCCATCCCCGATAAGCCCTGTCCCCCCGATAAGCCCTGTTCCCCCGATAAGCCCTGTTCCCCCGATAAGCCCTGTTCCCCCGATAAGCCCTGTTCCCCCGATAAGCCCTGTTCCCCCGATAAGCCCTGTTCCCCCGATAAGCCCCGGCAACGTTCCGGAACCTTGCAGGAAAGAAGGAAAAGCACCATGACCACAGCACAACTTCCCAAGCTCGATCCGACCATGAAGGGCAGGGACTTTCTCTCCCTCCACGACTTCAGCCGCGACGAGATCTTCTACTTCATCGACTTGGCTCGTCAACTGAAGGCCCTGCAAAAGGACCGCATCCCCCATCCTTACCTGGCCGGCAAGACGCTGGGCATGATCTTCACCAAAAGCTCCACGCGCACCCGCGTCTCCTTTGAGGTGGGCATGTACCAGCTCGGCGGCAACGCCCTCTTCCTAAGCTCCGCCGACATCCAACTGGGCCGGGGCGAGCCGATCAAGGACACGGCACGCGTCCTCTCCCGCTACGTCGACGGTATCATGATCCGCACCTTCGCCCATTCCGACGTGGTTGAACTGGCTCAATACGCCGACATCCCCGTCATCAACGGCCTCACCGATCTCCTGCACCCTTGCCAGGTCCTGGCCGACTTGATGACCATCGTCGAATACAAGGGCAAGACCGACGGCTTGAAGATGACCTTCATCGGCGACGGCAACAACATGGCCCACGAACTGATGTTCGGTGGCGCCAAAGCCGGTATGGACGTCGTCATCTGCACCCCCGAAGCCTACCGCCCCGAACCGGAGATCGTTCGCATCGCCACCGAAGACGCCAAAGCCCACGGCGGATCGATCACCTTGATGAGCGACCCGGTGGCAGCGTCCAAAGATGCCGACGTGCTCTACACCGACGTCTGGGCCTCCATGGGCCAAGAGGGCGAGGCCCAGGAGCGCGCCCAAGCCTTCCAAGGTTTTATGATTGATGGTACAATCATGAAAGCGGCCCACCCCAAAGCCATCGTTCTGCACTGCCTGCCGGCCCACCGGGGCGAAGAGATCACCGACGAAGTCATCGAAGGACCCCAGTCGGCCGTCTTCGACGAGGCCGAAAACCGCCTCCACGCCCAGAAGGCGATCATGGCGTCGGTGATGTAGGGGAGAAGGGGTGCCGTTGCACTTCATAAAGTAGCCAATAAATCGACCCACAAAAAAATCCATAAAAAAACCCCACAAAGAAACCCGTAAAGAAACCCCGTAAAGAAACCCGTAAAGAAACCCGCCATAAAGAAACCGATAAAGTTCCGTAAAGCTCAAAACCAACCAAACGAGAGCACCCAATAAAAGGGACGCCGATACCGTGAGAGGAGATCGAACCATGACCAAAAAAATCGTCCTGGCCTACTCAGGCGGCCTCGATACATCGATCATCATCCCTTGGCTAAAAGAGAACTACGGCTACGAAGTCATCGCCATGGCCGCCGACCTGGGCCAAGGGGAAGAACTGGCCCCCTTAAACGAAAAGGCGATCAAATCAGGCGCCACCAAGCTCTACATCGAAGACGTGAAAGAAGAGTTCGTCACCGACTTCATCTGGCCGACTTTAAAAGCCGGCGCCGTCTATGAAGGCAAATACCTCCTGGGCACCTCCTTCGCTCGTCCCCTCATCGCCAAGCGCCTCGTCGAGATCGCCCGCGCTGAAGGGGCCGAAGCCATCGCCCACGGCGCCACCGGCAAAGGCAACGACCAGGTTCGCTTTGAACTGACCGTCAAGGCCTTGGCCCCCGACCTCAAGATCGTCGCCCCCTGGCGCGAATGGGACATCCGCTCCCGCGAAGACGCCATCGACTACGCCAACGCCCGCAACATCCCCGTACCCGTCAAAAAAGACCGCCCCTACTCGATGGACCGCAACCTCTGGCACTTAAGCCACGAAGGGGCCGACCTGGAGGATCCCTGGAACGAGCCTCAGAACGACCTCTTCATGATCTGCACCGCCCCCGAACAAGCGCCGGACAAGCCGGAGTACGTAGAAATCGACTTTGCAAAGGGCATCCCCGTCAAACTGAACGGCGAGGCTCTCGGCCCCGTCGAGATGATCGAAAAGCTGAACGCCATCGCCGCCGCCCATGGCGTGGGCATCTGCGACATGGTGGAAAACCGCCTTGTCGGCATGAAGTCGCGCGGCGTCTACGAAACCCCAGCCGGCACTGTCCTCTACGCCGCCCACCGCGAACTGGAGTACCTTTGCCTCGACCGAGCCACCATGCACTACAAAGAGCAGGTTGCCCTCCGCTACGCCGAACTCGTCTATGACGGCGTCTGGTACCACCCCCTCAGAGAAGCCCTCGACGCCTTCGTCAACGTGACCCAGGAAACCGTCACCGGCACCGTGCGCATGAAGCTTTACAAGGGCAGCGTCACCCCCGCCGGCGCTAAGTCGCCCTACTCCCTCTACAACGAGGAATTCTCCACCTTCGGCCGCGACGAAGTCTACAACCAGAAGGACGCCGAAGGCTTCATCAACCTCTTCGGCCTGCCGCTGAAGGTGCGGGCGATCATGGAGCAGAAGGCGGGGCTGCGGGGGTAGGGGAAGCAGAGAACATTACTGGACTACTTCCGAAATCCAAGCCTGAGAAAAGATAACCCTGGTACGACTAAAATAGGTCGACCGGGGTTTTTTCGTCGAGACTTGAATGGGCATCATCATGGCGCATCCTTGTTTCTGTCAGTCTATCATGCACAAAAGCGCCTTAGCGGCACGTCAAGTCGCATCACAGCGCCGAAAAAGCACCCTGCTTTACCGCGAAAAAGCAGAAGGACACCAGTGCTCGTGGCATACGACACCATGCCGTCGACAGCCCCGCTTTTGACCAGAAACGGCTTGAATACACACCACTGTGAACAATGTGGGCGGAGTGGATAAAAGAGAGCTTGTGGGCAATGTGGATAATGTGTGGAACGTGGGTAATGTGGACAGTGTGAATGCTGTGGAGACTGTGGACAATGTGAATAACTAGGCAGATGCATCAAAAGCCGCGCATCTGGTACAATGATGGCTGAGAATGATATCAGAAGGGAAGTCGTCAGGCTTGTTGTTTTATCTCGCCATCGGACTCACCATCATCGCCAACATTGCCTACCATGTATTCTTGAAAATCACGCCTCAGAACAGCAACCCCGTCGTGGCGCTGGCGACGACCTATCTGACCGCGATGGTCGCCTGCCTGCTGCTCCTCCCGTTTTTCAACCAAGAGGGGGGCCTCTTCGCTTCACTGAAAAAGGTGAACTGGACCAGCATTGCCCTCGGTCTTTCCATCGTCGGATTGGAGATGGGCTTTATGCTCGCCTACCGAGCGGGCGGCAACATCAGCGTTGCGCCGGTCATCTCCAATACGGCCGTCGCCTTGCTGCTCATCCCTATCGGGGTGCTGGTGTTCAGCGAGGCGCTGTCGGGCAAAAAAGTGTTGGGGATCGTCCTGTGTCTTGTAGGACTTTATTTTATTAACCAGGTCGAAACCCCTTAGTATTCGGTAGCGGTGACTACTACCCTGAAAAATTTTCCAAAAAAATACAATAAGATGCCCGGGACAGTTCATTGCTAAACCGCCTAGAAAACATTACCTGTAAATATCAACATCATTTTTATGCGGCCTGACTTGTTTCCTCAATCGTTACTTTAAATCCCATGGCTTCAAGACGTTTCACGGTCCGATTCACCACAGACTGCTTTCGCCGCTGGTCATGATAATTTGCCCCGAGCTCTTTATACGGTTCACGATTTGTAACAATGTGATAGAAGATCACGAGAATTCGATGTCCCACCGCGAGGGCCGCTCGGTTTTTTCCACGTCGAGCCGCGATTCGGTGGTACATGGCGGAAAGAAAGGTATCTTTCGTTCTAGCTGCTGCACGCCCTGCTTCGACCAATGCGCTGCGAAGATGCTTATTTCCCTTACGTGTCCTCCCGGACTTTCGCTTTCCGGCACTTTCGTTATTCCCTGGAGCCATACCCGCCCAAGAGGCTAAATGCGCCGCGTCGGGAAATCGGGACATATCGAGTCCGACCTCCCCCAGCAGATGCTCTGCTGTACGACGACCCACACCCGGTATGGTATCAAGGAGCTGGATCAATTCTTCCGCCATGTTCATTTGCGAGCTACGGCATGATCCAATCGTTTGATTTGCTCATCCAGGTAGTCAAGATGTTTCAATTGCTCGCTCAGCATCATTTGTTGGTGAGGTCCCACCAATCCATCCAATGCTTTGGCCAATTTATCTTTCTTCGCTTTCATCCGCCCTTTGGCGTGTTGAGCAAGTTCCTCCGGTGTAGACTGACCTTCAATGATACTTTCGATCATCTTGCGAGATGATACACCAAGGATATCCGAAGCGACGGATGCCAGCTTAATGTTGGCTCCTTCGAGAACTTTTTGCATTCGGTTCAGTTCTCGACTTCGTTCATCAATCATGCTTTTGCGATATCGGAGTAATTCCCGAAGTTCCCGCTGAGGTCGGTCCGGAATAAAGCTTCGTTTCAGAAGCCCGTGCCGCATCAAGCTCGCAATCCACTCCGCATCTTTAACGTCCGTCTTTCGCCCAGGAACCATTTTAATATGCTGCGCATTGACCACCCAAGCTTCAATCCCGAATAATTCCAACAGATTATAAACGGGCTTCCAGTACACACCTGTGCTTTCCATCGCCACGATTGGACATTCCTTGCTTTGCAGCCATTTAACCAAAGATTTGAGATCTTCTGTCATTGTTCCAAACGTCTGTAGTTCTTTGCCTTCCGGGGTAATTACACAGGCAACGATCTTCTTTTTATGAACATCTAACCCACAGCACCGTTGATAAACAACTTGCATCGGCCCCACTCTCCCGTTCGGAGATATTTCGTACGGTCGGTGCAACAACCTCTTAGGTGTAATCTACCCTACGTGCTTCCTTGCGGAGCGACAATCTGGAGTGCACCAGGCTGCTGAGGTCCGTCTAATCATCGGGCTGTAACGCACCATAGTATTACGACCTCTCTTCGCCAACCGTATGTGGGGTGATTCGACAAATTCTGTTTTCATCCTCTTGAGCGCCCCGTGGCGGGGCATGTTTGTCTAATAGAGGAAGTTTGTGTGCTAGCAGACTTCCTTTTGTTTGCTCTTCCGCGTACCGGTTTGTTGACCAAAAAACATTCGGTTGCCATCTCATGATAGCGTGCGACAAGCTTTGATAAAATGGAATCTGGATAAGCAACGGAAGCACTACATGCACATCTAAAGAAGCAGGCGTCTAGATGATCTCGTGGATTGCCGCTGCTCTGGGATATTGTGCGGGGTGAATGTGACTGTTGATTGGATAATTTAAACACTATAAAAGCCGAATTGGTATCGTTCTTGAAGCAGTTGCCTTAAGGGTCGCTAATTTGTCTGGTGTTATTTGGATTGCGTAGGTTCTGCTATCCAGCCTTAAAAGAATAATTTTACATTGGAAAACAAAGACAAAGTAGCGAATTATGTGGTAACATATTTAGGGGGTGAAGATTAACGTGTAGATTTGAATAGAGGCGATGTATGATTCCCCTGCAAAAAGTAACCCCAGGAGGGTATAAGCTAGGAGGATAACGAAAACCCGAAACCGAACTACCATTCGCAAGCTCTAATTGGAGCTGAATCGGAAAGCAGGAGTGAAATGTCGTATTTCGGAAAAACACCCAACATAAACAAGAGGAATTATTTAACAGTTTTACAGGAATGAATCCAAAGGTACAGAAAAGCATGCAAGGCACTTGGGCGCCCTTGTTCTACGAACACGTCTTTTTTCACATCGACGAAACCCCCTTCGCTGTTCTATACAGCAGCCACAATGGGCGTCCGAACTTTCCGATCAACATCCTGCTTTCCCTCGAGTTCATTAAACATATGAAAGACTACACCGACGAAGAGATCCTGGAACAGTTCCATTTCAACTTTCAGGTCATGTATGCCCTCGGCATCCGCAATCTGGGCGAAGTGTACCTGGCCGAGCGCACCCTCTATGAGTTCCGCCGCCGCCTTTATGAGTACACCATCAGCCACCCCGAACAAGAAGATCTTATCTTCCGTCAGTTTCGAAAGCTGACAGAACATTTTATGACCATCGCGGGAATCGCAAGCCGAGAACAGCCTATGGATTCGACGCAGGTTCAGACCAACATCAAGCTCGCCGGTCGTCTTTCCCTTGCCTTTGACGTCGTTGAAAAAGCTGTGCGTGAATGTCCGGCCGCCCATTTGCCGGAAGCACTGAAACCTTTTGCCGAACCCGGTTTCCGGAACCAATTCCTCTATCGTTGCAAGACCAAAGAGACGCTGGGACGCATCCAGGAGATGCTGAATCAGTGCGCCCTGCTATTGGACATTGCCGAAGCACACCCGGAAAGCCTGCGGAAAGAAACGGTTGCTTTGCTCCAACGCTTTCTTCAAGAGCAGGCCACATACCATGCCGAAAAGAAGCAGTGGATCGCCAAAGCCAACAAAGACATCGCAGCAGACGCTATCCAATCAGCCCACGACCCCGACGTGACCTATCGGAAAAAAGGCCGTCAAGGCTATGTGGGTCTTGTAGCGAACGTAGCAGAAACATGCGCGAACGAAATCCCGGTTCAGATGATCACACACTATCAGGTCGAAAAAAACAGCGTCAGTGACACCGAATTGCTAACCCAGAGCATGGAGACTCTCAAAAAAGAAACCGGGCTGACCGATCTGTATGTGGATGGTGCATACTTCAGCAGCAAAACAGAGGAGCTTGCCCAAGAAAACCATGTCTGTATCCACTACACGAATATGACAGGGAGAGAAAGAAAAGCCGAAAAGCTGCCCGTGCTCGCCTTTACCTTCGACAACAACAAAGCCATCGTCTCTTGTCCGGCGTGCTACAACCCGCTGGATACATCCTTCGATGAAAAACGAAAAGTTCTCATTGCCGAATTCGAAAGAAGCACCTGCCAAGAGTGTCCGATGCAACCAGCTTGTCCTGTGAAGATTCAATCGAAGAAAGCCACCGTAACCATCAAGCAGTCGTCAATCCTAGCAGCACAAGCGCGCGAACGAACCATGCAGATCAAAAAGGAGCGCTTGGCAGCGACGAGCAAGCGAGCCGCCATTGAAGGCAGCATCTCTTCCATCAAACGAGGACAAGGTGCGGGAAGACTTCGGGTGAGAGGCATTGTCAAAGCAACGTTGGTCTTCGGCATGAAAGTCCTAGGGCACAACTTTCGTCAACTGTTCCGATGCTTCAAGAAAGGATTTTGCCAAAAACTTACAACAATCTATCGAGAGGACCAAGGGATAAGTGCGCCTATTTGATGGATAAAAAAGGAAATTTGAAAGAAATACGTACTGAGCATATACATATTTAGTCCATAAAATGGGAGATAGACTGCCGTAGAGCCCATTTTATCCCATTTTATATTACAGCAAATTCCAGGCAGGCGGCGAGATTACAAAGGAGCCTCTTGAAAAAAGTTTTTTTGCAGGGGAATCATGCACTGGTTCTCTGGACCTTACGGTTAGATACAGAACTACAACAGTCAATTGGTAAGTAAATAAGAGGAGGTTGACGAAATTGAAACGTCTAGTCGCTCTAGCTTTGTGCGTAACCACGTTCTTTGCCGTTTCATCCTTTGCTATAGCAAAAAGTAACAAAGTCGACACTGGGGCCGTTCGGGAATATGCATCAAAAATACGTGCAATTGAATCATCTCCTGATAATACAAAAGAGATTCCTGAATCCGTGAGTCGACTTAGCAGTACCCCAATGATTTTCCACAAAAAGTAATTCGTATTACAAGAATTTAATCCAATTTCCTTAGATAGCCATTTGAACACGTCGCCTTATCAAAGAAGGTGGTGCCGTCAAGAAACGAGATCCATAAAAGCGTATAGCAAAGCTAACCTTTGACACATTTTACATCCAAAGGTCTATCCCATCGAATGAATTTGATTTTTTAGGAAATTCTTGCCGTTTACGAAAAAGCAAGATAGAGATCCTTAAACGTTGCGTACCAGGGACTATGCGCCCCGAGCCGGAGCTTCACTTGTCTGGCATGTCTCACCAATCGAGACGCAATGGTGATCACATTTTGAAGTACCGTGCGTATCCGGCGGCGCTGCGTATGGGCCTTTCTCTTTAGGGGAGAATCCGGATGGTGTAAGCTCATTTGACCAACGATGCGAAGCAGGTTATAGGCAAGCGCACCGAAATGAAAGACCAGATCATTGACCTTAAATTTTCCACTAGGCAGTCGTTCCAAATCAAGGTCCGTTTTTAACTCGCTATGGAATTGCTCGCTGGTTCCGTGATCTCTTTGCAAATGGATCAATTCTTCCGGCGAGACGGGTAACGACGTCCAGTACGTGGCCACTTCTAACTCTGGAAGCAGCAATTGCTGCCCATTGGACAAGATGGTTCGTTCCACGACATGGAAAACCACCCGTTCACGTTGTTCCATATTGCCGACCTTCCACATTACACTGCCCATATACTCCACTTTTCCTTCCCGAACAATTCGGGCCTGCCCATTTTTAAGGGCGATGTCCCTCCACATTTCGGGAGTTTCTTGGCGAAGGTTGCGTTTGATTATGTAGTCAACATTCTCTGCGCGGAGGACACGTATGTTATCGACGCTGTCAAAGCCGGAATCCATGCGTACCAGAAGCTTCTCAGCTCCGCACTGGCGTGCGTAATTGATGCTCTTTGTTAAGAACTGGGGCGTTCCTTTCTGGCTATGATCTTTGCCCGGACGCAGCTCAACGTTTATGCAGTAGCCTTCCTGACCGAGGTAGGCCAGTATGGGCGCAAAGCCATCATGACCTTTGTAGGTGCGCGTCACCCCCTCTTTTTTGGAACCGGAATTATCCAATGGCGTCACATCTACGTCTACCGTCAGATAGTCTGTAGCGCCGACCCGAACAGGTGTCAGGGGAGCTTTTGCTTTTTTGATGAGACGAGCAGATTCTTCCATAATGATGTCGTTCCATTTCAAATCCGTCTCAACAACCTTTTCAAATCGTTGTCGTAACGTGGGACTGGAGGGTACGATGTCGACGCCCATGGCGTATCGAAAAAAGTCATCTCCACGAGCCAGCTCAATCGCATCGAAGTCATTCTTTCCCTGACAGAGAAGGCCCAGGTAGCTCAGAGCAACAGTTCCGTGGCTTATATCTGGTGTCAAACAAGTGGGCACAGTGAACTTATCCAATCGCAATTTCAATGAAGTCTTTCTTAACAAGGCGCCCACGAGCGCCAATCCAGTTACCGGTGTAAGCTCCTCATTCGATTGCTCGATAATGAACTTCTTCATGGTCATGCATTCACCCCGTCGGTGAGTTTAAATCACTCCGATTAAACTCGTTTATCTCTATTATACGGGGAAATGCGCTGAATTTCGACTATTTACTTTTTATCCTGTCACTGATTCAGGTATATTATCCCAACACAGCAGAAGATTTTTTTCGCCGCACGCCCAAAAGGAAGTCAGGTAATAAAACTCGGCTCTATAGATAAAAAAACAAATGAAATATCTTATTGGGGTGACGAAGATACAAATATTGAAGCTATGGTAGTCGACAGTATAAATAAAAAAGTGTTTATAGCTACTTATTCGATGAAGGAAGCACGTTATAATGTTATGCATCAAGATGGTCCTGCTGGTCAAGATAATTTCGTCATGCCGTTACATACTGTTTTTCAAACTGACTACGATTTTACTAATACCGTAAAATTGTTTGATGAGCATTTATGGGTTCGGACACTTATGACTGATGGTAATAACCTTGTTGCTTTATGCGACAGGAAATACAATGATTCCACAACCCCATCAATGGTTTTTTGTTATAATTTTACATCCAAAAAAGTATCAAAAAAACCGTGGGAGTCTGCAAGGCTACAGGTTGGAGACGCAAATTACTCTGCTGACGGAAAGAAAATATATGCTATCTCTACTATTGATGAGAAACGCGGACTGTACGAGTACGATACTGATACTCTCAAACAAACACCTCTATTTGTTCCCGAAAAAGGCTTTATTAATAACATTCAAATTATCAAATGAAAACCTACGAAGACCATCGTGTAGCTGCCCACCCTCATTGACGGAAACGTGTTTACTGTCAATGGTGGTGAGCCTTCGCATTTGAATTACCGACAGCGGCGGTTCGTTCTTAGGGTAGAACAACCGCCACTGGCGGTAGCCATTCATGGGTTCATCATTTTGCCTGGCAGCAATTCCTTTTTTATTGCTCACTGCCCACGGGTCGTGTCACCTACAGCAAAGCGTCATCTAGCCCTTTTGTGACCGCATGTTCATCGATCTCGTCTTCAATACCCATCTTCGGCAGAACCTATGCAATCCAAATAATGCCAAGCAAATGAGCGGCCTCTTACGGTTAACCGACTTAAGGGTAATACCAATCTCCTCTTTAAATGTTTAAATTATCCAGTTGATAGTTGCATTTATCTTACGCACGTTTATGGAAAAAAACACTTTGTTTATACCATTGCTTCGATAGGCAATCCCACCCTTTCACCCTTGGTCCTGTTTTCGATGAGCACGTAAGCCAATTTACCCCGCATTATAGCGGTATTCCAGGGTGTTGTAGCACTGCGGTTACTTTTTTTGAAGGGAGAACTCCCCGATGATCCCTGCTGTTTATCCAGTTATGTGCGGCTTGGCTTGTTGATCTACAGCTTGCTGGAGCGGAGGATTCGTCAAAACATGACCGGAGAGACGAAGCCGATCCGACTCACCGGAAACCGCTTATCCAAATTACCGACAGCGGCAGCGTTTATGCAACTGTTTTCCGATGTGGTCATCCTGATCAACCAACAAACGGATGACACCATTCGCCGTGTCTTGCCTCGACGATTTGACACTCAGGAACTACGACGCGCAGCCACGCAAGCCGGGATCGATTTTACGCGGTTTACGCTCCCGCCAGAAGGTCGACATTGCAATTCTAAACTATAACAGCGATTGAGCTTAAATTAAATTCGTCGGTGGAGCACTTTAGGGGTGTTGTGTTTACGCTGGCCTAAAATGCCCAAAAGCTGCTGGGATTGCCTGACCGAGAGTTGCTGGATATAATGACCATAACCAATGAAATTGAAAGGAAAAAGACGCCCCTGTCAAGGTACTACCTGCAAGTAGCACCAAGGGCGTCCACACAAAAAAGCATGATTATTGTAGCAGACTTTACGTTGGTTGAACACCCCGAAACGGGTGTTTTTTGTAAGGAGCGCGGAGCAGATCCCTGTCCCTGTTGTAATGGAGCACTGAACGGGATCGGAAGCCGTCGAAGGAAGTGCTATCAAGACACGGGAGAACGCATCACCTTGATTATCCGGCGGTGTCGATGCGCTGTATGCAAGCGGATTCATCATGAGCTTCCAGACATCCTGGTTCCGTACAAACGATACAGTAGCAAGAGCATCGAAACGGTGATTACCGGAGATGCGGCGTTGACCGTGCCGGCAGACGAATCCACCCTTGTCCGGTGGCGGGGATGGTTTCTGGCGATGGTCAATCACTTTTTGGGATGCCTGCTGTCTATTGCGATGCGGTTTGGCATTGCTTCTGCGGAAGGACGATCCGGCCTTCCCGAGTCCGCGCTCCAACGGATCTGGCGGTATGTGGGCGACGCCTGCGGTTGGCTGGCCAGGGTTGTCCGGCCGGTGGCGAATTCAAATCTCTGGAAGAAGCCATTTTGTTGCGGCGAGAGGTTCCCCGGCGCAGCATCGCGCAGATCATCCAGATCCTTGAATGGGAAGGCAAGGCAGAGCCGGGCAAGCTCAAACGAAGCACCCTGCAGGAGAAACTGGCCGAGCGCGGCTACAGCACCCGGCACATGCAACTGTACGCCAACACCGGTGTGGCGGCGCGGCGGTTCCAGCAAAAGCACCGCAACCAGCTTTGGCATTCGGACATCAAATACGGCCCTTACCTGCCGATCGGCCCCGACGGGGCGAAGAAACAAGTCTACTTGGTCACCTTCTTCGATGACGCCACCCGTTTCGTTCTGCATGGGCAGTTCTATCCGACATTGGACCAGGTGATCGTGGAGGATTGTTTCCGCCAAGCCATCCTCAAGTATGGGGCGCCGGAAGCGGTGTTCTTTGACAATGGGAAACAGTACCGCACCAAGTGGATGCATCGCGCCTGCGCCAAAATGGGCATCCGCTTGTTGTTTGCCAAGCCCTATTCGCCGGAGTCCACCGGCAAGGTGGAGCGCTTCAACCGAACGGTGGACGCCTTTTTGCAGGAAGCCGCCTTGGAGAAGCCCCACACATTGGACAGGCTCAATCAGCTCTTTTGGGTTTGGCTGGACGAATGTTACCAGAACAAGCCCCATTCGGCATTGGCGGGGAACGTCAGCCCGGACACGGCCTATCGCAGCGATAAAAAGGCGGTCAAATTCTTGGACCCTGATGTGGTCGCCAACGCTTTCCTTCATTGCGAATCGCGCAAGGTGGACAAGTCCGGCTGCATCAGTTTCGAGGGAAGAAAGTATGAGGTGGGACTTTCCTTCATCGGCTGTACGGTCGATGTCATCTACGATCCGGCCGATATCGCCGAATTGACCATCGAATACGCCGACCATGCGCCGTGGAAAGCGCGGCAACTCGTCATTGGCGAGCGCACCGGCCCACGGCCGAAACTGCCGGAGCGCCTCAGCCCGCAGAGCGCCGACTCATCGCGGTTGCTCGCCGCGGCAACCCAACAAAAGGAGCAACGAAAAGCGCGACAGGCCCCGGTTGTTTCCTACCGAACGGTGAGAAAGGAAGGGAACAAGGGTGTTTGAATCCTTTTATGGCTTCACCCAAACGCCCTTTGCGCGGGACATTCCGACGGAGCAACTGTATTCGTCGATCATGCTGGAAGAGACCTTGGGGCGGCTCGAGTATGCAGCCAGCCGCCAACTGTTTGCCGTCGTGACAGGCGACTGCGGCACCGGCAAGACCACCACCATTCGCCACTTTTTCCATCGCGGTGATACCAAGTAAGGACTTGGTGTAAATAGCATCCTCTTGGTACCCCGCGGTGATTCAAGGACATGCTCGATTCCGCGCGCTTTCACGTCATGTACCTGGCCGATTCCAAACTGACGCCCCGCCATTTCTACAAAGGCTTGCTCGAACAGTTGGGGGCGGAATCGAAGTTCTATCGCGGTGACGCAAAACGGCAACTTCACCGGGAAGTGGAACTGATGCGGGGGATCCACCGCTTGCAGATCGTGGTGATTGTCGACGAAGCCCACCTGCTGGACCGGGAGATGCTCGAAGAAGTCCGCTTTCTCCTGAACTTCAAGATGGACGCCCAGAGCCCCATGGCGTTGATTCTCGTCGGGCAGAGCGAGTTGGAAGAAAAGCTGCAGCTCCAGGCCTATGCGGCAATCCGGCAACGGATCGATCTCCAGTGCCGGTTGATGCACTACGATCGGGCGCAAGTCGGGGAGTATGTAAAACGGCACCTTGCTTATGCCGGCGCCGTCCACGATATCTTTTCCGATGGGGCGATCTATGAGATTTATCGCTTCTCCAGCGGCGCCGCCCGCCTGATCAACAAGGTCTGCACCCATTGCCTGCTCTATGGCGCACAAAACGGCCGCCGCATCATTGATGATCATATGGTAAAGCTGGTGGTCCAGGGAGAATTGAACTGATTCTCCCTTTTTTCCTGCCCTGGTGTTCTCGCGAACGTGGCCCGAATCGCACACCCCGACGTCAACCGCCTAATGGATCGTCCTCCATACAGACTGGCGTCTGTCAAGGGACGCCGAAGGCGGGGCGCAGCCCTTGCCCTTGACAGGCGACGGTCTGTATGAGACCCTCCGAAAGGCGGTGACGGCGGGATCGCAGCATCGATCCGGTATGTGTTGCCTTGACAGTGAAGCCGTCAAGTTTCGGACAATTAACATCGTCTATTTCTGGACGTTATACCTTAGCTGTAACAACATTAAATCGCAAACAACACTACATTTAGTAATCTAGACTACTCCATCATCGACCCCGTCTGCATGTACCGGGCATGGAAAGAGTGGGCCTTTTCGATGACGTGCGGTGTGTGGCCGCCAAGGGCGACGGCTTCCTCATAGTAGGCCCGCAGCAGGGGGCGGTAGGCGGGATGGGCGCAATTCTCGATGATCCGCTTGGCCCGCTCCCGGGGGGAGAGGCCGCGCAGGTCAGCCAGGCCCTGTTCGGTGACGATGATGTCCACGTCGTGTTCCGTATGGTCCACATGGGAGCACATCGGCACGATGCTGGAGATCCTGCCCTTTTTGGCGTAGGACTTGGTGCAGAAGAAGGTGAGGCGGGCGTTGCGGGCGAAGTCGCCGGAGCCGCCGATGCCGTTCATCATCTGGGTACCCAAGACGTGGGTCGAGTTGACATGGCCATAGATATCCACTTCCAGCGCCGTGTTGATAGCGATCAGGCCGAGGCGTCGGATCAGGCCGGGATTGTTCGATATCTCCTGCGGGCGCAACACCAGCTTGTCGCGGTACTTGTCCAGGTTTGCCATGACATGCTTGTGAGTCTCCGGCGAGAGGGTGAAGGAGCAACCGGAAGCCATCTTGACCTTGTTGGCGTCGAGCAATTGGAAGACCGAATCCTGCAGGACCTCCGAGTAGATCTCAAGATCGGAAAAATCGGAGTTGAGGAAGCCGGCGAAGACGGCGTTGGCGATGGAGCCGACACCCGATTGCAGCGGTGCCAGGTTCGGACCGAGGCGTCCAGCAGATACTTCGTCCTTGAGGAAGTTCAAGAGGTGCTGGGCCATCCGTTCCGTCTCATCATCGGGCGGGGCGATGGCTGAGTTGACATCAGCCTGGTTGGTGATGACGATGCCGCGGATCTTGGCCGGGTCAACAGGAATCGCCGTCATGCCGATGCGCTGGCCCACCTGGGTGAGAGGGATCGGTTGGCGGTGCCCTTGGTAACCGGGATCGTAAATGTCATGAATCCCTTCCAGGGCCAGGGGTTGAGCGACGTTCAACTCGACGATGACCTCTTTGGCCTGGGCGACGAAGATGTGGGTGTTGCCCACAGAGGTGCTCGGGATGAGGTGTCCCTCTTCGGTGATGGCGACCGCTTCAATAAGGGCCACGTCGACGGGCGGGATGGCGCCGGAACGGAGCAGTTCCGCCGTATGGGAGAGGTGCTGGTCTACGTAGCAGACATCGCCGTTGTTGAGAGCGGCACGCATCCGCTTTTCTGACTGGTAGGGCAGCCGGCGGTGGACGATGCCTGATTCAGCCAGGATGCCGTCGATATGAGCGCTGATGGAAGCGCCGGTGTAGACGTTGACTTTGAACGGCTTTCCTATCTTTTTCACACGCTCGACCAAAGCCAGGGGAATCACCTTGACGTCGCCGGCAGCGGTAAATCCGCTAAAGCCGAGGGTCATCCCGTCCTCAATCCAGGACGCTGCTTCTTCTGCAGTTACGATGCGTTCTCTCAGGGCGGCATTGCGCAAGCGTTGGGAAAGCATTTAAAATCCCCCTAATACATGTACTACAAAAAGACAGAAACACAGCGTAGGGTATCATAAAAAGTTTGCGCTTTTCAGCCCTTTTCGATCAAACGAGAAAAAAGGATGATGAACGAGAGAACATCCTCGGAATCGGGACTTAAAAGCCCATGAGCCGGCGAAGGTGACTGGCATACCGCTGACTGACGGGGATCTGGGTCTTGCCTTTTGTCTTAATGGAAAGCAGGAAGGTGGAGTGAAAATCGGGCAGGATCTCGGTGATCTTGTCGACGTTGACGATATAGGCCCGGTGGCAACGGACGTACTGATTGCGCGGCAGCATCCACTCCAGTTCAAAGAGGGTGTGCTTGTTGATGTATTGGTCGTCTTCGGTGAAGATGCGGGTTCGCCCGTTTTCCGAGTCAATATAGGCGATCTCTTTGAGGGGGATGGGGATCCACTTCTCATCACTCTTGCCGATGAGAAACTTGTGGCGCGGCAGTTTGACGATCTCATTGGCCAAAAAGGGCGGAATCACCGCTGTCAGGCAAGACCTCTCCAAGCCCAGTTCAAGCAGCGGGGTGCTGATGGCGAAATAGGGCACGCCGTAGAGATCCTCTTCCATGTACATGGAGATGGGACCGCCCGAATGAAGGGCCTGCATCGTCACACTGCCCTCTTTGAGGAGATCGCCCGGCTTGATCTTCAAGTCGACAGAGGAACTGGGCTGGTAATAGACAAAACGGTTATGTTCGGAAATGGCGATGGAGACATCCCAGGGCAAGATGCGACTGATGGCTTTGATGATACCTGAAAGGTTCTCAAAGGGGATGTCCACAGCGCGCGCTCCTTTCGCAGATGTAAAATTATCCAAATATTTATGGGTCAGATAGGTATTTTAGATAGGTATTTCAGGATAGCTTTTTAATATGTTAAAAGATTAAGATTTCGAGTATGAAAAACGTTGAGTGCTTGTGAGCCAAGGACTATACCTGGTCCGGGGCGGTGGGGAAGTGAACACGGAACCGATGGCGCTGTGGTGAAGGGTGGACGATAGGTGATAGAGCTGGGTATTTAGGGATTGCAGAAAATCCCTCGCAAATAGGCGCGCAAGTCGGTGCGGATCGGCATGAAGTACATGTTCGCCTTAGATTGCGCAACAAAGTCCAGCACCTTTCGGGCAAAGCGAATGTTCCATTCCAAAGTCGGTTCAAAATCTGCGGGAAAAAGGACATGGTTTTTCGTTTCCCAGTAGCAGGCCGACTTCTCCGTCGTCACCGGAGAAATGCCCCAAAAAACCTGTTGTCCCTCAAGCATCTCACCATAGATCTCCATAAAACGTAAATCAAAGAACGGCTGTGTAAAAAATCCGTCCGCGCCGGCATCGATCTTACGTTTAATGTAGTCGTATTCCTTCCGCAAACTATTCCGGTAGGGATCGATGGCGGCATAGACTTTCATGTCAGGGAGCTCCCGCTTGAACCGGCGGATCACGTCAATGCTTGTCGTGGGATACACCTTGCGGGACATATCCTGGGGCGGATCGCCCGTCACGATAAGAACCTCCGCAATCCCATTTTGTTGCAGTTGTTCCGCCATCTGCAGAGGCGCATCCGGATTCAGATCAATGGCCCGGATGTGGGGGATGGCTGTTGCAAAATAGCGCTTGGCACAAGTGCAGGCATCCCAACTGCGCAACGGAAAGCGCAACAAATCAGGTATGTTGATCCCCATGACCTGCGGGAACTCTTGCTGAATCATCTCGAGTTCGGAGATGAGCGCCTCTTCGGAGCGGGGGACAAGTTCGACGGTAATGCCTGTCATGGGCAGACCTCCATAGATTCGCATCATAGCAGGTTGTTTATTTTAGTGTATCTGTTTGCGCGGTTACCAGCAAGCCATTTATAACAGGAGTGTAAAAATGCATTCTATCTAGTCGTGCCTTGGAATGAGCGCGAAAGCCCTACAGTGAGAATGAAATAAAGCTACTTACAAATATCGACAGATTTCAACAAGACGAGTGTGGTAAAATTAGATGCCTTTCTCTTCCTTTGGGGCAATAGGCAACCTTATTAAATTTCAAAAGCGAAGCCTCCACCGAAATCCGCTAACCGGTTATCTTATGTAACCCCATGCAAACCCACAAAACCATGTAACCGAAAACAAGCAACGACGATGTTCAGCAACGATTCGTGTAACGTTCAGGCGAAAACGATTTTCCCCGGCTCCATCCGTTCGATAGCCGCCAAGGTTTCGATGCGCATACCTTCAGCCCGCAACGCGGCGCCACCACGCTGAAAAAGTTTTTCGATGACGATGCCAGCTCCGGCCAAGCCTGCGCCAGACTGGCGGACAATATCGACAAGACCCTTCAAGGCCTCGCCGTGGGCGAGAAAATCATCAACGATCAAGACAACATCATCTGCCGGCAGGAATTTCTTGGACACGGTGATGTTCACCGATTCCTGCCGCGTGAAGGAATAGATTTGCGATGTGTACACATCGCTCTGAGTGCTGGCCTGCTTCTTCTTCGCAAAGACGACCGGCACATTGAGGGAAAGCGCCACTGCCGAGGCGACGGCGATCCCGGATGCTTCCACCGTGAGCACCCGCGTGATGCCTGCACCGGCAAAACGATCCGCCAGTTCCTTGCCCATTCGAAGGATAAAGGCCGGGTCGATCTGGTGATTCAAAAAGGTGTCCACCTTGAGGATATGGGTGCCGATCACTTCTCCCTCGGCTAGAATGCGGTCTTTCAATTCCTGCATCGTCAACTCTCCCGTGTGCCGCCGACTTTCTGTTTACGGCGTGATTGTTTAATAGTCAATAAGATACCATAAAAACAGAACCCTGACGATATGCTTCCAATCAGCAGCCATCCAGAAGCCCGAAAAGGATGTACCTTGTGAACAAGCCCGGTGCCCAAGCCGCTTCGCTTGGGCTAACTTGCGTTCTTCAGCCTTCTTCAGCATTGCCCAACTCGGATGGCCTCCACTGGTTAAGCTCCATTGGCCGACCTCCGAGGGAAGAATAAGGGCAGTAAAAAAGATTTAGCGAGGAACTGTTGGAAAAAGGGATAAAAACTGTTCATTAAACTATAGAAAAATATTCAATTATGTGATATAATATTTTTATGAAGCTTAGTGAATGGGCAAAGAAGAATGGGATTACCTATCGAACCGCCTGGCAATGGTTCAAGGCTGGAAAGTTGCCTGTGCCGGCAGTACAAATGCCGACAGGGACGATTCTTATTCAAGAAGGAGGGAAACACGAAGGGAAAGTGGCCTTGTATGCAAGAGTATCCAGCGCAGACCAGAAAAGCGACCTGGACAGGCAGGTTTCACGCCTTTTGACTTATGCCAATGAACAGGGATGGGATGTGGGAGAGGCGGTTACGGAGATCGGTTCTGGATTAAATGGCCGCCGTCCTAAGCTTATGAAACTATTGGCTGACCCAAAGGTTAAGGTGATTGTGGTGGAACATCGGGATCGCTTGATGCGGTTTGGCTTTGAATATGTGGAGTCGGCTTTGGTCGCCCAGGGACGGCGGATAGTGGTCGTAGATCAATCGGAGCTAAAGGACGACTTGGTTCAAGATATGATCGAAGTGCTGACTTCTTTTTGCGCTCGGTTATATGGACGAAGATCGGCGGCCAATAAAGCGAAAAAAGCGATGGAAGCGATGCAGTGTGAAGATTAACCGGGCTTATCGGTATGAGTTAAAGCCCAACGTCGCCCAACGAATTCTGCTGGCCCAAAGGCTCCACCAATAGAAAGAAAAGCGCCTTGGCCTTGGCCCGTTTGCATCGGCGAATTCGCAACATCCGGCAGGACTTTTTGCATAAGCTCACCACGAATCTGGCGAAAACCAAGTCGGAAATCGTGATGGAGGATCTGAATGTCCGTGGGTTCCAAGCAGCAAGACTTGCTCCGCCTGTGGTTATGTCCGGGAAGAATTGCCCCTTTCGGTTCGGGAATGGGATTGCCCAAGCTGTGGCGTCCACCATGACCGGGATCATAATGCGGCTAAAAATTTGAAGAATTACGCCAAAGGCATTGCTTGATAACGAGTACCGGAAGTTCTCCGGGAATTAACGCCTGTGGAGATTCCTCTGGCGGAGACGGGCAACCGTCTAGTCATGGGTCGATGATGCAGGAATTTCAACGTAGAAATATTTTTCTATGGAGAAAGGAACGGAATCCTGGAATGCTGGCGAATAGATTAAACGTAACTACTTTCGTCCGGGGTGACACCTTTGATAGGCAACCGTTTTTTCACGCCTTCAGCGACGGCGCAACCTCTTCGTCATCGTTTACCGCCTTGGCATCGTTTCATCGCCGTCGGCGTCATTGCCGTGCTTTTGATGAGCGGTTGCAGCGCTCGCCCGGCGGCGCCGCCAAATTCGCCTGCCCGTTCAAAGGCCGGCGCCGAGCCGACTGCTTCAGGATCATCAGCGCCAGCAACGTCGCCTGTAACAGCTGCACCCGCCCCATTGGCGACGGAAAGGACCGCATCGCCGGACGATCAAACGCCGGCAGCCTCTCCGGTCTCCGAGGAGAACCGGAGAAAAGCGTTCGAATTGTACGAAAAGGGTTACTACGCCTTCGATGTGGAAAATGGACCGAATCGGCTGAAAAAAGCCATCTCCCTGTACGATCAAGCGCTGGCCCTTGACCCCAACTGCTATCAGGCTTACACGGGGAAGGGTATCGCCGTGGCCTTCATGGGCGACCTCGATGAGGCGTTGCGACTGCTCGATCGCGCCATCGCCATTCGATCCGATTACGGCTTCGCTTACTATAACCGGGGCCTCGCCTTAAAATATCACGGCCGTTTCGATGAAGCCCTCGTTTGGTTCGAGCGCTCGCTGACCTATGACCCAGATAACGCCTGGACATACTTCGGCATGGCGGCCATCTATGACGCCAAGGGAAACACCAGCGCATGCCTGGACAACCTGGCGAAAGCGATTGCGATCATGCCCTACTGCAAGGTGACAGCGAGAGAAAAGATCGAAGAAGACTTCCGCCATGTCAAGGCGTTGCCGGAGTTCAAAAAGCTGATCGCCGAGTGAGAAAGATGGCAGACCGGATGGTACAGAACCGTTAAGGAAGGATCATTATAAGAACAGGGTGGAAAAGAGAAATGGATGCGGAAACAATGAATGCCAGTAAGGACGATGCAAAGCAACTAGACTGGCAGGAGAACGATGCCAAGCCTGTGGGCTCCGACGCGACACCTAGAGCGGAAACATCCCTTGCGGGGCGCGACTTTTTCCGGACGTTGCAATCCTTTTATGAGTGCGCCATGAGCACCGTCTCGCGGATCAGCCAGCGGACCGACCTGACCTTTACCCAGTTGCAGATCATGAACCACATCAATTATCGCGGTCTTGCCCTTCAGAAAGAGATGCGCAAGCAGTTTCACCTGACCCAGGGGGCGCTGTCGACGGCCCTGAAAGATCTGGAGAAGCGGGAGCTGATCACGCGCACCCAGAGCCCCGTCGACCAGCGCGAGTGGGTGATCGCCCTCTCGCCGCAAGGGGAGAAACTGCTGGCGGAAATCGGCCAACCCCTGTACAACCAGCTGCAAAAGCTTACCGAAGCGCATCCCCAACAAGTAGGCCAGCTGATCGATTCGGTGGAGTGGTTTTCGGATACCTTTTCTCTCGAAGAAGTATAGCGGAAGAACTCTCTCGAAGAAGCATAGCGGGAGAATTATCCGGAAGAAGCATAGCGGGAGAATTCTCCCGGAGAAGTATAGCGTGCGAATCATTGTTGTCTAAGAGCGGAGGAAGAGAACGGCCCCTCTGAAAAAAGGGCCCTTGACTGAGCGGTCAAGGGCCTCTCGCGCGCGATGAATCACAGATCGCACTGGCTGTTGCAGGAGCTGCAGGTCGAGTTGCAACTGGATGTAGCAAGAAAACCGGGATCTTCATCGCTGTCATCGTAATCGATGCGCAGCCCTCGAAGATAATCCTTGCTCATGTCATCAGCCACAAAAGGGATCCCTGCCGCTTCGATGACGACATCGCCGCGTTTGGTTTCGAATTCAAGGCCTAGGTCATAGGCCGAGTGTTCCCGGCTGAGGGCAAAAATCCGGACGTATTTTGCTTTGCTTTCCTCCAGGAGCTCGATGAGCTTCTGACGCCCTTTCTCGGTCACCGTGATCACGGGAACCACCTCCACCTTGATTTTACCCCTCCCTGAACTAAAATCAATACAAAAAAGAAGAACAAACCAAGAGAAAGGGAAAAGAGGAAGGAGAGATGAGTCGCGGAATGATTTGTGAAGGGAATTGTGAAGTGAGGCGGGTCTAGAAGCGCGGCAAAAAACCCGGATGTTGAACACCCGGGCTGGATACAGAACCTTCATTCGTCAAAACGCCCTATGAAACGGTGATTTACGCGCCCTTCGCACAGATATGTAAGACTGTCGGGGTCTGCGACTTTCGCAGGTCACCCTTTATGCATGGGTGAAAGCCGCTAACCCTGCTGCTACGAGAACCACGATCAACAGGGAGATCAAATCCCATTCGTGGGAGGTCATTCTCGATTCATTCGTACAGGATTTCATCGGCTTCACCTCGCTTCGTTTCTGAAGTATACTTATTAGACAGCGAAGTGGGCAAAAAAGTTCCATTACAAAAGCGCTGGAGCGCCCATTTCCCACATATTTTTCGAGCATTCTGCCGGAGAACTTCTTCCGGTTGGCAATTGACGAGGAGGCAGCGCAAGTGTCCAAAAAACTGTGGGGCGGCCGTTTCCAAAAAGGAACCGACAAGGTCGTCGAGGATTTCCATTCGTCTATCTCTTTCGATCAGCGACTGTATAAGCAGGATATCCGCGGTTCCATGGCCCATGCTCGCATGCTCGGCCAACAGGGCATCATCGCCGAGAGTGACGCCCAGACAATCATTGCCGGCCTGGAGGGCATCCTGACCGACATCGAAGCCGGGCGCATCGAATTCGACGTGGCTGCCGAAGACATTCACATGAACATCGAGAAGATCCTGACCGAGCGCATCGGTGACATCGGCAAGAAGCTGCACACCGCCCGAAGCCGCAACGACCAGGTGGCCCTGGACATCCGCCTCTACCTGCGCGACGAGATCGCCGAGACGCGTGCGCTGCTGGCTGACCTGATCACCACCCTGCTCGACACGGCTGAGGCGAACCTGGACACGATCATGCCCGGCTACACGCACCTGCAAAAGGCCCAGCCGATCACCCTGGCGCACCACCTGCTGGCCTACGTGCAGATGTTTGACCGCGACCGCGACCGGCTGGCCGACTGTGCCCGCCGTCTCAACCGCTCGCCCCTGGGCTCCGGCGCCTTGGCCGGCACCACCTTTCCCTTGGATCGCATGGCCGTCGCAAAAGAGCTCGGCTTCGACGGCATCACAGAAAACAGCCTCGACGGCGTGTCGGACCGCGATTTTGCGATCGAGTTCTGCGCTGCCGCCTCCCTGATCATGATGCACCTCTCGCGCTTTTGCGAAGAGATCATCCTCTGGAGCAGCCAGGAGTTCTCTTTCATTGAGCTCGATGACGCCTACTCCACCGGCAGCTCCATGATGCCCCAAAAGAAAAACCCCGACGTGGCCGAACTCATCCGCGGCAAGACAGGCCGCGTCTATGGCGACCTGATGGCTCTGCTCACGGTGATGAAGTCCCTGCCGCTGGCCTACAACAAGGATATGCAGGAGGACAAAGAGAGCCTCTTCGACGCCGTCGACACCGTCAAAGGCTGCCTGACCGTCTTCATACCCATGATCGCCACCATGCGCGTCCGACGGGAAACGATGAAAAAGGGGGCCCGGGGCGGCTTCACCAACGCCACCGATGTGGCCGACTACCTGGCCAAGAAGGGCGTTTCCTTCCGGGAAGCCCATGAGATCGTCGGCAAGATGGTGCTGCTCTGCGTCCAAAAGGGCCTGGCCTTCGACGACCTCGCTTTTGACGACTTCCGCGCCTGTTCCGACGCCTTCGGCGAGGACATTTACGAGGCCATTCAGGTGGAGCGCTGCGTGTCCGACCGCAAGGTTCCCGGCGGCCCGGCGCCGGAAGCGGTTAAGGAAGCTATAGCGCAAGCGCGGCGGCGGTTGAAGGAGCAATAAGGGACAAACCTGAAACAATTCGCAAAAATAGTGATTGAAGCCAGATCATATCCGTGATATGGTAAAAGTGTTGGAAGTGAACCCGATACACTTTAGGGGGTGAACTTAGGGTGGTCTATAAAATCTCTGACGCTTGCGTCGCTTGCGGCGCTTGCGAAGATGCGTGCCCCGTGAATGCAATCATCAAAGGCGATGTCTATTCCATCACAGATGCCTGCATCGACTGCGGAACTTGTGCTGACACTTGCCCAGCCGGCGCTATCAGCGAGGGTTAAGGCAGAATTATTCTCGCTGGGTGTGGTGTGTTTCTAGATGAACACTATAGGGATTTAGGAAGGCAGGTGAAAAGAACAATGGCTTACAAAATCACCGATGCTTGCACCGCTTGCGGCGCTTGCATGGACGGCTGCTGCGTTGGCGCCATCGTCGAAGGCAAAAAGTACTCCATCACCAGTGACTGCGTGGACTGCGGCGTTTGCGCCGACAAGTGCCCCGTAGACGCCATCATTCCTGGCTGATCGAACATAACCTGCAAAAGCGTCCCTTGGCTGTTGTCAAGGGGCGCTTTTTTAGTGCGCCCGGCATGGGCCTTGTCTCCTCTCAGAGTGCGCAGCAGGGGGCCTTGTCTCTTCAGATTTTTCGATGAGAGAGGAATTCTCCAATCGGTCACGAATATGATCCATTCAAGTTTTTTGTCTCAAGTTTCTTGTCGACAGAACGACGTTCCATGAACGGTTCGATGGTATGCCGGGCAGGCGAGAAGCCTGATGGATGCAACAATGGATTGCAGCAGAACGGGAGGATGGAAGGCAATGCGGCAATGGCGCATGAATGGGGTTGCTGTCGCCCTTTTGCAAGAAGGCGGAACAGGGCGGACAGCAGGGTCTTTCTGTGACCTTTTGGCGGACAGTCGAAGCGCCGGTCCCTCTGCCGGCAGGGCAGGGAGGGGATCCGGCTCTTTGGTTGTCCCTTTTATTCTATCTGGAGGCCCTCATTCGGTGCAATTTGACCAAAACACAGGCAGAGGCCAATGCACATCTCTACAGGCAGCTCTAAAAGCAGCGATGATTCGCTCCGGTGAGGGGGTGGCCGCGTGATCTGGAATCGTGAGATGGAGTGCATCGACCGGGAGTCTCTCCGCCGGCTGCAGCTGACGCGCCTGCAAGAGACACTGCAACGGGTCTACAGCCAGGTTCCCTTTTACCGGCAGCGTTTTGATCAAGCCGGGGTGCGTCCCGAAGACCTGAAGACGCTGGAGGACATCAGGAAGTTTCCCTTCACGACCAAGACAGACCTGCGCGATCAATACCCCTTCGGCCTTTTCGCCGTCCCCAAGCAGGACCTGATCCGCTTGCACGCCTCTTCCGGCACGACGGGCAAGCCGATCGTCGGCGGCTACACCCGCAGCGACTTGGAACGCTGGACCGAACAGGTGGCCCGCATCGCCGTCATGGCCGGCGTGACGAGTGAGGACGTGGCTCAGATCGCCTTCACCTACGGCCTCTTCACCGGTGGCTTCGGCCTCCATTACGGGCTGGAAAAAGTGGGCTGCACCATCGTGCCTGCTTCGGGCGGCAACACGCGGCGCCAGATCATGCTCATGCAGGACTTTGCCACGACCGTGCTCGTTTGCACGCCCAGTTACGCCCTCCACCTGGCCGAAGAGGCGCGGGCCATGGGCATCGACCCGGCGAGTCTGTCGCTGCGCGTCGGCCTCTTCGGTTCGGAGCCCTGGTCAGAGGGGATGCGCCGGGAGATTCAAAAGGCCTGGGGCATCTGCGCTACTGACAACTACGGCCTGACTGAATTGGGCGGTCCTGGCGTGGCCGGCGAGTGCTTACATACAGCGGGACTGCATATTCTCGAAGACCACTTCCTGGCCGAGGTCATCGACCCGGAGACGGGCGAGCCCGTCGAGGAAGGTTGCGAAGGAGAACTGGTCTTCACCACCTTGACCAAGGAAGGGTTCCCCATCATCCGCTACCGCACCAAGGACATCAGCTGCATCGACCGGAGCCCTTGTGCCTGCGGGCGGACGCTGGCGCGCATGCGCCGCGTCACCGGTCGCACCGACGATATGCTGATCATCCGGGGCGTCAACGTCTTTCCGTCCCAGATCGAGAGCGTACTCATGGAGATCGAAGGCGTGGCGCCTCACTACCTGTTGGTCGTCGACCGCCAAGGCTATCTCGACACACTGGAAGTCCAGGTCGAGATGGCCGAAGAGCGGCTCGTCGACAATTACCGCGAACTGGAGGCGAAGACCGCCGCCATCCGGGAGCGGCTGAAAAGCGTCCTTTCCGTCAGCGCCAAGGTGCGCCTCGTCGAGCCTCGCTCTCTGGAGCGGAGCCCCGGCAAAGCCAAGCGCATCCTCGACCGGCGTCCGAGGGATTAGACAAAAAGCAGAGACAAAAGGGGGACTATCGTTTGAAGACGCTCTTGACCGGCAATGAAGCCATCGCTCGCGGCGCCTATGAATACGGCGTGACCGTAGCGGCGGCCTACCCCGGCACGCCCAGCACGGAGATCCTTGAAAACATCGCCAAGTATTCGGAAATCTACTGCCAGTGGTCCCCCAACGAGAAGGTGGCCCTGGAGGTCGGCATCGGCGCCGCCATCGCCGGCGCGCGGACCATCGTGACGATGAAGCACGTCGGTGTCAACGTCGCAGCCGATCCCCTCTTCACGGCGGCTTATACGGGCGTGCGCGGCGGCCTTGTCCTTGTTTCCGCCGACGACCCGGGCATGCACTCCTCCCAGAACGAGCAGGATAACCGCAACTATGCGCCCTTCGCCAAAATCCCCATGCTGGAACCATCTGACGCCCAGGAAGCCAAGGACATGGTCAAACTGGCCCTGGACATGTCGGAACGCTTCGATACGCCGGTGCTGCTGCGCATCACCACCCGCATCGCTCATTCCCAGAGCCTGGTCGAACTGGGCGAGCCGGTAGCGCGTGTCGTCCAACCCTACAAAAAGGACGCCAAAAAATACGTCATGATCCCTGCCTATGCCAGAACGCGGCGGCTCTTCATCGAAGAGCGGGACAAACAGTTGGCCGATTTCTCTGAAACAGTGGAAGTCAATCGCATCGAGATGAGAGACCCCTCCTTCGGCATCATCACCTCCGGCGTCAGCTACCAGTACGTTCGGGAAGCCTTCCCCAACGCGTCGGTCCTTCGCCTCGGCATGACCCATCCGTTGCCGAAGGACAAGATCGCCGATTTCGCCGAAGCTGTCGACGTGCTCTTCGTGGTGGAAGAACTGGATCCCTACTTGGAAGATCGCATCCGGGCCATGGGCATCGAGGTTATCGGCAAGTCGATCCTGCCGGCTTATGGCGAGCTCTCGGTCAACCTCGTGAAAAAGCAGATCCTTGCGGTCCTCGGCGTGGTCGGTGAACCTGGCGAAGACGCCGCCGCACCGGACAGCGCCGAAGACAGCGGCGCCTGCGGCGGAAACGAGGCAGTGCAACCGAGCGAGTCGAGCCAGACAGCCGAGCCCTTCAACGCCCCTGTCCGCCCTCCCGTCATGTGCCCCGGCTGTCCCCATCGCGGGGTTTTCTATATCCTGCGCGAACTCCGGCTGGTCGTCTCCGGCGACATCGGCTGTTATACCTTGGGCACCATGGCGCCGCTCGAAGCCATGGATACCTGCATCTGCATGGGTGCCTCCGTTTCCGGCGCGCTCGGCATGGAAAAGGCCAACCCCGATCTGGCTCGCCGCCTCGTCGCCGTCATCGGCGATTCCACCTTCCTCCACTCCGGCGTGACCGGTCTGATGGACATCGTCTACAACGGTGGCACCTCGACGGTGATCATCCTCGACAACTCGACCACCGCCATGACGGGCCACCAGCACAACCCCTCCACCGGCCAGACGCTGATGGGCAAGGAAGCGCCCGTCGTCGACTTCGTCGCCCTTGCCAAGGCCATCGGCGTCAAGCGCGTCGTTGAGGTCGATCCCCTCGACCTAGACCGCGTCAAAGCGGTGATCAAGGAAGAAGTAGCTGCCCCCGAACCGTCGGTGATCATCACCCGCCGTCCCTGCGCCCTCATCGTCAAAAACACGGAAAAAGCGCTCGAGTGCGTCGGTTGCAAGGGCTGCAAAGCCTGCCTGCGCATCGGCTGCCCGGCCCTCTCCTTTGACAAGGCCAACCGCAAGGCTGTCGTCAACAGCGCCCTTTGCACCGGCTGCGGCCTCTGCGCCCAGCTCTGTATGTTTGACGCGCTGCGAAAGGTCGGTGAATAGGGATGAAAAAGAGCATGAACATCCTTCTCGTCGGCGTCGGCGGTCAGGGAACCATCCTCGCCTCCAAAATCCTCAGCCATGTGGCCCTGGCCCAGGGCTGGGACGTCAAGATGTCCGAGATTCACGGCATGGCCCAGCGGGGTGGTTCCGTCGTCACTCAGGTCCGCCTTGGAGAAAAGGTCTACTCGCCGATCATCGAACCGGGCGAAGCAGATATCATTGTCGGCTTTGAAAAACTGGAGGCCTACCGCTGGACCCATATGCTGCGCCCCGGTGGAACCATGATCGTCAACGACCAGAAGATCGAACCGCTGCCGGTTCTGATCGGGGCGGCCGCCTATCCCGAAGGGATCATCGAGGCTATCGGCGAGCGCGTCAGCCGCCTGATCGTCGTCCCCGCTCTCGATCTGGCCGCCAAGCTCGGCAACCCGAAGGCGGCTAACGTGGTCCTCATGGGAGTACTGGCATCGGTCATGGACATCTCCCGCGAAACCTGGGATGCGGCGCTGGCGGCCCGCGTTCCCGCCCGTTTCCTCGAACTCAACCAGCGCGCCTTCGCAGCGGGACTTGATCACCGGGAACGGAAAGAAGCGTAAAGCGTAGAAAGGCGACATGCAGCAAGACAGCGCTGAAAAAGCGCGCAGAGCAAGACAGCACAAAAAACCGGCGGTGTATCACCGCCGGTTTTTCAACAGGGGCTTGTCCCAAAAGGTCGTTGGCAAGGCCGCTTGCGTCCCTTTCTCCCTTTTGCCGCATACATTGGATCGGTATACCGATCGGTCGAAGGAAAGGGGAGGGAGCCTATGGGAGACAGGTCTGCCGAAGAGCACCGGCGCAATAACAACCCCCGCAACAATCTCCGCAACAGCCCGCTCGTCCACTACCCCGACTACCGCCTCGACACTGTCGCCTCCTGGGAAAGGCGCTATACATCGCTGCGAACCCAGGAGGTCGAACAGGTCGTCGCACCGGCTATGGACTTGGTGGGGCTGGCTTTCCGGGATGGTGACCCAGAGACGGTCGTCTTCATCTTAGAACAGGCCAACCAGTGGTGGCAACGGCCACACATAAAGGAACTCTTTGACGAGTACCTGCACCGGCTGTTGATAACGCTCCCCGAGACTCCCCTGAAAGCAGCCATCGCCGAGCATCTTGGATGCGCCCCTGCGAGCGAGTCGGAAGTCAAGGCCCTCGTCACCGGCTACAACCGCGCGGCTGCGGTGGCTTACGCCAACCGCTACTATAAAAACCACAACCCCAACTATCCGGACTTCAACAGCCGACCGGGACGCGGCGGCAACTGCGCCAACTTCATCTCCCAGTGCCTCTACGCCGGCGGAATGCCCTGGGTGCTCGGTCCGCCCGAGCGGTTCACCTGGCCCCGTTACTGGTGGTGCAAGCCCGGTGCCACCGACCGCGACGGCGATCGCCGGATCACCCTCAGTTGGAAGGTGACTGCCGCCTTTCGCAACCACTGGTCCGGTCGGGTGGCCCGTTTCACCACCTTGAGCGCGGCGGAGATGCTGAACAACTGGAATGCCTGGTATAACCGGCTGCGTCTTGGCGATTTCATCCAACTGGCCTACGGCAACGGCGCGCCCTACCATACGCTGATCCTTGTCGCCAAGGTCGGCAACGACATCGCCCTCGCTTCTCAGAGCGATGACGCCAACGACCGGTCCATGCATGGCACCTTGGAAATCATGCGGAATAAGGGACAGCAGGTGCTCGTCTACGAGATGGGTAGTGACGGGTCATGAAAGTTTTTTTGTTAAATCGAGATGAACCGGAGCAGATTAGCAGGAGTTTAACGAATTTTGTCGAAAAGCGTAAGTAATTTTTGGAACAATATTGGTCTGACAACCAGACACCACTGACTTTGACTTTTTGCCAGTTGTGGAATAGTATAGGTTACGGTGGGGGTGCACCTTCACCTATCGACGATACGGAACTGGACGCTGCGTTCCTTTGAGTACCATCAAGTCTTGCCCCGACGTACCTTTCGACGGGCGGGAGAAGAGATGGAGAAGAATCTTTTTCAGACAAAAAAGGAATGCGTAGGGAGCGGAAAGAATGTTTGTCTGTTGGACAAACACCATGAGGGAGGGTCGGATCCATATGGCAGAGTACAAATTCGCAAAAGTTCCGGCGACAGGGGAGCCCATCGTCTTTGCCGAAGGTAAACTGCAGGTGCCTGATCAGCCTATCATCCCGTTCATCGAAGGTGACGGCACAGGTCCCGACATCTGGCGTGCCTCTCAGGCCGTCTTTGACGCCGCTATCGAAAAAGCCTATGGCGGTCAAAAGCGCATCGCCTGGATGGAGGTCTATGCCGGTGAGAAGGCCAAGAAGAACTTCGACACCTGGCTGCCCGAGGAGACTGTCGAGGCTTTCCAAGAGTTCCGCGTCGGCATCAAAGGGCCTCTGACGACGCCCGTCGGCGGCGGCTTCCGTTCGCTGAACGTGACGCTGCGCCAGGTCATGGACCTCTACGCCTGCGTGCGCCCGGTCCGCTACTTCAACGGCGTGCCCAGCCCCGTCAAAACACCGGAGAAGGTCGATATGGTCATCTTCCGGGAGAACACGGAAGACGTTTACGCCGGCCTGGAATGGAAAGCCGGCACAGCGGAAGCTCAGAAGGCCATCGAGTTTTTCCGCAACGAGATGGGCGTAAAGATCCTTAAAGACGGCACCGCCCTCGGCCTGAAGCCCGTCTCCGAATTCGGCAGCAAGCGCCTGATCCGCAAGGCCATTCAGTATGCCATCGACAACAAGCGCAAGAGCGTCACCCTTGTCCACAAGGGGAACATCATGAAGTTTACCGAGGGTGCCTTTAAAGACTGGGGATACGAGCTGGCGGCGGAAGAGTTCGCTGAACAGACCATCTCTGAGGCAGCCCTTTGGGATGAATATAACGGCAAGGTCCCCGAAGGCAAGATCGTTATCAAAGACCGCATCGCCGACAGCATGTTCCAGCAGATCCTGCTTCGTCCGGACGAGTATGACGTGCTCGCCACGACCAACCTGAACGGCGACTACCTCTCCGACGCTTTGGCCGCCCAGGTCGGCGGACTGGGGATCGCGCCCGGCGGCAACATCTCTGACGCCTACGCCGTCTTTGAGGCCACCCACGGCACGGCGCCCAAGTACGCCGGTTTGGATAAAGTCAACCCCGGATCGGTCATCCTATCCGGTGTGATGATGCTCGAACACCTCGGCTGGCAGGAAGCGGCCGACTTGATCGTAAAAGGTCTCCAGAAGGCCATCGAAGACAAAGTGGTCACCTACGACCTGGCCCGCCAGATTGCCGGCGCCAGGGAAGTCAAGACGTCAGAATTCGCCCGGGCCGTCATCGAGCGGATGTAAGGGGCGAGAAAAACATACACGGCTGGGTCAGCCAGGAAGGGGAATCATTTAGGAATGGCACGCAAGAAGATTTCCATCATCGGTGCAGGCAACGTCGGCGCCACCGCCGCCCACTGGGCAGCTTCCAAGGAACTGGGGGACATCGTGCTCCTTGACATCATGGAAGGGATCCCCCAAGGCAAAGGTCTTGACCTGATGGAAGCCTCTCCCGTCGAAGGTTTCGACTGCCACATCATCGGCACCAACAGCTACGCCGACACGGCCAATTCCGATGTGGTCGTCATCACCGCCGGCATCGCCCGCAAACCCGGCATGAGCCGCGACGATCTGATCACCACCAATACGAAGATCGTCGCCGATTGCGCCAAGAAAGCAGCCGAGCAATCGCCCGACTCGATCATCATCATCGTCTCCAACCCCCTTGACGCCATGACCTACGTGGCCCAGAAAGCCTCCGGTTTCCCGACTAACCGCGTTTTCGGCATGTCAGGCATCCTGGACGCCGCCCGCTTCAAGACCTTCATCGCCATGGAGATGGGTTGCTCCGTCAAGGACGTGTCCACTATCCTCCTCGGCGGTCACGGCGACGATATGGTTCCCCTTCCCAGCTACACCTTCATCGGCGGCATCCCTATCCGTCAACTGCTGCCCGAGGAAAAGATCCAGGCCATGGTCGATCGCGCCCGCAAAGGCGGTGCCGAGATCGTCGCCTACCTGAAGACCGGTTCCGCCTATTATGCCCCCTCCGCCTCGGTCATCCAGATGGTCGAGGCCATCCTGAAAGACCAGAAGCGCATCCTGCCCGTCGCCGCCTACCTGAACGGCGAATACGGCTATGAGGGCATCTACACCAGTGTGCCCGTCATGCTCGGCGCCAACGGCGTAGAGAAGGTCTTTGAGATCGAGCTGACCGCCGAGGAAAGACAGCTCTTCGCCAAGTCCGTCGATTCCGTCAAGAACCTCATCGCCGTCACCGGGATGTGATTGTCTTAACCCCGGAGGGCAAACTATAACTGCATCGCTCCGGAATGGATTGACGCAACACTCTTGACAGAAAATGGACCAGTTCCGGGAGAGGAACTGGTCCATTTTTCAACTTGATTTTGAGTTCTCCGATTTGTCTGGTCTGCATTTGTTTTCGGCATCCTTTGTTGCTGATTGTGGAAACGTTTTCAGTTAAAAGGCCTACCTCGCCTGGGCGTTCTAGGCGCCCATTTCCTCGTCGCTGGCGCTCGGTAGCACGGCGATCTCGCAACAGGCGTCCCCCAAAGCCTGGCAAGACAGTGACTCCATGGCGGCCGGCCCGTAAAGGGTCTCCCAGAGGCCGCGCAGGATGGCGCGGTGTAGGGGGCAGGTCAGATGGTGGCGCCGTTCCGCCGATTCTCGGAAGGGACAATGGCGCAATCGAATGACCGTGCGGGCGGCATCACAAGTGACTGCTGAGACGGCAAGCGATTCGATGGCCGTCAACTCGCCAAAGGACTCTGCTGCTTTTCCGTTCGCATCAGCCCCTTTTCCTGACCGGATGCCCTGGGCCAGGCGTACGCCGTGGGCGTGACCGACCTTGTTCAGTGCGACCGTCCCGGCGGCGCCGACTTCGTCGAGGGCGTCCAGGGTGAGGTCGCAGAGCAACTGGTACTCGCGAGGCGGAAAGTGCAGTGTAATCGCCTTTTTGCGCAGTGAATAGACCCGCCCTGGCCGACCGGGCATGGACTGGTGATCCCACCCCGATTCGAGCAACCCGATCTCCTCCAGCTTCGACAGGTGAAGGCGGGCCACGTTCGGATGGATGGAAAACTCCTGGGCGATCTCCTTGACCGTGCAGGTCGCGTTTGGGTGGTTGACGATATATTGATAGATGGAGAAACGAGTCCTATCGGCAAAAACTGAACTGATCTTCTGGGCGTCCTCAAACACAGCATCACCTCATCAGTAGTCGATGAAACCCATTTCATCTTTCTTTTGAAATTAAAATCGCCTAAAATCGCTGACAGCGATTGCTTGCATGATCACCATTTTTATTATAAGAGATGTATCGATTTGCCGAAAGGCGCCGATACATTTTTCGCAGAGGCGCTCGTCGATATGCGGGTCCTTGGTCGGGCTAGAAAAAAGTGTCGCTGAAGTCAAACTATTTCCATATTCCATTATTGCTTGATGCAAAAAGAAAATCATAGTATGATCAAGGCAGATACCAACCTTTTTCAATATAAATGTTTTGAAATAACCTTCACAAGCGAGCTGTTCGAGCGAACTAAAGAGACAACGATGTCTCGTAAAGGAGTGCCCGCCATGAGTACAAAGGATCACGGCTTTTACAACATCAAAGCGGTAGAGAAGATGACCGGCGTTGCCGCCGGGACCCTTCGCGTGTGGGAACACCGGTATCAGGTCATCCAGCCGGATCGCAACAAGGCGGGATACCGGGTGTACTCCCAAGAAGACGTGCAGACCATCCAGTGGCTGGCCCAGCAGGTCAAAAACGGCGTGACCATCGGACAGGCCGTCAAGATGCTGCACCAGAAGGATGTCTTGCGCCCCATCAGCCCCCTCGTCGACACCGGGAAAGACGCCCTCGGCGAACTGCACCGTCGCATCGTCCTGGCCCTGGATGACTATGACGAGCAGAAGGCGAGCGCCGCCATGGAGGAGGCCTTGAGCCTTTTCAGCATGGAGCGCGTCGCCGTCGAGCTGATCCTGCCCATCCTGCAGGAACTGGGCGAGCGCTGGGCGCGCCGTGAACTGACTGTCGCTCATGAACACTTCGCCTCCAACTTCTTTCGCGCCCGCCTGGCTGCCATGCTCTGCGCCTTGCCGGCTAACCGCGACCTGCCCCTTGTCCTGGCGGCTTGCGTCTCCGGTGAACACCATGACCTGGGCCTGCTGATCTTCTCCATCTTCCTGCGCCGCCGCGGTTTCCGCGTCATTTACCTCGGCCAGGATCTGCCTACAGAAGATCTCTACGAAGTGGTAGGTGAGCTGCGCCCGCGCATCGTGGCCCTCTCGGTCGGGTCCCGTCTGCTGGTGCCTGAAGTGCTCCTGATCCATGAACAACTGATGGAAATGACCAAGCGGGGCGGTTTCCCCATGCGCGTCTGCATCGGCGGGCGCGGCGTCGATTATGACGTGGAAGCGCAGGAACATCTGAAGGGATCCTATATCGCCGGTACCATCGAGTCTTGGGACAACTGGCTGCGCACCCTCGATTGACCCGATTGGAAAAGGGCATGCCGTCATATGAAGAAAAGCACCGCATCTGCGGTGCTTTTCGATTTGGTGCGCCTTTGGGCATTGGCCCTTCCGGTTTCGGCCTCCGCCTGTCAGGGGTTCCACCGGGCTCGCCAGCCTGCGGGTGTTCGCTCCACACAGACCTGAACCTCCACCAGATCGGCGCCTGCCGCCAAGGGGATGCCGGAAAGAGCGCTCGAGTCGCCGCCGGCATGAACCTTGACAGCGGCTTCCGAAGCGGCGGGAGCGATTTCCGGTAGCTCTGCCGACACCATACCGGAAACAATCGCGATGTCAGGAGATGGATGAAAGACTTGAAGCGTCTTCGCCAGGAAAAGAAAATAGGGGCCTTCCGTGTAGAATCCCCAAGGGAGTTCAGGCATGGCGCGAGCGCCTTCCTCCCAGACAGTGCCAATCGTCTCCTCCGTCCAGTAGGGGTCCAACAGGCGGGACAAGTTCTCCTGCGAGAGAATGGGAACGGGGGTAAGGCCGTGACGGTGCAACCATTCCGGGTTTTGTGCAAAGAGGGCGATGGCCATGCGCTTGTCTGCTTCCAGGGCGAAGTTGGTCAACTGCTCATCGCTCCAATCGGTGAAGGTCCCATCGAGAGCTCTTTCCGGGGTTTCTGTGCGCAAAGAAGCGAAGGCAACAGGAACGAGCCAATCCGGTACAGCGCTTTCGGCAACAGGAGACAAGGCGAGGGAGAGAAAAGCAAGGAATAAGAGCGGCATTCCCTGATGAAGAAGCCTCATACCAATCTCCTCCTTTTTCCATTTAAATGGTATATATTCCGTATTGCTTTCATTTATGCCGATCGGATCAAGGACGGTAACTGGATTGTTTGCAAATATTATGAGAAGTGAATATATTTATTTTCTTAATGGCGTCACGCCACTTGCCACCCTGAAAAAGCTTCGAGTATGATAGGAGAAAACGATGTAGGGTAAGCGGACTCCTTTGTGAAAGGCGAACAGAGAAGCTGTTTTTCTGTTCGTTTTCGGCTTTTTCAGAAAAATTGAAAAATCAGGGGTGAAAGTAAATGGCAAAAGAGGAAACCTATTATCAGTACTTAAAGCGCCGCGGCGTCAGCCGGCGCGATTTCCTCAAGTTCTGTACCGTCATGGCCGCCTCCCTCGGTTTGAGCGCCGGATCGGTCCCGAAGATTGCCGAAGCCTTAGAAACGAAAAAACGGATCCCTGTCATCTGGCGTCACTTGGTGGAATGCACCTGCTGCACCGAATCCTTCATCCGCTCTCACCACCCCATCGCTGCCGATATCCTGCTCAACATGATCTCCCTCGACTACGATGAAACCTTGATGGTCGCTGCTGGCGAGCGGGCCGAAGAGGCCGCCCGCAAGAGCATGGAGGAGAACAAAGGCAACTACATCCTGGCTGTGGAAGGGGCCGTGTCGACGAAGGACGGTGGCATCTACTGCGTCCTGGCCGGCCGGAGTTCTGTCGAGATCCTCAAAGAGGAAGCCAAAAACGCCAAGGCGATCATCGCCTGGGGCTCCTGCGCCGTCAACGGTTGCATCGCTGCCGCCAATCCGAATCCCTCCGGTTCCGTGCCGGTCCAGGAGATCATCAAAGACAAGCCCATCATCAACGTGCCCGGCTGCCCGCCCATCGCCGAGGTGATGGCCGGCGTGATCACCCATCTGATCACCTTCGACCGCCTGCCGGAACTGGACCGCGAAGGCCGGCCGAAAGCCTTCTACGGTCACCGCATCCATGACAAGTGTAACCGCCGTGCTTATTTCGATGCGGGGATGTTTGTGGAATCCTTTGACGACGAGGGGGCCAAGCAGGGCTGGTGTCTCTACAAAGTCGGCTGCAAAGGGCCGAACACCTACAACTCCTGCGCCAACATGGAGTGGAACGGCGGCGTCAGCTATGACATCAAGTCCGGCCACCCTTGCATCGGCTGTTCGGAAAAAGGCTTCTGGGACAACACAGGCGGCCAGTCCTTCTACACCCACCTGGCCGAGGTGCCGGGCCTGCAGATCGGCATGAACGTCGACCAGTTCGGCATCGCCGCCGTCGGGGCCGCCGCTGTCGGCGCCGCCGTGCACGCCGGCTTCTCAGCCGTCACCAAGCGGGCGGAAGAGAAGAGGGAAGCCAAAGGCGGCTGCAACAAAGATTCTCTGGGAGGTTGAACATACATGGCAGAACGCATCGTCGTCGACCCTGTCACAAGGATTGAAGGCCACCTGCGCGTGGAAGCGATGGTGGAAGGCGGCAAGATCGTCGACGCCGTCAGCGCCGGCACCATGATCCGCGGTCTCGAGATCATCCTCCGCGACCGCGACCCTCGCGACGCCTGGGCGCTCGTCCAGCGCATCTGTGGCGTCTGCACCACCATTCATGCCCTGGCCTCGGTGCGATCCGTGGAAGACGCCCTCAAGATCCGCATCCCCAAAAACGCCGAACTGATCCGCAACATCATGTTCACGACCCTCTATGTCCATGACCATGTGGTCCACTTCTACCATCTGCACGCCCCTGACTGGGTCGACATCCCGAACGCGCTGAAGGCCGACCCGGCCGCCACGGCCCAACTGGCCCAGAGCATCTCTCGCTGGCCCAAGTCCACCGCCGGTTACTTCAAGGATGTTCAGACGAAGCTGAAGACCTTCGTCGACAGCGGTCAACTGGGCATCTTCGCCAACGCCTACTGGGGCCATCCGGCCTACAAGCTGCCGCCGGAAGCCAACCTGATGGCGGTGGCCCACTACCTGGAGGCGCTCTCCTGGCAGAAGGAGATCGTCAAGATCCACACCATCTTCGGCGGCAAGAACCCCCACCCGAACTATGTCGTCGGCGGCATGGCCTCGGCCATCGACATCAACAGCGACAACGCCCTCAACATCGAGCGCTTCAACATGATCGGCCGGCTCATCGACGAGGCCATGGAGTTTGTCGAGCAGGTCTACATCCCCGACCTGCTGGCCATCGCCTCCTTCTACAAGGACACGGCGGCCTATGGCGGCGGCGTGGGCAACTTCCTCTGCTACGGTGATCTGCCCACCACCCATATCAACGACCCGTTGGGCTTCCTCTTTCCGCGCGGCGTCATCCTCAACAAAAACCTGGGCGAGGTCCTCGACGTGGATCCCCGCGACCCCGAGCAGATCCTCGAATATACGGACCACTCCTGGTATAAAAATTCCAAAAGCGGCCTGCATCCCTGGGCCGGCGAGACGAACATCCACTATACCGGTCCCAAGCCGCCTTATAAGACCCTCGACGAGTCAGGCGCCTTCAACCAGGCCTACTCCTGGCTCAAATCGCCCCGCTGGCGCGAAAAGTCCGTCGAAGTGGGCCCCCTGGCCCGCATGCTCGTCGCCTATGCCAAGAAGGACTGCAAGGCCCACGACCTCGTCAAGAGCGAAGTTGACAAGGTTCTCGGCGGCCTCGGCGTCGGTCCGGAAGCCCTCTTCTCGACCCTCGGCCGGACGGCGGCCCGCGGTATCGAGACGAAGCTTTGCGCCGCCTGGCTGAAGCAGTTCTACAATGAACTGCTCGCCAACATCAAGAGCGGCGACCAGACCACCTTCAACAAGGAGCGCTGGGAGCCTTCGACCTGGGACAAGGACTGCAAGGGCGTCGGCATCGCCGAAGCGCCCCGCGGCGCCCTCGGCCACTGGATCCACATCCAGAACGGCAAGATCGCCAACTACCAGTGTGTCGTCCCGACGACCTGGAACGGTTCCCCGAAGGACCATAAGAACCAGCCCGGCGCCATCGAGGCGGCCCTCATCGGCACTCCCCTGGTCAAACCGGAGGAGCCGGTGGAACTGTTGCGGACGATCCACTCCTTCGACCCCTGTCTGGCCTGCGCCGCCCACCTTACGGACAGGGAGAACCGGGAGATCACCACCATCGATGTCTTGCGGTAAGGAGGTAGGGCCATGCAAGATATGAAAACCGGCCTGCGCTGCCTGCAGACGGTCTATGTCTGGGAACTGCCGGTCCGGTTTTACCACTGGGTGAATGCCCTCTGCATCGTCGTCCTCATGGCGACAGGCCTTTACATCGGCAACCCTGTCTTCAAGCCGACAGTTGTCAACGGCGAGGCGACGACCGTCTTTTGGATGGGCAAGGCCTTCATGTGGCACATCGCCGCCGGCTACGTCTTTATCGCTATCTATCACTTCCGTCTCTACTGGGCCTTCGTGGGCAACGAGTATGCTCGCAGCCATCACTGGCCTTGGCAGAAGGAGTTCTGGCAAGAGTTTTTTGACGTGCTCCTTCACTACCTCTTCCTCAAGCACCACCACCAGGAGCACCTGGGCCACAACCCGGTCGCCAACCTGGCCTACTTCGGCTTCATCATGGTCGGCTCCATCTTCATGTCGGTCACCGGACTGGCCATGTACGGCGAGCTTCATCCAAATGGCATGGTCGGCAGCGCCTTTGGCTGGGTCTTCACCCTTCTTGGGCAGAGCTTCACCGTGCACATGCTGCACCGGCTGATGGCCTGGGGGATCGTGGCCTTCGTCATCGTCCACCTCTACCTGTCTATCCGCCACGATATGTTTGCCCGCAACGGCACCCTCTCTTCCATGGTCAGCGGCTATAAGTTCGACTGCCGGGAAAACGGCAGGGCCTAGAACGGGAACAAGGGCAGCAATGTCGCTTTTGTACGCCCGCGCAAAGGGGCAGAGCCGCCGAAAAGCCGAACCGGTAATGTTTCGGGTAGGCAATACCATTCCCGTGATGCTACAATCGTGTCATAACGTTATCAGGACGGTTGGGGTGACCTGCGCCATGGGGCGTTCAGGTTGCCCCGCCGTTCTTCTGGACAGAAAGGGTCACAATGGAAAATAAGCAAAAAAAGGAAATCATCAAAAACATTCAAGATAAGGAAACTGCGCAGATCGAGGAAGCTACGAGAAACGGGAAAAAAAAGATCATCGTCATGGGCCTTGGCAACCTGCTGTTCACCGACGAGGGCCTAGGTGTCCACGCTATTCGACAGATTGAAGCTGGTTACGTTTTTTCCCCAGAGGTGGCGTTGATCGATGGGGGAACGCTCGGCCTCATCCTGCTTGAATACCTGGAAGAGGCGAGCCACTTCCTCTGCATCGACGCCGTAAAGGCCGGGCAAGCGCCGGGGAGTCTTGTCCGCCTCGAAGGGGAGGAACTGCCCCGCTATCTGGGGGTGAAGATGTCTCAGCACCAGATGGGGTTTCAAGAGGTGTTGGCCTTGGCGAGCCTGCGGGGAACCCTGCCTGAGGAGATGGTGCTCATCGGCGTCCAGCCGGAAAGCCTCGAATGGGGCACAGAGCTCTCACCGACGGTGGCGGCTGCATTGCCCGCCGTGACCGGGGCGGTCTTAGAACTGTTGGGACGCTGGGGCGTTTCGGCGATGCCGAAGGGATGAACAGAGGGGAGGAGGGGAAAGGGCGTGCATGAGATGGCCCTGATGGAAAGTCTCGTTAGGGTGCTGGCCAGCGAGGCGCCACGGCACAACATCACCCAGATCAAAAAGGTCAAGCTCACTGTCGGCGCCTTGACCCACGCATTGCCCGATGCGCTCCGGTTTGCCTTTTCCGTCCTGCGGGAACAACCCCTCTTTGCGCCTGGTGCCGAGTTGGAAATCGAGGAGCGAAAGACGCGGTGCCGCTGCCGCGATTGCGGTGCCGACTTCGCTGTAGAGGGAAACCTCGGCTTTCTCTGCCCCGGTTGCGGCGGCTTCGCCGTAGATATTATCCAGGGCCGGGAGCTGCAAATCGACTACTTTGAGGGTGACTGATATGCAGATCAAGTTGGGCCAAAACCTGCTCGGCGCCAATGGGGTCATCGCCGGCGAGATCCGCCGGTTGATGGAGGAGAAGGGGATTTTCTTGCTCAACCTGATGAGCTCGCCCGGCGCCGGCAAGACGACGCTGCTGGAAAAGACGCTGACCGCCCTGAAAGACCGCCTGCGCCTCGCCGTCATCGAAGGCGATGTGGCGACGACGAAGGACGCCGAACGGATCGCTCGTCTCGGCATCTCTGTCGTGCAGATCAACACTCACGGCGCCTGCCACCTCGACGCCGCTATGGTGCGCGACGTGCTGCCCGCCTTTGATCTGGACAGCCTCGACCTGTTGATCGTCGAGAACGTGGGCAATCTCGTCTGCCCCGCCGAGTTTGATCTGGGAGAGTCCATGAAGGTCGTCGTCCTGTCCACGACGGAAGGCAACGACAAGGTGCTCAAGTATCCGCTCATGTTCCGGGAAGCCGACGCCCTGCTCCTCAATAAGATCGACCTGTTGCCGTTCACCGATTTTCACCTTGACGAACTGGCTGACGATCTGGGGCGGATCCACCCCGGTCTGCCTCGTTTTGATCTGTCGGCCCGCACGGGGGAAGGGATGGAGCGTTGGATCGCGTGGTTGCTGGCTCAAGTGGAAGGGCATCGCCGGCGATGACGGGTGGGAAGAGCGCTGAGGTAAAACGGTCTGCCGCAAGCTGCCACAGGGCGGGTCATGCTGTGTCAAAAGGCGAGAACGCGAATCAGGCCCGGATGGTCCTGATCACCGGTACTGTCCAGGGCGTCGGTTTCCGGCCTTTCGTCTACCGGTTGGCGACGAGGCTCGGTTTGGCCGGCTGGGTGCAGAACGGGGCAAAGGGCGTCGAGGTCCGGTTGGAAGGCGCGCTTGGGTCGATAGAGGCTTTTTTGCAGGCGCTGAAGGCAGAAGCGCCCCCCTTGAGCCGCATCGACCGTATCCAGGTCCGGGAGGCGCCTGTCGAGGGTCTTCGCCTTTTTTCCATCGCCGTGAGCGATGCCCCGGACAGGACCGCCGATGTGGCCCACGCCCGCGTTCCCCCGGACGTCGCCCTTTGCCCGGAATGCCGTCGCGAGATGGACGATCCGGCCGATCGCCATTACGGCTACCCTTTTACCAACTGTACCAACTGCGGCCCGCGCTTCACCATCATCCGCCAGGTTCCCTACGACCGCGCCCAGACGAGCATGGCCGCTTTCCCCATGTGCCCGGCCTGCCGCCGCGACTACGACGATCCCCTGGACCGCCGCTTCCATGCACAGCCGACGGCCTGCCCCCTTTGCGGCCCTCGCGTCTGGTTTGCCGGTAGTGACGGGCAGGAGGTGATCGGCGACTGGGTCCGGCTCTTTCGCGATTCGATCAGGCAGGGAAACATCGTCGCCCTCAAAGGGCTGGGCGGTTTTCACCTCGTCTGCGACGGGCGAAACGCCACTGCCATCGCCGAGTTACGCCGTCGCAAGCGGCGGCCGGCGAAAGCCTTGGCGGTGATGGGACGAGACCTGACGACCCTCCGTCGGATCTGCCGGATCAGCGATCGGGAGGCGGCGGCGCTCTCGGGACCGGAAGCGCCTATCGTTGTCCTCGAACGGCGGGAGGACGCTGCGCTGCCGAGCAACCTGGCACCGGGCACACACACCTTGGGTGCCATGCTGCCCTATACGCCACTGCACCACCTGCTTTTCGATGAATCCCTCGACCTGCTCGTGATGACCTCGGGAAACCCCGGCGGGCTGCCTCTCGTCCGGGACAATAGGCTGGCGCTCACCCAGTTGAGCGGCATCGCCGACGCCTTTGTCTTTCATGACCGCGAGATCGTCAGCCGCGCCGATGATTCCGTAGTTCGCGTCATTGACGATACCCTTCAGTTTTACCGCCGTTCACGCGGCTATGTCCCGGAGGGGATCCCCATTCCCTGGCCGGAGGGCAAAAAGGACCGAACCCTCCTGGCTGTCGGGGCGGAGATGAAAAACGCCTTCGCCCTCTTTGGCCGCGGCGCCGCCTATCTCAGCCAGCATATCGGCGATGTGGACACCTGCGAGGGCCGTGACAACTACCTAGAAAGCCTGCGAAACCTGGAGCGGCTGCTCGACTTGTCGCCCCAACGGGTGGCCAGGGACTGTCATCCCCAGTACCGCATGACAGCTCTGGCGGAGGAGATCGCCTTCGGCGATGGCGCGCCAACCGGCCGGTCGGAGATATCGGCCCTACCCATCGACGACATCCAGCACCACCACGCCCACCTGGCCGCTGTGCTCGCCGATAACGGCGAGACGGGGCCGGCCATCGGCGTCATCCTCGATGGCACCGGATTCGGGGAGGACGGCATGATCCGGGGGTTTGAGATCCTTACCGGCGACCTGCGCGACTACCGCCGCCATTTTTGGCTGCGGCCCGTTCCCTTGCCCGGCGGGGAAGCGGCTATCCGCCGGCCCTGGCTGACGGCTGCCGCCTTCCTGGGCGAGGCCTTCGGCGAAGCCGGGTGGTCACAGGCGAAAGCCCTTTTTCCGGATCGAGCCGCCATGGTCGAAAAGGCCCGCCGGATGGCTGAAAAGAGGCTGAACACGACCCTCGTCTCCAGCGCCGGACGGCTTTTTGACGCTGTGGCTGCCTTGCTCGGCCTCTGCTGGGAAAACAGCTATGACGGACAGGCGGCGATTGAACTGGGTGAGCGGGTCCGATTGCGGCTGGGGCTGACCGGCTGTGGCGAGGAACCCTTGCCTGTGACGGATGGTCTCATGGATCAAGAAGAGGCGATTGTTGCTCAGCCAGATAGGGCAGAACGGCTTGTAGAGGCAGCATTGGCGGATGGGGAGTACCCCATGGCGTGGATGAAGAAAGAGGAAGGCAGCGGAGGAATCGGTTGCGGAACCGGCTGCGGAACCGGCTGCGTAACCGCTGGAGAAAGCAGTCGCGAAACCGGTGAGATCGATTTTGGGCCGCTCTTATCAGCCCTCTTGCACGACCGGGAGGCAGGCGTGCCTGTCGAGGTGATGGCCAGTCGTTTTCACAACACGATTGCCCGCATGGCGGAAGCGGCGGCGTCGGTCCTGCGGGAGGAAAGCGGCATTCAACGCGTCGCCCTCGGCGGCGGCGTCTTTCAGAATCCCTACCTGTTTACATTGACCCGCCGTCTGTTGGTCCGGAGAGGATTCTTCGTGCTTGTTCCTCGCCATGTGCCCGCCAACGACGGCGGACTCGCCCTGGGGCAGGGTGCCATCAGTTTGTGGAGAGGGGAATGACCGATGTGCCTGGCTGCGCCGTCGCGCATCACCGCCATTCAGGAAGGCGGTTTTCTCGCCGAGGTGGAATCCTTCGGCAATAAAAGAACCGTTGGGCTCACCCTTGTTCCCGAAGCGAAGGTGGGCGATTATGTGCTCGTTCACGCCGGCTTTGCTGTGCAGATCCTTGATGAGGAGGCTGCCCTTGACAGCCTGAAGGCCTGGGAGGAGATCCTAGCGGCTGCCAAAGGCGGGGCCTGAAACAGGAGCGCAGTGCCCGCGTCAAGTACACCGCTTGCCGGAGCGGGCGCAGGGGCGTAGCGGGTCTAAAGCAAGGGGCGCTGGGGGGGATATTTTTTGCACAAGGAGATCCTGAAGCGGTTCCGCGATCCTGAGTTGGGACGACAGATGGCGGAGCAGGTGCGGGAGCGATTGGACCGGTTGACTGACCGGTTGGGACGGCGGGTCAACGTGATGGAGTTCTGCGGCACCCATACGGCCGCCATCTCGCGGACCGGCATCCGGGAGTTGCTGAAGCCCCATGTCCATCTGATGAGCGGACCTGGCTGTCCCGTCTGTGTCAGCGACTACGTCGACATCGACCGGGTCATCGCTCTTGCCGGGATGTCTGGGGCTATCATCGCCACCTTCGGTGACATGATGAAGGTGCCCGGCAGTCGGACGACCCTGCTAGAGGAAAAGGCACGCGGCGCCGATGTGCGGGTTGTCTTCTCATCCCTGGACGCCTTGGCAATCGCCCGGGAGAACGCGGATAGAGCCGTCATCTTCGTCGGCGTCGGCTTTGAAACGACGGCCCCAACGGCGGCGGTCACAGTCGAACAGGCGGTGCAGGAAGGAAGGGATAATTTTTTTCTCTACTCGCTGCATAAGATCACCCCGCCGGCCATGATGGCGCTGTTGCCGGATCGGGACCTTCAGGTGGACGGCATCCTGCTCCCCGGCCATGTGAGCCTGATCACCGGTAGGGGCTATTGGGACTTTCTCTCTCGCGATCTCGCTTTGCCGGGGGTGGTGGCCGGTTTCGAGCTGCTGGAACTGCTGAGCGCCGTCGATGCCCTGGCCTCATCGCTTTTAGAGGAGCGCTGCGCTGTCATCAACGCTTACGGGCGAGCGGTCCGGGAAGAGGGCAACCTGTCGGCGCTTGATGCCCTGGCTCGTTGCTTTGACCTGCAGGAGGGCCATTGGCGTGGGCTCGGCATTGTGCCGGCGAGCGCTTTAAAACTAAAGCCGGAATTGGCGCCATGGGACGCCGAAGTCCGCTTTCCCCTCGAAAACAGGCCGGCTGCGCCGCCGAAGGGCTGCCTTTGCGGGGAGATCCTCAAAGGCAAAAAGACGCCTTTTGACTGCCCGCTCTTCGCCAGCCGATGTGAGCCCGCCCGGCCCGTCGGTCCCTGTATGGTTTCTCACGAAGGGACCTGCGCCACCTACTACCGCTATGAGCGCTTCATAAGATGACCGCCGAAGGATACATCGTTCAAATGCCAGCTAGATTCTCGCGAAGATGGACTTAATTGACCAAAAGACGGATTACATAGACCCAAAGAGCGGGGTTGCCTTTGCCCTGAAGGATGGATCATTGATCCCGAAGGAGGGACGGACTTGCCGGAGGAATGCATCTTGCTGGCCCATGGCGACGGCGGCGCCTTAACCCACCGTCTGGTGCAGGAGATCTTCCTGCGCCACTTTGACCACCCCGCCTTGCGGGACTTGACCGACGCCGCCCTGCTCCACTTGCCTGAGGGGCGGCTGGCGATGACCACGGACACCTTCGTCGTGAAGCCGCTCTTTTTTCCCGGCGGCGACATCGGCAAACTGGCTGTCGCCGGCACGGTCAACGACCTGGCCGTATCAGGGGCGCGTCCCCTCTATCTGACCGCCGCCTTTATCCTCGAAGAAGGTTTTCCCCTCGCTGACCTGGAACAGGTGGTCGCGTCGCTGGCCCGGACGGCGCGCGAAGCGGGCGTCGCTGTCGTCGCCGGCGATACGAAGGTGGTCGAGCGGGGCTGTGGCGATGGCGTCTACATCAACACGACCGGCGCTGGCGTTGTTCCCGCCGGGCGGGACCTGGGTTACCATCGCATCATGCCCGGCGATGCGGTCATCGTCAACGGAACGATAGGCGATCACGGGCTCGCCATCCTCTCCAAACGGGCGGGTATTGAATTTGACACGCCTGTGGAGAGCGATTGCGCGCCCATGAACGGCTTGACGGACATGCTCCTGGAACGCTTTGCCGAGGCCGTCCGGTTCATGCGCGATCCGACTCGGGGCGGCGTCGCCACCACCTTGAATGAAGTGGCCCAATCGACAGGCCTGAACATCATTCTCGAAGAGCAGGCTCTGCCCGTCCGCGAAGAGGTGCAGGGCGCTGCGGAACTGCTCGGACTCGATCCCCTCTACCTGGCCAACGAGGGGAAGGTGCTCATCGTCGCTGCACCGGAAGCAGTGGAAGAGATCCTGACCACCTTGCGCCGGCATCCCCTCGGCCTCAACGCCGCCGCCATCGGCCGCGTTGAGGCGGGAACGGGGGTTGGACGAGGCCCAGGACAGGGAGCGGGCCAAAGAACGGGACAGGGATCTGGACAAGGAGCGGGGCGAGGCCGGGTCTTCCTGCGAACGCCTCTCGGAGGCCATCGCATCGTCGACATGCTTGCCGGGGATCCGCTGCCCCGGATCTGCTGATCACCAATCATGGATGGAGGTGGAGCCCATGTGCACGGCAGGGTCTTTTTCCAATGAGTTGCAACTGCTCGTCCGGCAGATGAAAGGTCGCACCCATCGGCTCTTTCACGACGCCAAGGATGTGGCTGCTTACCTGAAAGAAAACCGGCAGGAGGTCGAACTGGCGGAACTGCTGGAGCAGATGGCAACGGCCCTGAAAGCGGCGGAAAACGCCGCCGCTCGGGCGATGGATCTGGCAGCCAGCCGGCAGGAAGCAGCCGAGGCGCAGAGACCGTCGCCGACGGCCACGGTCTTTAACGGGTGATTGGGCCCGCAACAAATCTTCGCCCAAAAACCTGGAAAACAGTGTGTTGACGATGAAATGCGCAGTCAGTATCGAGAACCCGGTTTTTCATCGGGTTCTCGACGTTTTAAACGAACGACGAGTATACATCATCAATCACTTTCATGACTCGTCGAGGCATAAGCGATGATGAAAATGGCTTCTCATAAAAAAATAAAGTCATAAAACTTGTTACCGCAATTGCAACAAGAGGGAGGATAAAAGCCTGTTCCGTCGAAAAGAGAATCTGGGTTAGACCAAAACGGTGGAACACAAAGGAACAGGCGCAAAAGGAGGAGACCCTGTGGAAGCGAAAAAAATCCTCATGCTTGTAGGCGACTTTGTGGAAGATTACGAAGTGATGGTTCCCTTCCAAGCCCTGACGATGCTCGGGTACCAGGTGGACGCCGTCTGCCCCGGCAAAAAGGCCGGCGAGAAGGTGAAGACGGCGGTTCATGACTTTGAAGGCGATCAGACCTATTCGGAAAAACCGGGCCACCAGTTCACCCTTACGGCCGACTTTGACGCTGTCCGGGAAGAGGAGTACCTGGGTCTGGTCATCCCGGGCGGACGGGCGCCCGAATACATCCGGTTGAATCCCCGGGTGATCGAGATCGTCCGGACTTTCGATGCCGCCAAGAAACCGATCGGCGCCATTTGCCACGGACCGCAGGTGCTCGTTGCCGCCGGGGTGCTTGCCGGAGGCACCTTCACCGCCTATCCCGCCTGTATGCCCGATATCGTCTGCGCCGGGGGAAACTGGGCTGCTGTGAACGACACCGCCAGCAACGCCTGCACGAGCGGCCATATCGTGACGGCCCCGGCTTGGCCGGCTCACCCCGAATTCCTGCGCGCTTTCGTGAGTCTGCTAGGCGCGGAAATCCGCATCTGATTCCCAGCGGATGCTTAGACGATGTTTGCGCCCCATTGCAAAAGACCAACGCGCTCCCAACGCGCCCGCATGCCCTGTCGATGAAGCCGGCTACATACGCTGTTGTTGACAAAAAGGGCCCCCCGGCTTGTTCGCCAGGGACCCTTTCTATTCACTCGCCGATGATCTTGACGAGAACGCGCTTGCGCCGCTTGCCATCGAATTCGCCATAAAAAATCTGCTCCCACGTTCCCAGATCGAGCTTTCCCTGGGTCACCGCGATGACGACCTCACGCCCCATGATCGTCCGTTTCAGGTGGGCGTCGGCGTTGTCTTCAAAACCGTTGTGGCGGTAACGGTCATAGGGTTTTTCCGGCGCCAGTTTTTCCAGCCATTCCTCAAAATCGCTGTGCAGGCTCGCCTCATCGTCATTGATAAAGACGCTGGCCGTGATGTGCATGGCGTTGCAGAGCAGCAGGCCTTCCTGGATGCCGCTTTCACGCAGAACCTCCTGGACCTGCCCGGTGATGTTGATCAACTGGCGGCGCTGTTTCGTTTCGAACCACAGTTCTGTGCGGTAATGACGCACCGTTGTTCCTCCTTTCGCAGGGAAGTCGTACATAACCGAAACGGGCTGATCTAAAAATAAATCCGTTACAAGGAAAGGGGATATGCCCATGAAGGCGATTCTTTCTCGGAGAAGTGTGCGCAAATACACCGATCAGCCTGTCTCGGAAGAGATGGTCAAGGAACTGCTGGCGGCGGCCATGAGCGCGCCGTCGGCAGGGAACCAGCAACCGTGGCATTTCGTCGTCATCCGTGAGCGTGCCCTGCTGGATCAGATCCCTGCCTTCCATCCTTACGCCGGCATGGTCAAGCAGGCGCCGGTTGCGATCCTGGTTTGCGGCGATGAGACGATGGAGAAGTACAAGGGTTTCTGGGTGCAAGACTGCGCAGCCGCCACGGAGAACCTGCTTATCGCTGTCGAAGCGCTCGGCCTCGGCGCCGTTTGGGTGGGTGTCTACCCCGAAGCGAACCGGGTGGAGCAGTTCCGGAAGCTCTTGGCGATTCCGGATCATGTCATCCCCTTTGCCTTAATCCCCGTCGGATATGCCGCAGAAAAACCGGCCCCGGCAAACCGCTTCGAACCATCGCGCATCCATTATGATCGCTGGTAGCCGCATCGTGATCGCTGTAAGCTATTTTAACCACAGTGGGATCAGGCCCAGGTACTCTTTCATTGCCAGGCTCGCGTTGCTCATCGCAACAGCAGAAGGGGCCCAATCGTTGAGGCTGTAGCGGGCTTGCCGATTCACCCGGTAATCGGTCGGGAAGGGAAGCGTCGACACGCCTAACTTGGAAAAGTGGCCGACAGACCGCTCCATGTGAAAGGCCGATGTCACCAGAATCGGCTTGTGAAATCCTCGCGCGTCGAGGATTTCTTTGGTATAGCGTGCGTTTTCCTCAGTGTTCCGGCTCATCTCCTCGACAATGATCATTGATTCGGGGACGCCGAGGCCGGTCAACTGGCGGAAGGCGATGCGGGACTCGTTGCCGCTGTTCTCAAATACCTGTCCCGCTGAAACGATGATCGGCGCGCCAGTCAACTGGTGAAGGCGAGCGGCTGTCAAGAGACGGTTGGCGCTGCCGCCGGTCATCTGTCCTAACCCGTCTATATCAGGCGTATCCATGGTGGCGCCTCCGCCGAGCATGATGATCACGTCTCCAGATGGCTTATCTGGCGGCAGGTAGCGATTTTCCAGCGAGCGGATCATCGTCTCGCCAACAGCGGAGATGGAGAACAGGTAGAGCAACAGCGCCATCGCTGTCGAGAAACGGGCAGGTCCAAGCTGGTGCTTCCGCCGGTAATAGAGCGCCGCCAACAGGAGCAGGGGAATGAACAGGCCGGGAGGAAGCATAAAACTGTAGATGAATTTTATGGCAAAGAGCGTATCCATAGCGTCGCCCCTATCCTTTTTTTCGAAAAAACTGCCTATTACAGTAAAGCCATTTTCAGGATAAACGAAAGCTGAGCAAGTAATTATTGGTATGAACAGAGGAAAAAGGAATCTGAGAAACTGGGAGAAATCGATGAAGGACCTGTGGCGGACGCCGCAGGTCTTTTTTTTGGCTATTCCGTCACCTTCTTCAGCATTTTCTCTATGAATGCTAATGAACCCTCTTTTAGGGCGATGGACATGGCATGTTTAGGAAAGGGAGTTGAGGCGTTGTGGATCCCAATCTGTTCTTGCTCGGGCTCTTTGTCATCGTCTTCGGGGTCATGGTCACGGTCACCTTTGCCATCCGTTCCTGCGGTCCGGCGCTTGTCGAGTTTATGAAGTCTGCGACGATAGAGCAGCAACGGCAGACGGCGACTAAACTGGCGCAGTCGGCTGTCGTCTTTGCCCGGGCTCGCTTCGGCGCTCTCTCCGGCAAGGAACAGTTCGAGAAAGCGCTTCTGCTGGTGAGCAACGCCTTGGCGGAAAAGGGTCTTCAGGTTTCTTCCGATGAATTGGCGTCGACTGTCGAATTCGCCTACGAAGAAGCGAAAAAGGCGGGACTGGTCGTATCCTTGAGCGAGCTGAAGAAAATCGCCGATAGTGGAACGGAGACGCCGTCCTCAGCGGAAGAGGCGCCTGTTGCCTAAGGATAATCCTGTGCCGGCGGCTGGGGCCGGGCGGTAAAAACGCCATCGTCCAGACCGGTTTTTTTGCGTAATTTTCAATTATACGAATATTACACATGTCACTTGCAAAGGTTATACAATTTTGTTATTGTACCAATTGTAGACCAGCGATCAGGAGAATCCTGTTTCCAGCAGGCGGGCAAAGGAGTCCTTTTTTCGACGGCTGGGCTCATCGTGTTGGTAGAAAAGAGGGACCAAAATGGAATCACTTTGGCTGATCAACCTGTTGTTCTGCTTCTGGATCTTATTCCTGAAGACAGTCAGCAATCCTCAGGCCCAGTGGGATGACGATGATTTTTAGGACTTAAAGGGTAAATAAAAACGCCGCTACCTAGTGTAGGTGAGCGGCCTTTTTATTTATCGCGGGGAAAGGCGAAGGATTCTGGGAGGCGACGGCGAAGGAAGCGGTGGACCACCCTGTCTGCCTGACCTTTGACGAGGATATCAGAAGCATAAAAAACGCCTGCTAGTTCAAAGCAGGCGTTCCAAATGCACATGGAGCCGATGGCCGGACTCGAACCGGCGACCTATTGATTACGAATCAATTGCTCTACCAACTGAGCTACACCGGCAGTCGCTTGATTCACCCAAGCAAAAAGCAGTTTAGCACAGGATAGGGAGCAATGTCAACGGGGAAGTTTCTCCCAGACCGGCTTCGGCGGAACAAATCGACAAAACAGTCCGTCCATAAGGCATAATCGCACCGGCATGGGAATATATGATCAATAATATGATAAAACAAAAAAGGAATTACAGCGCCTAAAGCGAATACTATGCTGCTAACTTTTACGGTGGAGAAGGAGGGGCCTCATGGGAATGGCAGCGGAGCGCTTGTTTCCGGGTGGCGATCAAGAAGATCTGGGCCTGGACGATTTGTTTGATGTCATCATGCGCTCCATGCGGGAGGGGTTAATCCTGATCAACCGGCAGCGCGTGATCCATGTGATCAATGAGGCCGCCGTCCGCATCCTTGGGCTGGAGAGTGTCGAAAGCACCGTCAACCGGCGCATCGAAGAGGCGGTCGGGCCCGTTTTTTCTCGCAGTCCCGAAGAGTACCTGCGGACCAGCCCATGGATGTCGGTGCTGCGAACAGGCGAGCCTCAGTATGATGTGGTGCGCTATACCCTCTCCGGCCTGATCCTCAGCGTGAATTTCGTGCCTGTGATCAAAGGCGGTGTCGCCCAGGGGATCATGGCCACGATCCAGGACGTGACCGCCCGGAGCCGCCTGAAGGAGGACCTGCTCCGGGCCAACCAGGAGCTGGAAGAGGCTTTTTCCCTGACGCTCCCCAACCACAAGGTGACGCACAAGCTCAAGACGACGCCGGAGTATGTCGATGTCTATGATCCGGCGACAGGGAAGATCACGATCACGGCGGTGATTGAAGACGGATCCTACCGCCACGTGATCAACGCCCTCAAGGTGCTGGCTGACCTGCACAAGCAGGGGATCACCGAGTTGATCGGCATCGAAAAGGACACCCTGGTCCAGGCGATCCTCTTTCACGACCTGGGCAAGGTCCAACCGAAGGCGAAGGTGGGCGATGTCGTCTCGCCGAAAACCTTTTTCGAGGACAGCTTCCGCCATGCTGAGCGGAGCGCCGAGTTCGCCCGGCACGATTACAACCAGCCGCCCGATGTGGTTGAGCTGATCCGCTACCACCACCACCGGGAAGAGGAGCTTCCCCCCAGCTTCCCCTTCCGACTCCTGCCCATGCTGCGGCTGCTCAAGCTCGTCGACGGCATCTCAGCCGGGCTGACCCGACGGGGCAATCAGGTCTGCTTCACCGTCGACGGCAGTTTGATCATCATCAGAGAGACGTCGCTCCATCCCGATTACAACAACATCCGCTCGGTCGACCTCCTTACAGGGGCAAAACAAGTGCTTCCTAGCGAATAGTCTTATGGTTGAGGGACTTTCCGGGTCCACCGGTCTTTGTCTCGTGTCTCGTACTTTTCCATGGTCCGGCGAAAGATGTCGGCCATGTCATAGCCCTGGGAATTGGAGAGGCAGACGAGGATGAAGAGCAGGTCGCCGATCTCCAGTTCCAGATCGCCCTCGGCTTCGCCGGGCTTTTTCTTTTTGGGCCCAAACCGGTGGGAGACCTCCCGGGCCAGTTCGCCCAACTCCTCACAGAGCCGGATAACGAGGGTGGGCGGGTCAAAATAGCCCTCTTCAAACTGAGAGATGTAGGCGTCCACGCGGTCCTGCAGGTCGCGCAGGCTTGGCGATTCCATGGTAATCACTCCCTTTATGAGCTAGCTTAAAGATAGCCTTCGCCGGGAGACTTGTCCAGCATGGGGGCACTGAAGGGCTTAAAATCAAACAGGTTTCACGATGAGAAATCGACGATCCCTCTTGACGCCGTAAGTACTAAGTGGAACAATGTAAGTGATCACTCACTTATTACATCATATTACTTATCATAGACAAGTGAACACTCGAAACAAGGAGGCGAGGGCATGGACGACCGGAAGCCGAACGGTGGAGAGACTGAAGAATATCAACTCCCGCCGCGGCTGACAGACAAACAGTGGAACATCGCAGAAGCCGCCCTCAGGGTTTTTTCCGAAAAGGGATTCAGCGCCGCTACGACGAGCGAGATCGCCCGTGAGGCCGGCATTTCGGAAGGGACCATCTTCCGGCATTTCAGGACGAAAAAGGAGATCCTCCTGGCCCTGCTCGTCCCGCTCATCAGCAACACCATCGCCCCCAACAGCGTTAACTCCATCCGGCAACTGTTGCTGACGAACGAAAACCTGCCCTTGCGAGAGGTGCTGGTGCTGATCAGCGAAGAGCGGCAGCAGTTCATCCTGAGCAATGAGAAACTGATCCGCCTGATTCTAACGGAGTCGCAGTACCATCCGGAACTGCGGGAGATCTTTTTCCGGGAAGTGGGCTATAAGACCCAGGACGTCCTCTTGCGTTTTATCGAACAGCGGCAGCAGAAGGGCGAACTCCGGCAGGATCTGCGGCCCTGGGCGCTGGCCCGCTCCTGGTTCGGGATGCTGGTCACCTTTACGCTCAGTCCTTTTTTGATGCCGGAGCGGTCCGCCGGGGAAGACAAGCGAAAGGAACTTGAAGATGTCATCGATCTTTTCTTGCACGGCGCCCTTCCGCCAACCGGCAGGGGCGCGGCAGCGCCGGAGTGCCCGCTGTGAACGCCACAGCGCCACAGAAAACACCGCCCGGCGGACTCGGTCCTAACGGATAGAAGCGGGGGACAAGGGAAGGGAGAAGGGGGATGCAGCCATGCAGGCAAAGGTGAAGATCATCGCCGGCGGCGCCATTGCGGTAACCCTGGGGTTGTTGGCCTTTAGCGTCACCGGAACGGTGAAAGGGGATGCAGGCGTTCTCGGGCGCTTCTTCGGACCGGCCAAGGAGGTTTATTCGGGGACCATCGAAGGGACCATGGTGCCTGTCCAGCCGGAAGTCTCCGGCCGCATCGTGGAACTGCGCGTCACCGAAGGGCAGACCGTCGAGGCAGGTCAAGTGATCGCCCTGTTGGATGACCAGACGGCTTCCATCAGTCTGGCTGCCGCCGAGAGCGATCTCCGGCAGGCCGAGGCCAAGCTGCTCGACCTGCTCAACGGGAGCCGTGTCGAGGAGATCCGCCGCCAGCGCGCCACTGTGGACCAGTTCCAGGCAGTCGTCAACCAGAACCGCAACCTCATCGACCAGTACAAGGCCAACCTTGCCCGCGATGAAGAGAACCTGCGCCGCGAGGAGCAGATCCTGAAAGAAAACCAGGCGCTTTTTGACGCAGGCGCCTTGAGCGCCCGCGAACTGGACAACCAGAAGACGCGGGCGAAGACGGCCCGCGCCCAGGCAGAGGCCACGAAGGCCCAGGTGGAAGCCGCCAAGTTCCAGGTTGAATCGGCGGAGGCGCAGCGCAGCGGCGCCCAGGCTGGCCTTGACCTAGCCCTGGCCGGTTACACCGAGCCGACCATCCAGGCCCAGAAGGCGGTTGTCGACGGCTTGAAGGAAAAGGTGCGCCTAGCCCAGGTGAACGCCGGCAAGGCGATCATCAAAAGCCCCGTTCAGGGCCGCGTTCTTTACAAGCACGTGGAAACGGGACAGGTGGTCAACACAGCCAGCCGCATCATCACCGTCCTCGATGAAAACGATCTCTGGGTGAAGGTCTTTGTGCCTGAGGCGCTGTTGGGCGGCCTATCCGTCGGAACTGCCGCTGCCGTCAGCGTCGACGCTTATCCCGACGAGTCTTTCGCCGCCACAGTCACCCAGATCAGCGACAAAGCCGAGTTCACCCCGAAAAACGTGCAGACGAAGGAAGAGCGGACGAACCTCGTCTTCAGCGTCAAAACCAAGCTGACCGAGGGACTGGACCGGCTGAAACCGGGCATGCCGGCCGACGTGGTTTTCCAGAAGACGAAGGGATAGCCCGGCGGAGGTGAGAGACCATGGAATTGGCCATCAATTGCCAGGGATTGATCAAACGCTTCGGGAGCTATACGGCTGTCGAGGGCGTAACCTTCCAACTGCCGGCCGGCTCGATCATGGGCTTCGTCGGCCCCAACGGCGCCGGCAAGACGACGACGATCCGCATGCTCTGCGGCGTGCTCATGCCGACAGAGGGCCAGGCCACCGTTCTTGGCTATGACGTGCGCACCCACCCGGAGGAGATCAAGCAGCGCATCGGCTACATGTCCCAAAAGTTCAGCCTCTACGACGACCTGACGGTCCAGGAGAACATCGACTTCTACGCCGGCGTCTACAACCTGCGCGGCGCCGAGGCGGCGGAGCGCAAGCGCAGCGTCGTCGAACGGATCGGCCTGGAGGGCCGGCTGCCCCAACTGGTCCACTCCCTGTCGGGCGGCTGGAAGCAGCGTGTCGCCCTGGCCTGCGCCCTGCTCCATGCGCCCCGGCTGATCGTCCTCGACGAACCGACGGCCGGCGTGGACCCCGTCTCCCGGCGCGTCTTCTGGCAGATCATCCGTCAACTCCGCGCCGAGGGGATGACCATCCTGGTCAGCACCCACTACATGGATGAGGCCGACACCTGCGATTTCCTGGGCTTCGTCTTTTATGGGCGGCTGATCGCCTTCGGCACCCCGGCGGAGATGAAAGCCCGCGAAAACAAGGCCAGCCTGGACGATCTCTTCATTTACTTTGTGGAGCGCGAAGCCGCCGACGACCCGCGCAACGCCGGCATCAAAGGGGGGCGGCGATGATGATGGAACGGTTCAGTTGGACCCGCTTTCAGGCTATTTTGCGCAAGGAATTCCAGCAGATCATCCGTGACCGGCCCAGCATCGGCCTGGCTATCGGCATGCCGGTCATGCTGCTGCTGCTCTTCGGTTACGCCGTCAACACCGATGTGGACCACCTGCCGGCGGTCGTCTGGGACCAATCGATGAGCCAGGACAGCCGGGCCTTTATCAGCGCCTTGCGCAACTCGACCTATCTCGATCCCGATTACCATGTGCGGGGATACGACGAGATCGGACGCTACCTGGACAGCGCCGACGCCCGCGTCGCCGTGATCATCCCGCCCGATTACGGCAAACAGGTGCAGGGCAACGGCAGCGCCACCATCCAGGTGCTCGTCGACGGTTCCGACCCGACGGCGGCCCGAGCGGCCATGAACGCTGTCCAGACGGTAGGATTCAACGCCGGTTGGGACGTGCAGGCGGAGCGTCTGGCGGCGCAAGGGGGGGAGAAGCCGCGCTTGCCGGTGCAAGTGGAGACCCGCGTCTGGTACAACCCGGATATGAAGTCGGCCGTCTTCAACGTCCCCGGCCTGATCGGCCTCATTTTGCAGAACGTCGTCGCCATGCTCACGGCCTTCTCCATGGTCCGTGAGAAGGAGCGGGGCACGATGGAACAACTGGTCGTCACGCCGATCCGGCCGGCCGAACTGATGCTGGGGAAACTGCTGCCCTTCGTCTTCATCGGCTTCGTCTCCCTGACGATGGTCTTGCTCATCGGCATCTACTGGTTTGAGGTGCCGCCGAAAGGCAGCGTGGTCTTGCTCTTTTTCTTGTCCACCCTCTTTTTGATCACCATCCTGGCCGTCGGGCTCCTCGTCTCGACGGTGGCCAAGACGCAACTCCAGGCCATGCAGATGACCTTCCTGCTCATCCTGCCCTCGATCCTGCTGTCTGGCTTTGTGTTTCCCCGGGAGACGATGCCGGCGTTCCTCCAGGGGCTCGGCGGCATGCTCCCCTTGACCTACTTCCTCATCATCGTCCGAGGGATCTTCCTCAAAGGTGTCGGCCTCCAATATCTCTGGAAAGAGACGCTGCTCCTCTCCGGCTTCGCCATCGGCCTCTTTTTCCTGGCGGCGAAGAAATTCCGCAAAAACCTGGACTGATACCTGATACGTTCAATCATCAGACTTCATCCATCGCAATGGGTACCGTGGATCTTTTTTCGGCAACACCGCCGCATCCCCTTATCTCTTGGCGAACACGCCTCGGTGATAAGGGGCCTTTTTTCTTTTGGCGAGGGCCAAACCGTTATTGCCGTTAAAGGGAAAACAGGCTATTTACCGGAAAAAAAGAAATCTGTATAATCAGAATTATACGAATTTAGGTGCCCGGCGTTTCTTACTTAAGAAGCGCTCCCATGACATGGAACGCAAATTTAGGAGGGGTTTAAGCCGATGAGTCTTCAAGATCAATACCGTTCCAAACGAATCACAGCAAGGGAAGCGGCCCGGATGGTCAAATCGGGTGACTGGATCGAGTATGGCTTTTGCCTGGCGGCGCCGCGCGCTTTTGACGCCGCTCTGGCTGAGCGCTGTGACGACCTTACGGACGTACATATCCGGGCGGGTGTCTCTGTGTACCCATCCCTGGCCTTTGAATCGGATCCCACTGGCGAGCGTTTCACCTGGAACTCTTGGCATTTCTCCGGCTTGGATCGGCGCTATGCATCTCAGGGATCTGCTTTTTACATCCCCATGCGCTTCCGCGAACTGCCCCGTTACGTCCTGGAGAACCAGCCTACCGATGTCTTCGTCACCCAGGCGGCCCCTATGGACCGGTACGGTTTTTTCAACTTCGGCGTCAGCAACAGCCACCATTACGGACTCATCGCCCGCGCCAAGAAAATCATCATCGAGGTGAACGAGCACTTCCCCCGCGTCCACGGCGGGCACGGTCACGGCATCCACATTGACCAGGTGGACCATATCATCGAAGGTGACAACCTGCCGCTGGCCGAGTTGCCGCCGGCGTCGGTCAGCGACGTGGACAAGGCGATCGCGACTCAGGTCTTGGCGAAGATGCATGACGGTGACTGTGTCCAGTTGGGCATCGGCGGCATGCCCAATGCCCTCGGCAGGATGATCGCCGAATCAGACCTGAAGGATTTGGGCGGTCACACAGAGATGATTGCCGACAGCTTCGTCGACATGTTCCAGGCCGGACGCATGAACGGCTTGCGCAAGGCCATCGACCGGGGGCGTATCGCCTTCACCTTCGCCCTCGGCACGAAACGGCTCTATGACTTCCTCGACGAAAACCCTTTCGTGGCCAGCTACCCTGTGGATTACACCAACGCCACCGAAGTGGCCGGCTCCATTGACAACCTGGTGACCATCAACAACGCCGTCGAGGTGGACCTCTTCGGCCAGGTCTGCGCCGAATCGTCGGGCACCCGACAGATCAGCGGCACCGGCGGCCAGCTCGATTTCGTCATCGCCGCCTATAGATCGAAGGGCGGACGCAGCTTTATCTGCCTTTCCTCCACGTACCGTGACAAGGCCGGCAACATCAAGTCGCGCATCCTGCCAACGATCACCCCCGGCGGAATCATTACCGACACGCGGGCGACGACAATGTATGTCGTTACCGAGTATGGCATGTTCAACTGCAAGGGTCAGTCGACTTGGCAGCGGGCGGAAGGGCTGATCGGCATCGCCCATCCCCAATTCCGGGAGGAGCTGATCAGTAAAGCTGAGGCCATGGGCATCTGGCGACGGAGCAATAAGCGCTAATCCCGCGTAAAGATGCCGCGATGCCGGTGCGCAAAGAACAGACAGGGCAGTCCGGCGAAGGACGACAAATGTTCACAAGCATCCCTTTGGGGGTGCTTTTTTCTATATTTTATTAAAGGGCGGTGGGCAGAAGGGATGCATCATGTTCATGTCGAATGCATTCCAATGGCGCAATCGGACAATCCCTTTTTGCAGGTCAAGTGGGATAATTTGCATAGGCAAAAAACTGGATTACTGAGGTGTGTAACATGGATATTGCCGTCATTTTGGGGATGGTCCTAGGTGTCGTTGCCGTTGTCGGCGGGATGATCGCCAAAGGGGCCAACATCGCCGTTTTGGTCAACCCGGCCGCCATCATCATCATCTTCGTGGGCACCTTCGCCGCCCTGCTCAACTCCTTCCCGATGAAGGAGATCAAGAAACTGCCGACGCTCTTTGGGATCATCTTCAAGGAGCAGAAGTTGACGGAGCCGAAGGTGATCATCCAGCAGATGACCGACATGGCCCAGCAGGCCCGTCGCGAAGGCTTGCTCTCGCTGGAAGCCTCTATCGACAAACTGGAAGAACCTTTCCTGCGCAACGGTATCCGCCTGATCGTCGACGGTCAGGGCGAAGAATTCGTTCGGGAACTCCTGGAGGCAGAGATCGCTGCTATGGAAGAACGCCACCGCGTAGGCGCCCAGATCTTCACCTCCGCCGGTTCCTATGCCCCGACGTTGGGCGTTCTGGGGGCTGTTATCGGTCTGATCGGCGCCTTGGGCAACCTGAACGACGTGAACAAGCTGGGTACCATGATCGCCGCTGCCTTTGTGGCCACCCTCTTCGGTATCTTCACCGGGTATGTTCTCTGGCACCCCTTCGCGACCAAACTGAAGCGGAAGTCTGCGGAAGAGGTCAAGTTGAAAACGATGATGCTCGAAGGCATCCTGTCGATCCAGGTCGGCAGCAGCCCGATTCAGATTCGTGAGAAGATGATGATCCACCTGACTCAAGCGGAACGGGCGGCCCTTGAGAAAGAAGGAAATATCTGATGTCAAAGAAGAAGCAACACCATGAGGAGCATATCGACGAGACATGGCTGATCCCCTATGCCGACATGCTGACGTTGCTCCTGGCTCTGTTCATCGTCATGTTCGCCGTCAGCCAGGTGGACACCAAGAAGTTTGAGGCCCTGAAAAAGGCGATGGAGAGCGTCTTCAAAGGCGGCTCAGGTATTATGGCCAACCCGACGCCGCTGGACACTGAGGGGGCCAGCGACGCGCCGCCGGATATGTCGGTGATGGAATCGTTAAAGGAGACCCGCGACCTGCAAGAGATCAAAAACCGCGTCGATCGGTATATCGAAGAAAAAGGGCTGGAAAAGCAGGTGGAGACCAATCTTGTCCGCGAAGGGCTGCAGATCAGCTTCCGCGACGCGGCGCTCTTCGACTCCGGAAAGGCCGATCTGAAGCGGGAGGCCTTGCCGGCCCTCGACCTGATCGCCGATACATTGCACAACCTCTCCAACGAGGTGCGTATCGCCGGCCACACCGACAACCTGCCCATCAGCACGGCTGAGTTTCCCTCCAACTGGGACTTGAGCGCTAAACGGGCATTGAATGTGATGAAGTATATCCTCAATGACAAACGGAACAACCCGGTGAAGTTCACCGCTGTCGGCTACGGCGAGTACCATCCCAAGGCGACGAACGATACGCCGGAAGGACGGGCTCAGAATCGGCGCGTCGAGGTGATGATCATTCGTCAATACCCCATGCCGGGACAGAAGGCGACACCGGCCGTTGTCAAGCCAGTGCCGGAGCCGTTGGCGCCGCAGGGAAACGCCGATGCAATGCCGCCCGCCCCGGTGCTTGAAGGCCTGCCTGGCGAACCGAAGCGGCTCCCTGCCGACAAGATCCCTGACAGCCCGCTCCGGTTTGTTCCCTAGAGGAGTCTGTCTAAAAACCCCCTCAAGAGAGGGCAAAAAGCAAGACGTTTTTATATGGAAATTGGTGGAATTTAAAGGGAATTCGACTCTTCGCGTCGAAGGATATAGGTACAAAGACTGTTTATAGCGAGGCGATGTACCTTGTTTCGATTCGATGTGGACCCCCAAGTTAGCTTTTACGACTTTGCAGCCCTCTGGGACCAACTTGTGCCTGCCGATTCCGTCTTTCGCCTGTTTCGTGAATTGGCGCCCCTATTAATACAACCGGAGGATTTTACAGGTCTCTATTGCCTTGACAACGGACGTCCCAGTCATGCGGCCCGGCAGATGACGATGGCCTGCATGTTACAGGAAATGCTGGGCGAAACAGACCGGGGGATGGAAGCACAGACACGTGTGAACATCGAGGTCAAGTTTGCGTTAGGAATGGCCCTCGATGAACCGGGCATTGATCACGCCAATTTTGGCGTCCACCGGCAACGGCTCATCCAAAAGGAACTTGATAAGGTCTATCTCGATCGCTTTATCCGGTTGATGTACTACCTGGGCGTTTTGACAGGGAAAGAACCTTGGATAACGGACACGACCCATGTCATAGCTCCCATCAGTGCCCCCACGACCATCGAACTGATCCGCCAAGCCATGCGCCTGTTGGTGCGTCTTTTGGCGAAGCAATACAGTGTTCCATGGCATGCAATCCCCCATGCCCCTCGGGCGGTACGTTACCTGGAAACAGTGACGGAAGTGAAAGAGCATAACCTGGACGATAAGGCCAAAATGGAACGGCTTGTTGAAGTGGTCAGCGAGGCTGACGAACTGCTGGCCTACGTGGAGTCATCGGAGGCTTCGTGGAAGAAGAAGCCCGATGTCATTCATTACGCCCTTTTGCTTTGCCGTATCCTCCGTGAACGAATCATTCGGAAAGATGATGGAACTCTTGAGATAGCCCCCGGCGGTTCTGTCAAAGATATGATAGTTTCGGCTGTAGACAGCGAAGCCCGTTTCGGTTGTAAGGGCAAGACGAAATGGCGCGGGTATAAGATGGCCATCGTCGAAGTCGGAAATTCCGGATTTATCGCCGCCGCCGAGGCCATGAAAGCCAACGACTATGACGGCTCCAGTCTGGTGCCGTTAGCGGATCAGCTTCCCACCGATTGTGTAGAAAACCCGACGATCATTGGAGATACCCACTATGGTGCGGGCGATGACCGTGTCACCCTCAAGGAAAAAGGCATTGACGTAGTGGCGCCACTTTCACCAAAGACAAAATGTGATATCCTCGCGGGCGAGGGATTTCAAGTTTCCGAAGACCAAACACAACTGATCTGCCCGAGAGGAAAAGTCATCACCACCTATTCGGAAGTGGCAGATGGGAAGAACTTCGTGCTTCGCGCCAAGGACCATGATTGCAAGCACTGCCCTCGTTACACGACCTGTTTTAAAGAAAAGAAACATCGGCGCACGATTTTTATTCACAACGCCTATGGTGTCATGCTCGAGGCGGCAAAGCACTCCCAAACGAAAATCTATAAGGAACAGATGCGTCTTCGCAGCCGCATCGAAGCCAAGCAAAATGAACTGGTCAACCGTTACGGACTGCGCCGGGTTCGCCGTATCGGAAAACGAAATCTGGCTTATGCCGCCCGGCTCAGCGCGTTAGCGGCGAACTTTCAAAAACTCAACCGTCTACGAAATGATAAGAATGCAACCATGGTGTTGGAGGTGAGTGCCTTACGCGGTGTTGCTTTCAAAAAAGCCGCATAAGGTGCAAGGGGGAGATCTGCCCTTTTTGAGGAAAATCCTCAAAAAGGGCCGGTGAGACCGATAAAAAGACTCTAGTTTTTTGCTGTTTGTATTAAAAAATCATGCTTTTGCAAGGGCTGGCTAGGGAATTTGCTTATTTTCTAGACGGCCTCTAGAGACGACTTTGTTCTCAAAGCCGGCCCTGCCGATGCGATCCGGTTCGTTCCTCGCCAGAAGGAATTCCTTTCTTACAGTATCAAAATGAGCACCACGAAAAAGCGGTCTCTCGAAGAGGCCGCTTTTTTCGATCCGCCGTCAGGTCAAGTCGAGGCATAGGAAGAGGTTGCCCGGGAGGGGGTATATGTAGGTGCGCATCTTTTTGCCCGTGTGGGCATCCGTGTAGATGGCCGATAGTTTTCCGGCCTCCTGATGGGTGGCCTTGACGATATTGCTGAGAAAATAGGGGCGCCAAGCCCAGTTGCGTCCGATGAAATCGGAGTCCTGTTTCCAATGCCCGTTCTGGCGGGTGAAGTTCGATGACCACTGGTAGCCCCGTTCGTCGCAGAGGAAGACGCGAATCACCATCTTGGGGAGAAGTTCCAAGAAGGGATGGACGAAAGCGTCGGCGGCGCCGGGGGTGATTGCATCACAGTCGGACAGGCGATGAAGACATGTAAGGAGGCTGTCCCGGAGTTCCTCGGCGGCGCGCAGGTCAGCATGCTGCTGCCAAAGGGCGTGATCGACGAATTGCTGGATCTGGCGTTCCAGAATGGGCCGGAAGGCGTCGGGGTTTTGCATGGCCGCTTGGGGCGGAGAGAAGAAGTAGCCTTGCAGGTACCGGGCGCCGAGCGAAAGGGCGATCTGCACCTCTTCTCTCGTCTCGATGCCTTCAAAGAGCAAGAAGGCACCAATCTTTTCGGCCATCACGGCAAAGGAGCGGAGGATCTCCTGAAAAAAGGACTCGCGACCGCACTTTTTCACCAGTTCCAGGTCCAACTTGAGGATGTTTGGCTTGATGTAGGCAATGCGGTCAAAGTTGACGAATCCGCTCCCCACATCATCGATGGCGATCTGGCACCCCGCTTCCCGGTAGGTGCGAGTGACACGGGCCAGTTCCTCGATATCGTCGAAGAAGGAATCCTCCGTGATTTCGATGGTGATCCGAGAGGGGTCGATGTTATGTTCCCGTAGAAAGCGCAAGGTGGGCAGTTGCTCCGGTCTTTGGCGGAAATGATAGATCCAGTTCGGTTTCAGGTTGAGAAAAAGGCGCGTATTCTCAGGAGCGTTGACGAGACTGGCGATCGCCTTCCGGCGGATGATGCGATCGATAGAGATATGCTCCTCCATGGAAAGGGAGGAGTCATGAAAAAAAGGTCCTAGGCTGCGCACACCCTGTGGGCCCGTATAGCGACCGAGCACCTCGTAGGCATAGATGGTTTGCGTATCCATCGAGAGGATCGGTTGAAAGTGCGGCATGACCGTGTCAGGGTTGGGAATAAACCGGGGTCGATTCATCGCTGGGCCTCCTCGGCATGATGCCGCCCTTTTCCAGCAGTTGCGCTGCGGGAAAGCTGCTGTTCATTGATCCGTGTCGATGGACTGGATGATCCGTTTCCCGTGAAAACGTCCTTTTTCGATGTTGGCTTGGGTGACCCGCCAGCCTTCGCTGATGGCGCCGGCGACATAGAGGCCGGGAACGGTGGTCTCCATCGTCAATGGGTTATGGACGGGAAAGCCGGATGCATCGAGGGCTGCCCCTGCCTGGACGAGCAGATCGGTATTGGGCCGGTATCCCGTCATCAAAAAGACAAAATCGGCCTCCAACTCGAAGGGGGTCTCATCGCCCGTTGTAGACAAGGTGATCGTCTGCGGACGGATGGACAGGATCCGGGTGTGAAACAAGGCGGCGATCTCATTTTTTAAGATGCGCGCCGTCAGTTCAGCGCCGATCCAGGGTTTGACGGTGGCGTCCATCTCTCCCCGGAAGTGGACGACCGTTGTCAGGGCGCCGAAACGGGAGAGTTCCAAGGCCGCTTCGGCAGCTGAATTGCCCCCGCCGACGATGATCACCCGTCGCCCCATATAAGGGAAGGGCTCTTTGTAGTAATGACTCACATGGGGCAGTTCTTCACCGGGCACGCCGATGAGGTTAGGCCGATCATAACAACCGGTGGCCACGACGACCCGCTTGGCGAAGACGACCGGCTCTTCGCCGTTCAGCTTATCCCGTGTGTGCAGCATGAAGCCGGACGAAGTGGGAAGAACCTCTGTCACCTCACGGTAGGTTTGGATCGGGATCCCAAAATGCTGCACGGCGCGCCAGTAGTAACGCACCGTTTCAAGCCGGGTTGGGCGGCAGTTCCCGGAGATAAAGGGAAGTCCCCCGATCTCCAGCATGTCGGTCGTGCTGAACAGCACCATATAGACCGGGTATTCAGCCACAGAACGGACCACATTGCCTTTTTCCAAGACAACGCAGTCAAGGCCGTGCTCCTTCGCTTCGATGGCGCAGGCCAGCCCGCAGGGTCCGCCGCCTATAACCGCGATATCATACATCTTTGCCCCACCTCCAAGTTGCTCTGCTTCTCATTATAGCTGCTGGAGGAGTACGAAAGTAGCGTCTCCCTTTGCTGAAGCCGATATAGAGGAAAAATGAAGAGGGATCTGATGGGGATGGGATTGTCCTTTAATCGATCGCTCCTTATCGGTCCGGAAAAAGCAAAACAGAAGGGAGAAGACATCTGCCTTCTCCCTTAGAAGCAACTACCCCTACAGTATAAACTGTTCCCTTGAGCATCGGCATCCGAACTGTAGCAAGATCGGGACAACCAGCCAGGAACCACTGAGGATAGGACACAAACGAATGGGCTTTGCGAACCTGTCGACGATACCGAAATCCTTGCTGTGGAACGCCAACATCGCGACTTCGAAAAGATACGCGGGAATTGCAGCACCAAGTTGGGAATTGTAGCACGTTACCGGGAACCGTGACACTTGACCAAAAGCGGAGACACACAACGGGGAAACCGGAGCCCTTGACAGGAATCAAAGGCCTAAAGGAGAAAACCGAGGATTTACCCGAGAAACAAGTCTTACCAGAAACCTGACACTTGAGATAGGATCCGGCACCGAGGACAGAGAGAGGAGATTCCACGACAACCAGGTGAAAAGGGTAGATGGGAGCCGGAAATAAAAGGAACCCCACTGTTGAACGGGTCGACACCTGCACTGACCGGAAAACCGAGTTTCCAACCATCGTGAGTAGGTGAACCTGAACCTTACTGTAGGGTTGTTGCTTGGCTTTATCTTATCACATTATTGTGAAGAAGGCAACAAGAAAAGGAGAGATTTTTTACAGCGATTTAACCGCCTTCGCTCCTTGACACCGGAGGGGATGCTTGACTATACTAATTGTCAATAACAGAACCTTGACCAAAGACGATGATGGGGTACTGTACACCGTTTGTCCCTTAGTCCCAGAGAGCCGGGGAAGCTGGAAACCGGCACTAATACGGCGGTGTTGTCTCTCCCGGGAGTTGCCAGTTGAACCCTTGCCGCGAGGCGGGCAGTAGATGGAGCCGGATGGAGCGCCACAGGCGCGAGCGTCCGTTATCATGCTGGCGGCAGCCGCTGGCTGTCGGTCAAGAGGTTGCGCCTTTTTTCGGGCGCGACAATCAGGGTGGTACCGCGGGAAAAATCCTCTCGTCCCTGACAGGTGAAGACCTGTCTGGGCGGGAGGTTTTTTTATTTTCTCTTTTGACATCATGGCACAGGTTAACGGAAGGGGAGATTGCGAAGGTGAGCCGAATCATCTACTTGGACGGCTGTTTTGTTCCGGAGGAGCAGGCAAGGATATCCGTCTTTGATCACGGTTTTCTGTACGGAGACGGGATTTTTGAAGGCATCCGGGCCTACAACGGTCGGGTCTTCAAACTGGATGCGCACATCGACCGCCTCTATGACTCCGCAAAAGCCATTCAGTTGGCGATTCCCATGGGAAAAGGGGAAATGGTCGACGTCGTCTTGGAGACCCTGCGCCGCAACCATCTTCGCGACGCCTACATCCGCTTGGTCGTATCCCGGGGGAAGGGAGATCTGGGCCTGGACCCGCGCAAGTGCCCCGGGGCTACGGTGATGTGCATCGCCGCCGGCATCACCCTCTACCCGCCGGAGTTCTACGAAAAGGGCCTGGAGGTCGTCACGGTGGCCACGCGCCGCAATGTGCCCGAAGCCCTAAACCCGCGCATTAAGTCGCTCAACTACCTGAACAACATCCTGGCCAAGCTGGAAGCGGCCAAGGCTGGCGTCTTAGAGGCGATCATGCTCAACCAGGAAGGCTATGTGGCTGAGTGCACCGGCGACAACATCTTTATTATCAAACAGAGACGCCTGATCACCCCGCCCGTTCATGTCGGCATTTTGGAGGGCATCACCCGCAACACCGTCATGGACCTGGCCCGCGAAAAAGGCATTCCGGTGGTCGAAGCGGTCTTCACCCGCTTCGATGTCTATACAGCCGATGAGGTTTTTCTCACCGGCACCGCCGCCGAGGTCATCCCTGTCGTCACCGTCGACGGCCGGACCATCGGTGAAGGCGTTCCTGGTCCGATGACGAGCGACCTCATCGCCGCCTTTCGGGAATACGCCCGGAATCAAGGCACGCCGATTTAGCCATATCGACGCCATCCGTCGATAGCAAGAAAGACGAGCAAAACTGGAAATGGGGGGAGCCTGTTGGAAGGGAATCTGCGCAGTCAGACGGTCAAATGCGGTGTGGAAAAAGCGCCGCACCGTTCACTCTTGCGATCCATCGGTCTCACAGCGGAGGAGATGAACCGACCGCTGATCGGTATCGTCAACGCCAAGAACGACGTAGTCCCCGGCCACATCCACCTGGACACGATCGCCGACGCCGTCAAGGCAGGCGTCCGCCTGGCCGGCGGCACACCGCTGGCATTTCCAACCATCGCCGTCTGTGACGGCATCGCCATGAATCACACCGGCATGAAGTACTCCCTCGCCTCGCGGGAACTGATCGCCGACTCGATCGAAGTGATGACCATGGCTCATGGCTTCGACGCCCTCGTCTTCATCCCCAACTGTGACAAGGTCGTCCCCGGTATGTTGATGGCGGCGGCCCGCCTGAACATCCCCTCCATCTTCGTCAGCGGTGGCCCCATGCTGGCAGGACGCTTTCAGGGCAAAAAAGTCAACTTGAACACCGTCTTCGAAGGCGTCGGCCAGTACAATACCGGCAAGATGACGATGGAAGAGTTGGAGGAGCTCGAGAAAAACGCCTGTCCCACCTGCGGTTCCTGCTCAGGTATGTTCACAGCTAACTCGATGAACTGCCTTACCGAAGTCCTCGGCATGAGCCTGCCTGGCAACGGCACCATCCCGGCCGTCTACTCGGCCCGCATTCTGCTAGCGAAGCAGACAGGGATGCGGATCATGGACCTGTTGGCCAACAATGTTCGACCCCTCGATATGATGACTGAAGGCACATTCCGCAACGCCGTCACTGTCGATATGGCCCTGGGCTGCTCCACCAACACGCTGCTACACCTGCCTGCTATCGCTCATGAAGCCGGCGTCGAACTGAATCTCGATATGGTCAACGAGATCAGCGCTAAAACGCCTCACCTCTGCAAGCTCGCCCCAGCCGGGGAGCACCATATTGAAGACCTCTATGAAGCGGGAGGCATCCCCGCTGTCATGAAGTCCCTCCTCGAAGCGGGGCTCATCGACGGCGACCTGCCCACAGTGACCGGCAAGACCGTCGCCGAAAACGTGGCTTCCGTCGTCAACCTGCGGCCCGATGTCATCCGTCCCCTCGACAACCCCTATTCCAAGACGGGCGGTCTCGCTGTCCTGCGGGGCAATCTCGCCCCCGACGGTGCTGTTGTCAAGAAGGGCGCCGTGGCGCCGGAGATGCTCGTCCACAAGGGTCCCGCCCGGGTTTTCGACTCGGAGGAACAAGCCTACGCGGCCATCACAGGCGGCAGAATCCAGAAGGGCGACGTCGTCGTCATCCGCTACGAAGGACCGCGCGGCGGCCCAGGCATGCGGGAGATGCTCTCGCCCACGTCGACCATCTGCGGTATGGGCCTTGACAAGGATGTGGCCCTGATCACCGACGGCCGCTTCTCCGGAGCGACGCGCGGAGCCGCCATCGGTCACGTCTCGCCGGAAGCGGCAGACGGCGGCCCTATCGCCTTCATCCGTGAAGGCGACATCATCGCTATCGACATCCCTGCCGGCAGACTCGATGTGGAGGTTGACGCGGCGGAACTGGCCGAGCGCCGCAAGGAATGGCAACCGCCGGCGCCGAAGGTGACGTCGGGATATATGAAACGTTACGCCCAGAACGTGCTGTCCGCCTCAACCGGGGCCCGGATGCGCTAAGAGCGGGATAAAAGGAGGCGAAGGCGATGCGCCATACCCTGTCCGTTTTGGTGGAGAACAAACCGGGGATCCTGACGCGCGTGGCCGGCCTTTTTGCCCGTCGAGGATACAACATCGAGAGCCTCGTCGTCGGGGAAACGGAAAACCCCACCGTTTCCCGTATGACCATCGTCGTTGACGGCGACGACCGGATCATCGAACAGGTCACCAAGCAGCTCCACAAGTTGATCGACGTGATCAAGATCCAGGATATCACCGACGAAGAGTCGGTCCACCGGGAGCTGATCCTCGTCAAGGTGAACACGGCCGACGTAGCCGCCCGCAGCGAGGTGATGCAGATCTGCGAGATCTTCCGGGCCACCATCGTCGACCTGAGCCGCAGCTCCGTGATCATTCAGGTGGTGGGCGATCAGAAGAAGATCCAAGCCATCCTGACCAGCCTGCGACCCTTCGGCATCCGCGAATTCGCCCGCACCGGGCGGATCTCCATGCTGCGGGGGGCAAAGTAGGCGACCAACCCGCTGCCGGGAAAGGCCACTGACAATCAGCGGTGCGACCTGCCTGCTGCAGCAAACCCAATCAAAAGGCGACCCCAATGACAAATGTGCAAATAGGGAATGGAGGAACCTCTCAATGAAAATGTACTATGATGCCGACGCCGATCTGTCCCTGCTCGAAGGCAAAATCGTTGCCGTCATCGGCTACGGCAGCCAAGGTCACGCCCAGGCGCAGAACCTGAAGGATTCCGGTGTCAACGTCATCATCGGCCTGCGCCCAGACTCCAACCGCGTCAAAGAAGCCCAAGCCTATGGCTTTGAAGTCTATTCCGTCGCCGAAGCGGCCGCCAAGGCGGACATCATCCAGATCCTGATCCCCGACGAAAAACAGGGCAAGGTCTATCGGGAAGAGATCGCTCCCTATCTGACTGAAGGCAAAGCCCTCTGCTTCTCCCACGGCTTCAACATCCACTTCGGACAGATCCAGCCGCCCAAAAACGTAGACGTCTTCATGGTTGCCCCCAAGAGCCCCGGCCACATGGTTCGCCGCATGTACACCATGGGCGCCGGCGTACCCACCCTCATCGCCGTCTACCAGGACGCCACCGGCCGCGCCAAAGACCTCGCCCTCGCCTACGCCAAAGGTACCGGCGGCACCCGGGCCGGCGTCATCGAAACGACCTTCCGGGAAGAGACCGAAACAGACCTCTTTGGCGAACAGGCGGTCCTCTGCGGCGGCGCTTCGGCCCTCGTCAAGGCCGGTTTTGAGACCCTTGTCGAAGCCGGCTACGCCCCCGAAATGGCCTACTTCGAGTGCCTCCATGAACTGAAGCTGATCGTTGACCTGATGTATGAAGGCGGCATCTCCTGGATGCGCTACTCCATCTCCGATACGGCCCAGTGGGGCGACATGAACATCGGGCCCCGCATCATCACCGAAGAGACCAAGAAGGAAATGAAAAAAGTCCTCAGGGAGATCCAAGAGGGCACCTTCGCCAAGGAATGGCTCCTTGAAAACGAAGTCAATCGTCCCAAATTCAACGCCCTGGCCAAAGCCGATGAAAATCATGAGATCGAAATCGTCGGCAAAAAACTGCGGGCCATGATGCCCTGGCTGAAGACTGCCAAGTAATCGAAAAAAAGACGCCGGCCTGCGCGATCCGATGAGGAGGCCCCGTGACGGGGCTTTCCTTGTCGATGGGGCCGATACAGGAAGAGGGGAGTGGAACGCCTTGAACGGAGCCCAGGCGCTGCTGAAATGCTTGGAAGAAAACGGCGTCGAGGTCATCTTCGGCTATCCCGGCGGGTCGGTGCTGCCGATTTATGACGCCCTGCTCGAATCCCCCATCCGGCATATCCTTGTGCGTTGCGAACAAGGGGCTGCCCACGCGGCCAACGGATTCGCCCGCGCCGCCGGCAAACCGGGGGTCTGCCTGGCCACATCGGGACCGGGGGCGACCAACCTGGTCACAGGGATCGCCAACGCCTACATGGACTCGATCCCCATGGTCATCATTACCGGGCAGGTTCCCACCTCTATGGTCGGCACCGACGCCTTTCAAGAAGTCGATATCACCGGCATCACCATGCCGATCACCAAACACAACTACCTCGTCAAAGATGTGGGCGACATCCCCCGCGTCGTCTATGAGGCTTTCCACATCGCCTCCACCGGTCGGCCCGGACCTGTGCTGATCGACATCCCCAAGGATGTCCTTTCCGCCGAGTGCTCCCGCTGCGGTGAGAAACCGGCCATCGACATCCGCGGTTATCGGCCCAATGTCAAGGGCCATCCATCACAGATCAAAAACGCCGCCAAGTTGATTCAAGAAGCGAAACGGCCCGTGATCATGGTCGGCGGCGGCATCATCCTCGCCAACGCCGCTCAGGAACTGACTGAGCTGGCCCTGTCGGCCCAGATCCCGGTCACGACGACACTGATGGGCATCGGCGCTTTTCCGGAGACGCACCCCCTTTCCCTGGGGATGGTGGGCATGCACGGAACTCCTTATGCCAACCGGGCCGTCAGCCAGGCCGATCTGCTCATCGGCATCGGTGTCCGCTTCGGCGATCGGGCCACCGGCAACGTGGCCAAGTTTGCCCGTGACGCCAAGATCATCCACATCGACATAGACCCGGCTGAGATCGGCAAGAACGCCGACATTGACGTGCCCATCGTCGGCGATGCCCGCCTGGTGCTCCAGCAGCTCAACCAGTTGAAACCGGCGCCCAATCATGCCGAGTGGCTGGAACAGGTGGCCCAGTTGAAGGCCCAGAACCCCCTCAAGTACCCGAAGCAGAGCCTGACCGCTCAGTACGTCATCGAAAAAGCCGGCGACATGACGCGCGATCAGGCCTGGGTCGCCACCGATGTGGGCCAGCACCAGATCTGGGCAGCTTTGCACTATAAGTTCATCAAGCCGGGGAGATTTGTCACCTCAGCCGGTCTCGGCACCATGGGCTACGGTCTGCCGGCTGCCAACGGCCTACAGACGGCCAGGCCTGATGATATGGTGATCCTATTTACCGGCGACGGCTCCATCCAGATGCAGATGCAAGAGTTGGGCACGGCCCGGCAGGAGAACCTGCCCCTGAAGATCATCCTCTTCAACAACAACGCCCTGGGGATGGTTCGCCAACTCCAACACTTCTACTGCGGCAAGCGCTACTCCGGCGTGAAGCTGACCTTCAATCCTTCCTTCGAGTCCATCGCCGCCGCCTACGGCATCCGCTACTTCGCCGTCACCCGGTTGGAGGAAGTCGAGGCGACCCTTCGGGAAGCCTTCGCCCATCCCGGCATAGTCCTTGTCGAGGTGATGACTGACGAAAACGATATGGTCTACCCGACTGTCCTCGGCGGCAAAGGGCTCGATGAGATCATCCTCTGCGAGTAAGTTATCTGACTTCTGCGCTAAATCGAGAAAATATTGATTCCCTTGATAATCAATAGCTGGGTTGCTGCAAGAGCCAGCTAGGAATTTGCTTATCCAGGTGCAGAGGGATAGCCAATAAGATCAAGCCATGTAGAAAAGGGGGCTTTCGGATGTCCAAGCGAGTCGTCATTTTTGACACCACTCTCCGAGACGGCGAGCAATCGCCCGGGGTGAGCCTCAACCTCCATGAAAAGCTGGAGATTGCCCAGCAGTTGGCCCGCCTAGGCGTGGACGTCATCGAAGCTGGTTTCCCCATCGCCTCACCGGGCGACTTCGAGGCGGTCAAGGCGGTGGCTGAACAGGTGCGCGGTCCCGTCATCTGCGCCCTCGCCCGGGCCAACCGCAAAGATATCGAGCGGGCTGCCGAAGCGCTGCGCGGCGCCGAAGAAGCCCGGATCCATACCTTCATCGCCACGTCGCCCATCCACATGCAGCACAAGCTGCGCATGGAGCCGGACAAGGTCCTCGATACGGCGGTCGACGCGGTCAAACTGGCCAAGTCCTTCACCTCGAATGTGGAGTTTTCCGCCGAAGACGCCTTCCGCAGCGATGTGGGCTTCCTCTGCCGCATCTTCTCGGCGGCCATCGAGGCAGGTGCGACGACGATCAACATCCCTGACACCGTCGGCTACGCCACGCCTCAGGAGTTCGGCGCCTTCATCAAAGCGATCATCAACGGCACACCGAACATAGATAAGGCCATTGTCTCCGTTCACTGCCATAATGACCTTGGTTTGGCTGTCGCCAATACCCTGGCTGCCCTGGAAAACGGCGCCCTCCAGGTGGAAGGCACCATCAACGGCATCGGCGAACGGGCCGGCAACGCCTCCCTCGAAGAGGTGATCATGGCCCTCTATACCCGCAAGCCCTTTTACAACCTGGAGACGTCGATCAACAAGAGCGAGATCTACCGGACCTCGCGTCTCGTTTCCAACCTGACGGGGATGCTCGTCCAGCCGAACAAAGCCATTGTCGGTAAAAACGCCTTCGCCCACGAGTCGGGCATCCACCAGGACGGCGTGCTGAAAGAGCGGACCACCTACGAGATCATGAACCCTGAGATGATCGGCATCTTCACGAACAACATCGTCCTGGGCAAACACTCGGGCCGACACGCCTTCCGGGAGCGCCTCAAAGAACTGGGCTACAGCCTTGACGATGAGAAGCTGACAAAGGCCTTTGCCCGGTTCAAAGCCCTGGCCGATCGCAAACGGGAGATCACAGATGAAGACCTGGTCGTTCTCGTCGAAGATGAACTGCGCGCCTTCCCCGAGGCCTACAGCCTCGAATACCTGCACATCACCAGCGGCACCGTGCTGGTTCCGACGGCGACGGTCCGGCTCCGTCGCGAAGAGGAGAACTTTGAGGAAGCTTCCTGCGGCGACGGTCCTGTTGACGCCGCCTACAAAGCCATCGAGAAGATCACCGGCACCGGCGCCCGCCTGGCCTCCTACGCCATCAGCGCCACCACCGCCGGCGAGGACTCCCAAGGCGAGGTCAGCGTCAAGCTGGAGCGGGAAGGCCGCTTCTACACGGGACGCGGCGTCGATACGGACATCATCGTAGCGTCGGCGAAGGCTTATCTGAATGCGGTCAACAAGATTGTCTTTGATGGGCTGCCGAAGGCGAAGACGGAGCGGGCTGTCTAGGATTTAACCTGGAATGTATTTAACAGGCGGGGGGGTGGATGCGCCACTCGCGAAGAGCTGCGCGCCTGTTCGCTGGACCGCTCCGCTAGGGCGCCAAAACGCTTGGGCTTTTCTGCATGTCGATGGCGCCCTTTGACGCTGCGCGGTCTGCGCCCATCACGCCGCTCCGCTCAAAGCGCTCGCAGCGCATCCACTCCCCAAGCCTTACGAAACTCGTATATTTTAAGGCGTAAGATAACATTCAACCCGTTTTATAAGGAGGGACCAAGACGGCCATGGGTATGACCATCACTGAAAAGATATTGGCGGCGCATGCCGGGAAGGCGTCGGTGGAGCCGGGAGAATTGATCCAGGCGAAGCTGGATCTGGTGCTGGCGAACGACGTTACGGCGCCCGTTTCCATCAAAGAGCTGGAAAAAGCCAGCTTGGACGCGGTTTTTGACAAAGAACGGGTCGTTTTGGTTCAGGACCACTTCGTGCCGGCCAAGGACATCAAGTCTGCCGAGCAGTCTAAGATCGTGCGGGACTTCGCCCGCAAACATGACATCACCCATCATTATGATGTGGGCGACATGGGCATCGAACACTGCCTGCTGCCGGAAAAAGGGCTCGTCGTGCCCGGTGACGCCGTCATCGGCGCCGACTCCCATACCTGCACCTACGGCGCCTTGGGCGCTTTCGCCACCGGCGTCGGCTCGACCGACCTGGCTGCCGGCATTGCCCTGGGCGAAGCCTGGTTCAAGGTCCCTGAGGCGATCAAGTTCGAGTACGAAGGCAAACTGCCCGAAGACGTGACCGGCAAGGACCTGATTTTGCATACCATCGGCGACATCGGTGTCGACGGCGCCCTCTACCAGTCGATGGAGTTCACCGGTTCCGCTATCGACGACCTGTCCATGGACGGCCGCATGACCATGTGCAACATGGCCATCGAAGCCGGCGGCAAAAACGGCATCATCGCCCCCGACAAAAAGACGATTGCCTATGTGGAGGAGCGGGCCACCCGCCCCTATAAGGTCTATACGTCCGACCCCGATGCCAAGTATGCCCGCGTCATCAAGTATGACGTGGAGAAACTGGAGCCTGTTGTCGCCTTCCCGCACCTGCCTGAAAACACCCGGCCTGTCAGCGAAGCCGGCCACGTTGAAATCGACCAGGTCGTCATCGGCTCCTGCACAAACGGGCGCATCGAAGACCTGCGCATGGCCGCCAAGATCCTGCAAGGCAAAAAGGTGCACAAAAACGTCCGCTGCATCATCTTTCCCGGCACCCAGGCCATCTACAAGCAAGCCATCAAGGAAGGCCTCATCGATATCTTTATTGATGCCGGCGCTGCCGTGTCGACGCCCACCTGCGGTCCCTGCCTGGGCGGCCACATGGGCATCCTGGCCAAAGGCGAGCGGGCATTGGCGACGACGAACCGCAATTTCGTCGGCCGCATGGGCCACCCTGAAAGCGAAGTCTACCTGTGCGGCCCCAACGTGGCCGCCGCTTCGGCCATCGCCGGGCGCATCGTCCATCCACGGGAGGTGGAATAATGGAATTTACAGGCCGCGTATGGAAATTCGGCAAGGACATCGATACCGACGCCATCATCCCGGCTCGCTACCTGAACACCACGTCGCCGGAAGAACTGGCCAAACACTGCATGGAAGACGCCGATCCCTCCTTCCCCCAGAAGGTGCGCAAGGGCGACATCATCGTCGCCGACAAAAACTTTGGCTGCGGCTCCTCGCGGGAACATGCCCCCATCGCCATTAAAGCCGCCGGCGTCCCTTGCGTCATCGCCAAGTCCTTCGCCCGCATCTTCTTCCGCAACGCCATCAACATCGGCCTTCCCATCTTCGAATGCCCCGAGGCTGTTGACGGCATCCGTGAGGGCGACGTCGTCCAGGTCAACGCCGATAGGGGCGTCATCTTCAACATGACCACCGGCCAGACCTACACCGCCAAAGCCCTCCCTGCCTCGATGCAATCGATCATCCAGGCCGGCGGCCTCATGCAGTACGTCAAGACCCGGGTAGCGGAAGGGAAATAAAAGGAAAAAGGCTTTCCGGTTTCTTCGGATGTTACGAATAACGGAATATTACCAGCCGGGGGTAGCCGTTTGTGAGCGGTTTGGGCGTAGCGGCGAAAAGCGAGCGAGAGATGCGAAGCGGTAAGGGCGCCATGGTTCACATGCAGAAAAGCCCAGAGGTTTGGCGCCCTAGCGGAGCATCCGAGCGAGCCGCCGCGAGGCCCTAAGCGAACAAACGGCTGCCCCCGGCCACACGAAAGGACGAGCACTGTTGACATACCGCATCGCAGTCCTTCCCGGCGACGGCATCGGCGCCGAAATCGTACCCCAGGCGCTGCGCGTCCTTGAGGCCGTTGGCGCCAAGTACGGTCTTTCCTTTACCTTCACGGAAGGGCTCATTGGCGGCATCGCCATCGACGAGACAGGCCAGCCCCTGCCTCAGGAAACGCTGGAACTGTGCCGAAACAGCGACGCCATCCTCCTCGGCGCCATCGGCGGACCCAAGTGGGACAACCTGCCGACCCATCTCCGACCGGAGGTGGGCGCCCTGCTGCCGCTGCGCAAGGCCTTGGGGCTGTACGCCAACATCCGCCCCTGCCGCACCTATGATGCCCTCGCAGACGCGTCGACCCTCAAAAAAGAGGTCCTCGCCGGTACGGACATGGTCATCATCCGCGAACTGACAGGCGGTCTCTACTTCGGCTCCAAAGGACGAACAGACGTCGATGGCGTCCAGCAGGCCTGGGACACCATGATCTATTCGACGCCGGAGATTGAGCGCATCGTCCGGCTGGCCTTCGAGACAGCCCGTCATCGCCGGAAAAAACTCTGCTCCGTCGACAAGGCGAACGTCCTCGAATCATCCCGCCTCTGGCGGGAGACGGTGAACCGCCTTGCTCCCGAATACCCCGACATCGCCGTCACCCACATGTATGTGGACAATGCAGCCATGCAGCTCATCCGCAACCCCGGCCAGTTTGACGTGGTGGTCACTGAAAACACCTTCGGCGACATCCTCTCCGATCAGGCGTCGATGCTCTCCGCCTCTCTCGGCATGCTGGCATCGGCCTCCCTTGGCGGCCGCGTCGGTCTATACGAACCGGCTCATGGCTCTGCTCCCGATATCGCCGGCCAGAAAAAAGCCAACCCCATCGCCACCATTCTGTCAGCGGCGATGATGCTGGAATACTCCTTCAACCGTGTCGCAGAAGCTCGGGCCATCGAGGCAGCCATAGAAGCGGTGCTGGCGAAAGGTTTCCGCACCGGCGACATCATGGAAGCAGGAAAAAGGCTGGTCAACACCGAAGAGATGACGGACCGTGTGTTGGAAGAGCTGGCTTGACCGGCTCTTCTCTCATATCAGGATGTATCGCTCGTTATCACAAACGCGAACATCCAGCGCATAAACACGAACATTCATCGCTTACCGGTACGCTTCCCTGTCCCAGGACCCGCACCGCTGCAGCAGATGAATAACTCAAAGAGATACACGCATCGTTCGGTGAATCGATGGTCAAGTCATGAGACTCATCTCCTGCCGCCCCGGTCCCCAGGACGTGCGTGCCATCCACAAGCTTGACCGTTTAAGAAACTGCGCCACGCCACGGTCAAGTGGAACAGTTCGAGAAAGAGGTGCCCCCGATGGACCGTGTATTTATTTATGACACGACGCTTCGCGACGGAACCCAGGGGGAAGGCATCTCCCTCAGTGTGGAAGACAAAGTAAAAATCGCAGCACGTTTGGATCAACTTGGCGTAGCCTACATTGAGGGCGGATGGCCCGGATCCAACCCCAAAGACATGGAATTTTTCCAGCGGGCGCAGCAGATGACATGGAAGCATGCCAAGATTGCCGCCTTCGGCTCGACCTGCCGCCCTGGCAGCGAGGCTTGTGACGATCCTAACCTGCGGGCGCTCATCGAGTCGGGCGCGCCGGTCGTCACGATATTCGGCAAATCCTGGGATTTTCATGTCACAGCGGCCCTACGGACCACCTTGGAAGAAAACCTGCGTCTGGTCCGCGATTCGATCACCTTCTTGAAAAATCAGGGCCGGGAAGTGATTTTCGACGCTGAGCACTTCTATGACGGCTACAAAGGCAATCCCGCCTATGCCAAAGAGGTCGTCATGACGGCGGAAAAAGCAGGCGCCGACTGGATCGTCCTCTGCGACACCAACGGCGGCACACTTCCCCACGATGTCCTGTCCATCACGCAGGAGATGGTCTTCACCCTGCGGGCGCCTGTGGGCGTCCACGTCCACAACGACGGCGACCTGGCAGTGGCCAACTCCATCATGGGAGTCATGGCCGGCGCCCGCCAGGTGCAGGGCACCATGAACGGCTATGGGGAACGCTGCGGCAACGTCAATCTTTGTTCTGTCATCCCCAACCTCCAGTTGAAGATGAAGATGGAGTGCCTGCCGGAGGGCAAGTTGCAGACCTTGACTGATGCGGCTCACTTTGTCGGTGAGATCGCCAACATGCCCCTGCGCAACGACATGCCTTTTGTCGGTCATTCGGCTTTCGCGCACAAGGGCGGCATCCACGTGTCGGCCTTGATGAAGGACCCCGGCACCTATGAACACATCCAGCCGGAGGCGGTGGGCAACCATCGGCGCGTCCTCGTATCCGAACTGTCCGGCATGAGCAACGTCATCTACAAGGCCAAGGAACTGGGCTTGGATGTAAACCGGCAGAACGCCGATACGAAGCAGATCATCGAACAGATCAAGAACCTCGAACATCAAGGCTTTCAATTTGAAGGGGCGGAAGCGTCTTTTGAGGTGCTCCTGCGCCGCGCCTTCGGCGAAGATCCGGTGCCCTTCGTTCTTGACTCGATCCGCCTGATCATCGAGAAGCGATCTGACGCCGATTTCACCTCGGAAGCCATGATCAAGCTGCGCGTCGGCGACCAAGTCGTTCATACGGCCGCCGAAGGTAACGGCCCCGTCAACGCCGTCGACAACGCGCTGCGCAAGGCCCTTCTCAGCCACTACCCCTTCCTGGCCGAGTGCCATCTCACCGACTACAAGGTGCGTGTCCTCGACGGGAAAGACGCCACAGAGGCAAAAGTTCGCGTCCTCATCGAGACGCGGGACTCCCACGACGCCTGGGGGACTGTTGGCGTGTCGACCAACATCATCGAGGCCTCTTGGCAGGCGTTGATGGACTCCTTCCTGTATGGCTACATGCGAGAACGGGCCCGGGCGTCGATAGAATCATCCCGACCTGCCTAATGGGTTGACTGCCCGTCCGATTTCAGAAATGGAAAGAGCCTGCCCGGTGGGCAGGCTCTACGCTTTCAGAGAAAGCTCTTGCAAAGGAGAGGCGATCATCGTCAGAAACAACAGCCATCTTGACGAACAGCAGGCACCTTTAACGAGCAACAGATACCTCTAACGAGCAACAGATACCTTTGATGAACAACAGGCACCCTTGACGGAGAACAGGCGTCTTTGACGAATCTCGAATCAGATCTTTTCGATCGGATTCGGTTGGTTTTTCGGTCGAGGACGGATCATGCGGTCGATCACGTAGCGGCGAATGACAGCGAGGTTTTGGAAAATCCGGACGCCGAAGGCGAAGACAGCCGCCAAAAAGAGATCGACGCCGAGGCGGTCGCCGATGTAGGCCAGCAAGGCCGCCAGGACGGCGTTTGTAAAAAATCCGGTCAGCAGGACGAGGGCGTCAAATTTGTCCTCTAGGAAGCTGCGGAGAGAGCCGAAGACCGAATCCAGCGCTGCCAGAACGGCCACGGACATATATTTGGCATATTCCATGGGGATGGTAATGGATAAAACGGATCCGATGAAGATGCCAAGGGCCAACCCAATCAGCGGTAGCCACATCTTGTTCTGCACCACCTCGACGGGAAAAATCTTTGTCACTTCGGCTCCATTATAGTCGCAAACCTGATTTTGCCACAAGGGATTTTCGCCGCTGAGAGAGAATTTCTATACAGGGAGGTGATGACGATGCTACCACCGAACTTAGAGAATTTTAATTTTATGGCCCTATTGGACATCGTTGCAGTCGCTTTTATCATCTACCGGCTGACCATGTTCATCAAGGGCACCCGCGCGGTCCAACTGCTCAAAGGGTTCGGTGTGTTGATCATCGCCTCGTACCTCAGTGAGGCCCTGAGTCTGAACACCCTCAGTTGGCTGCTGAAGCAGGCCTGGACCGCCTTGATCGTCGCTTTGCCGATTGTGTTTCAGCCGGAACTGCGCCGGACGCTGGAGCAATTGGGACGAGGCAAGCTGTTTCCGGCCCAGATCGCCGTCATGGCCGACGAGGATCGCAGCTTCCTGATCGGCGAGATCGTGCGGGCTGTCGGCGTCCTGATGAAAAACAAGATCGGCGCCTTGATCATCATCGAACGCAAGACAGGCGTCAATGATGTCATCGAGACGGGCACATGGATCGACGGCAAGGTGTCGAGCGAGTTTCTCGTGAACATATTCATTCCCAAGACGCCCCTTCATGACGGCGCCGTCGTCGTGCGCGGCGATCGTGTCGTAGCCGCCGCCTGTTATTTGCCGCTCACCGACGATCCAGGTTTGGCTCGGGAACTAGGCACCCGCCACCGGGCGGGCATCGGCATCACCGAACAGTCCGATGCCGTTGCGGTTATCGTCTCCGAGGAGACGGGAAACCTATCCATGGCGGTGGACGGCAAGCTGACTCGTTTTCTCGATGAAACCTCCCTCCGATCGCGCCTGGAAGAACTGTTGCAACCGAAAACGACAAACTCCCGTTCGTTCTGGCAATGGAGGAGCAACCCATGATGGATATTGCCGGAACAGCGCGCCGCAACTGGCTCTATAAACTGGCCGCCCTTGCCATCGCCATCCTCCTATGGGTCTACGTGAACGCCGAACAACAGAGCGTCCAGACCTTTCCCGTCCAACTGGAGCGGGAAGGACTCGAAGCCGGCTATGTCCTCGACCCGGAGCCGCCTACTGTGGTGGAGCTGCGCGTCAAGGGGCCGAAGGCGATCATGGCCAACTTGTCGTCTCGCGATTTTCGCGCCCGTATCAGCCTGACCGGGGCCAAACCGGGACCGTTGACTATCGGCGTCACCGTCGACGCGCCGTCGAATGTGCAGATCATCAGCAAATCGCCAGCTGAACTGAGTCTGCATGTGGACGTGCTGGAGACGCGGACGCTGCCGCTCGCCTGGGAGTTTAAGGGCAACATGGCGGCCGGCTACCGGGTCGGCGACCCGACGCTCCGCCCGGCGGAGGTTGTCGTCAGCGGGCCTCGTGAAAAACTGCGGCAGATTCAGCGCGTGGGAGTGCAAATCCCCGTCGGCGCCAAGGAGAGCTTCACCCGCTTGCTGCCGGTCCGTGTGATTGAGCCGGCCCTCAGCGATGACGGGAGACTGCAGATCTCGCCCAAGTCGGTCGAGGTCACCGTTCCGGTCCTCCAGGAGATGACGAGCAGAACGGTCGCTGTTCAGCCGCTCGTCACCGGCACGCCAGCCGATGGTTTTAAAGTGCTTTCGACACGGGTAGAACCGGCAAACCTGTCGGTGACCATGCCGGCGGAAGGCTTTGCCGACCTGCGCGCGCTGGCCACCTCGCCTGTCGACATCAACGGCGCGCGGGCTGATGTCGTCAAAGATGTGAACCTTGCCTTGCCCGCCGGCGTGCGGCCCGTCAACGCCGCGCTCACCGTCGTCCGGGTCATCGTCACTATCGGACCGGTTTTCCAGCCGACACCACAGCCTCCAGAAGAAGCCAAACCGGCCACCGGCGGCACAACCCAAACTGACCCTGGCAAGGAGCCCGGCAAAGAACCGGGCTCGGGCGCTGGCACAGGGGCTGCGACTACCAGCGGCGCAACCGGAGGGGCGGGGACGGGACAGCAAAGAAGGTAAAGGGAGTAAGGAGACAAAATCGTCTTGAAAATTCGCATCGCCAACCTGCGCGCCGGGCTGTCGGAAGATGCCGGGCGCCTTTTGCCAAAAGCGGCCCGCCGGATCGGCCTCAAGCCCGGCCAGATCGAAAACATGGAGATCCTCCGCGAGGCCGTCGACGCGCGCAAAAAAGCGGATATCCGCTTCGTCTACACGGTAGAGGTTACCCTCAAAGCTGGTGTGAAGCCCCCGCCGGGGATTTTGGACAAAGACCCCCAGGTGAGCCTCGTCGCTGAGAACAAAGCGACACCACTGTTGCGGGGGAGTGAACCCCTGACCCGTCGTCCCGTCATCGTCGGCGCAGGTCCTTGCGGTTATTTTGCGGCCCTCAAGCTGGCCGAGGCCGGCTTCAAACCTATCCTGCTGGAGCGCGGCTACGATGTGGACCGCCGGGCGGCTGACGTGGACCGCTTTTGGGAGACAGGAAAGCTGAGGGCTGATTCGAACGTCCAGTTTGGCGAGGGTGGCGCCGGCACCTTTTCCGACGGCAAACTGACGACTCGCACCCACGACTGGCGGATCAACGAGGTCTTCCGGCGGCTTGCTGAAGCCGGGGCGCCCCAGGAGATCCTATATAAAGCAAAACCCCATGTGGGCACCGATGTCCTGCGCCAGGTGGTCCGCAACCTGCGGCAGCGCCTGCTCGAGCAAGGCGGTCAGGTCTTTTTCGGCGCCTGCGTGGAGGAACTGATACTGGAAAAAACGGCTCTGGGCCGGCGTGTGGCTGGCGTGCGGCTCGCGCCGGGCGTTGACTTGATGGACAGGGGATCGGCGGAGGACCTGCCTCTCTCCGGAACAGCCCGTTCCGGCCTCGAACTGGCTGCCGATGTGGTCATCGTGGCTATCGGTCACAGCGCCCGCGATACGGCGAAAAACCTCTACGACCAGGAGATTGCCATGGAGGCGAAGCCCTTTGCCGTCGGCCTGCGCGTCGAGCACCCACAGGCGTTGATCGACCGCGCCCAGTACGGCCGCTTCGCCGGCCACGAGCGCCTCGGCGTCGCCGACTACAACCTGCACACCAAGCTGGCCGAAGCTGGGCGAACCGTCTTTTCCTTCTGCATGTGCCCTGGCGGCCAGGTGGTGGCCGCCGCCTCGGAAGCGGGCGGCGTCGTCACCAACGGCATGAGCGCCTACGCCCGCGACAGCGGCGTGGCCAACTCAGCCCTCGTCGTCTCGGTGAGCCCCGGTGACTACCCTGTTCCCGGCCCCCTCGGCGGCGCCGAGTTTCAACGGATCTGGGAGCGCAAAGCCTTTGAACTGGGTGAAGGCGACTACCGCGCGCCGGCGCAGACAGTGGGCGATTTTTTAGCTGACCAAAAAGGCGACCTGTCAGACAGCCTCGTCAAGCCCACCTATCGGCCCGGCGTGACGGCAGCCAACCTCCGCGACGGCCTGCCCAAAGCGGTGGGCGAGGCGCTCGCAGCCGGCCTGGCCGACTTCGGCCGCAAGATCCAGGGATTCGACCTGCCCAAAGCCGTCCTGACCGGTGTAGAGACACGCACCTCGTCACCCTGGCGCATCAACCGCGACGAATCGCTGCAGTCGCCCGGCATCAAAGGGCTCTATCCTGGCGGAGAAGGCGCAGGCTATGCCGGGGGCATCGTCAGCGCCGCCGTCGACGGCCTGCGCCTGGCCGAGGCGATCATCGCCACTTACCGGCTGTAGCGAGACAGGCGAAACGAAACCAGTCAAATAACGGAAACCGGTCAAAAGGGAAGCAGGCCAAAAAGACAATAAACAAGAGAACTGTGCAGAGCGGCCAATTCAGCGGAAAAGCAAAAAGAGAGGGAAAAGAAACGTGGGAAAGTTATTCGGAACCGACGGCGTGCGCGGCGTCGCCAACAGCGAACTGACACCGGAACTGGCTTTTAAACTGGGGCGGGCCGGTGCCTATGTGCTCAGCAAGGAAGCGCCCCAGCCCCGCATCGTCATCGGCAAAGATACGCGCATCTCCGGCGACATGCTGGAGGCAGCCCTGATCGCCGGCATCACCTCTGTCGGCGGCGAGGCGCTGCCTGTGGGCGTCCTGCCCACCCCTGGCATCGCCTACCTGACACGGAAACTGAAGGCCACCGCCGGCGTGGTCATCTCGGCCTCCCACAACCCCGTCGCCGACAACGGCATCAAGTTTTTCTCCGCCTCGGGCTTCAAACTCCCCGACGCTGTGGAAGAGGAGATCGAGCGCTACGTCCTCGGTGAAAAAGGCCAATCCCTTGACAATGTCGGCGGCGATGCCGAGGGGCGCCATGACGACGGCCTGCCGGCCCCTACAGGCGCTCTGGTGGGCCGTGTGCGCCCTGTCGCCGACGCAGAGACGCTCTTTGTGGAGTATCTCAAGTCCACCGTCCCCGTTGACTTCTCGGGCCTCAAGGTCGTCGTCGACGGCGCCAATGGGGCCGCCTATCAGGTCGCACCCCGCATCCTGCGGGAACTGGGTGCCGAAGTGGTCACCATCTGCTGCACGCCGGACGGCACGAACATCAACGACGGCTGCGGCTCCACCCATCCCGAAAAGCTCTGCGAAGCTGTCGTCGCCCATGGGGCGCACGTCGGACTGGCTCATGACGGCGACGCCGACCGGTTGATCGCGGTCGATGAAAAAGGCCGGATCGTCGACGGCGACCGGATTATGGTCACCTGTGCCTTACATATGAAAGCCAAAGGACAACTCCCCAAGGATACCGTCGCCGTCACCGTCATGAGCAACATGGGTCTGCACCTGGCGCTCAAACGAGCGGGGATCCGCATTCTGGAGACGAAGGTGGGCGACCGCTATGTCCTGGAGGCTCTTTTAAGAGAGGGGGCATCCTTCGGCGGCGAGCAGTCGGGCCATATCCTCTTTTTGCAGCACAACACCACCGGCGATGGCGTGCTCACCGGACTTCAACTGCTGACGGTGCTGAAAGAGACGGGCAAACCCCTGTCTGAACTGGCCGCCCAGATGGAGCAGCTTCCTCAACTCCTCGTCAATGTGCGCGTCAAGGACAAAGGCTGCATGAACGCGCCGGAGGCGCAGGCCGCTGTGGAAGCGGGGAAAGCCAAGCTTGCCGGAAGGGGCCGCATCCTCGTGCGCCCGTCGGGCACAGAACCGCTGATCCGGGTGATGGGGGAAGGCCCCGATCCGGAGGAGCTGAAGCAGGTCGTCGAGGCGATCGCCGACGTTTTCCGGCGTTTTTAAGGACTGGCGAATAGGCAGTGTTCCACCCGGTTTCGAAGTCAAAAGCGATCGTGCAACAGAAATCGCTCCATAGATATTGAACCATAACGCCGAGAGAGGGCGGCGGTGCTGGCGACAAGGCCGGCTTTTTTTCAGCGGAGGGTTGCGCTGGACAACCCTCGCTGATACAATGATCATGACTTAAAATAGGGCCGCAAAGGTCAGATGACGGAACGACAAGTGAATCCATAGCGCCAGAACCGGCAGGACATTCAGACGAATCAGGCCGAACCATCAGCAGTCAGCGCAAAAAAGCGCATGAGTACATATCGAGCAGGATTCGCAGACAGCCGGTTGACGAGGAAGGGGTTTATCGAAGTTTTCGGCGGATGCCCCTCGGCCGCTCACGGCCGCAGCCAAGCCACAAATTCCGGGAGCAATCGCGGGGACAAAGGGCTGGTGGTGAGTGTCGGGATAGCTCTGTGCCTTTCGGCCGCCAACACTTTCGTGAAAAGAAGCACGAGAGCGGCGGCTTTTTTGCGCCTATTTTTCGAGTCGAGCTCTTCCTGGTGAAGGGCAGGCACAGCATCCGGCCTATGATTGAAGAGAGGAGAAATCATCCCATGTGCGGAATCGTCGGCTACATCGGCGGCAAAGCGGCCGCCCCTATCCTCGTAGAAGGTCTCAAAAAGCTAGAGTACCGCGGCTATGACTCGGCAGGCGTCGCCGTCATGGAGGCGGGCAAGATCGAGGTCCGCAAGGCCAAAGGCAAGCTGGCCGTCTTGGAAGGGCGGCTGAGCTACTGCAGCTTCGGCGCCCAGACCGGCATTGGCCACACCCGCTGGGCCACCCACGGCAAGCCTGCCGATGAAAACGCTCACCCTCACCAAGACTGCCGGGGCGACTTCGCCGTCGTCCACAACGGCATCATCGAAAACTTCCAGACCCTGAAGGAAGACCTCATCGCCCAGGGACACGCCTTCACCTCCGAGACAGACACAGAGGTGCTAGCCCACCTGGTGGAAAACTTTTACCAGGGCGATCTGGAGGCGGCCGTCCGCAAGGTCGTCAGCGTCATCGAAGGCTCCTACGCCATGGCTTTCCTCTGCCGTCACGAACCTGAAAAGATCGTCGCCGTCCGCAAAGACAGCCCCCTCGTCGTTGGGCTGGGCGACGGTGAATACTTCCTGGCCTCGGACATCCCGGCCATCTTGGCCCACACCCGCCGCACCTTCATCTTGGATGACGGCGAGATGGCTGTCCTGACCCCCCAAGGAGCGGTCATCAAAACCGCCGCCGCCGGCGAGCTTGTCGACAAGGCGGTCTTTGAAGTCAACTGGGACGCTGTGGCGGCCGAAAAGGGCGGCTATGACCACTTCATGATCAAAGAGATTTACGAACAGCCCAAGGCATTGCGCGACACCATTTTGGGTCGCGTCAACGGCGACGGCGTCAACCTCTCTGAGATCAAGATCGACCTGGAACTGCTGAAAAAGACCAACAAGGTGACCATCGTCGCCTGCGGCACCGCCTACCATGCCGGTCTCGTCGGCAAGTATGTGATCGAAGACTTGGCCCGCGTGCCGGTCGAGGTCGACATCGCCTCTGAGTTCCGCTACCGCGACCCCATCGTCGACGAAAACACGTTGGTGATCGTCGTCAGCCAGTCCGGCGAGACGGCCGATACCCTGGCAGCGATGCGGGAAGCCCGGTCTAAGGGCGCCAAAGTCCTTGCCGTGACCAACGTGGTTGGCTCCACCATCTCCCGGGAAGCCGACTCGGTCCTCTACACCTGGGCCGGCCCGGAGATCGCCGTCGCCTCCACGAAGGCCTACACGACCCAGCTGGCGGCCATGAACTGTATCGCCCTCGCTTTGGCGCAGGTGCGGGGAACACAGAGCGCCGAGACGATCAAGGCCATCGCTGACGCCATCAGGGAGATACCGGCCCAGGTGGAAAAAGTCCTGGCCCAGGCGGAGACGGTGAAGGCCATCAGTGAACAGATCAAGACCTGGGATGACGTCTTCTTCATCGGCCGCAGCGTCGACTACGCCGTCGCCCTGGAAGGCTCCTTGAAACTGAAGGAGATCTCCTATATCCACGCCGAGGCTTACGCCGCCGGCGAACTGAAACACGGCACCTTGGCTTTGATCACCGACAACATCCCCGTCATCGCCCTGGCCACCCAGGAGCAGGTCTTCGACAAGACCATCTCCAACATCCAAGAGGTGAAAGCCCGCGACGCCTTTGTCATCGCCGTGGCCCAGGAAGGGAACAGGGAGATCGCCAAGTTCGCCGAATACGTCCTCACCATCCCCCGCACCCATCCGGCATTGGCGCCGATCCTGGCGGTTGTGCCTTTGCAGATGCTCTCGTACTACACGGCTGTGGCGCGGGAGTGTGACGTCGATAAGCCGAGGAATCTGGCGAAGAGTGTGACGGTGGAGTAGCTCGGCCGGTTTCCCAGTTTGTCGGCTCTTTTCAAGTGAACCATAATGAAACCATAATGAATGAAGAACCCCGCCGTCCTCGGTCAGAACGGCGGGGTTACGCTTGCCACGGGCCTCTTCTCGCCAAGGGGGCTGCGTCTCCAGGCGACGCAACAAGGCCACCCGTGCGGCCGCAGTGAGGCGCAGGGCATCTCGCTCGTCCGGTTGCGAACCGGCTTGGGGAACGCCCTGTAGCGTAAGACCGCTACTTACTCCCTACAACGCCTTCCGGCGCCACATAAGCGGCCAGCTTCCCTTTACCTAAAAGCAATCGCAAGTTTCCTAGCATCGCCATGTACCGGATATCGATGATCGCCTTCATCATCATCGCCAGTCTGCCGCGCAGCTCGATGCCGAAGACCTCGCCGACGGCGTCATGGCTGCCCAGGGAGGCGACGGCGCCTTTGATGAAGGGGACGAACTCTTTCAGGTCACTGCCACCCCGGACAAGCGTGGCCAGGTTTTCGGCGCAGACTGCCGACTGCAAGATGGCCAGCTGGGCCGTCGGGGGAAAGGGGCGGCCGGTGCGCTTGTCGATGACGGCGGAGCAGTCGCCGAGGACGAAGACATTGTCATGGCCGGGGGCGCGCAGGTCTTTTTCGGCGGCGATGCGGCCGCGAACTGCGGCAAAGTCTTCGTTGCAGACGACTCTATTCCCTTGCACGCCGCCGGTCCAGATGACGGTGGCCGGCGTGATCCGCTCTTCGCCCGCCTCGGTCAGCAAGGTGACGCCGTCCCTGTCGACGGACTGAATCCGGGTCGAGAGGCGGAACTGGACGCCCATGTTTTCCAGGGAGGCTTTTGCGTACTCGGCCAGGGCGGGAGCGAAGCCGCCCAGAAGGGCGGGCGCACCTTCCACGTTGATCACCTGGACGCGCTGCCGGTCGATCCCGTGCTGTCGGCAGAGGGCGGGGATGCGTTCCGCCAGTTCTGCAGCAAACTCGATGCCGGTAAAACCGGCGCCGCCGACGACAAAGGTCAGCTTTTCCTGCCCATCGCGCCCTTTCTGCTTGGCGAATTCGGCGAAGCGGGCTTCGACGGTGAGGCGTATCTGGCGGGCGCTGTTCATGCTGCAGATGGCAAGGGCATGTTCCTTGATCCCGGGGATGCCGAAGTCGGCTCTTTCAAAACCGAGGGCCAGAACCAGGTAATCATAAGCCAGCGGTTCGCCGTGGCAGAGCATGACCCGCTGCGTCGTTGTCTCCACTTCTGTCACGGTGTCTTTGATGAAACGGATGCGGCGGCTATCGATCACATCCTTGATCGCAATGGTGATGCGCTCATCCTCGACGGTGCCGGCCGCCGCCTTATGGAGCCAGGTGGTCAGGTAATGGTAGGAATGCTTGTTCACAAGGACGATCTCCGCTTCATCGTGGCGCAGGAGTTTTTGCAGCCTTCTAGCGGTCAAGATGCCGGCGTATCCGGCGCCCAGGATGACGATGCGCGGTTTTTTGGTTTCCATGCAGGTTCCCTCCACTGAGACGAATTTATTAAAATCTTCACAAACAGGGGATTTGAAAAGGCAATATTGACAGCTGTAGAAGGTTTGGTCAATATCGCCCCTGCTTTTGTCTATGCTATGATTATAGTGGAGGCTGAACCATAAGCATAATGCATATTTGACATAGAGAGCATGCCTGTTAATTATGGCTAGGTACCGTGCCGGCTTATGGATGCGTTGCTTGCATCTTTCAGCAAAAAAGACAGGAACGCTTTGGCGGCGGTGCGAAGGGGAATCGTCTGTAGATGCGCCACCCCCACATGGCGCGGCGGGATGGGCGTCAGCGGCTGGATCTCGTAGAGGGAGCCGCGGGCCAGTTCATCGGCGACAAAGTTTTTGATCACACAGGCAGCGCCGAAATCGATCTGGGCGAAGCGGATCAGCAGTTCAAAGTCGCTCAGTTCAAACTCCGGTTTCAGTTCAATGTTGTGCTGGGCGAAAAAATTCTCTATGTAGATGCGGGAGCTGCTCCCCTTCTCCAGCAGGATCAGGGGGTACCGGGCCAGTTCCTCCAGCGATCGCGGCCTTGCCGCCAGTTCCTTGTACTTTTCGCCGACGACAAAACAGTCCTGGATCTGCAAAACCTCATGAATGGACAGAAGCGCTGTCGCCGACGGGTCGTTGACGACAGGGGCATGGACAAAACCGATGTCCACCTTCCCCTTTTTCAGCAGCCGGATCGTCGAAGGCGTGTTCTCGTTGGTCACATGGATCCGGATGCCCGGGTAGGCCTCTTTGAACCTCTTCAGGTGGGGAGGGAGGTAGTTTTTGCAGATCGTGTCGCCGGCGGCGATGGTGATCTCGCCATTTTCCAACGCCGTGATCTGGGCGAGCGTTTTCTCGCCGACAGCGATGAAGTTGAAGGCCTGTTCGATGTAGGGAAAGAGCAGTTCCCCTTCTTTCGTCAGTTTGACCCCTTTCGGCGTCCGAAAAAAGAGCACACAGCCGAGCTTTTCCTCCAACTGCTGGATCGAGCGGCTCACGGCCGGCTGGGTGATGTACAACTGCTCCGCCGCTTTCGAGATGCTGCCTTCTCTGGCGACGAGATAAAAGGCGCGGTAGAGCTCGGTATTGACGAACATAGGCGCTTCCCTTCCCATATCTTCGTGCTACAGCCATAGTGTAACATAGGAGCCGCCTCTTCTCCGCTTTTTCCGAAATAGGAATTGCTAAAACAGTTACTATTTGCATACAATGGTCTTGTTATGGCATGGAGGGTGTTCAATCGATCTCTGCCAGCACGGAAGAGCAAACCGCCTCCATGGCGGAACTGGCGCATAACATGCATGCCTTGTCAGAATTGGCGCGGGAGCTCAACGAGACGATCGGCAGTTTTAACCGCTAAAAAAATATTTTGCTTTTAAGAAGGAAAAATCGCATCTCTATCGAAACTAGTAATCATTACCCATTCATATGGTTGAGGAGGAACAGGGGAATGAAAAAGTTTGTCTGCCTGATCTGCGGGTATGTCCACGAAGGGGATGCCGCTCCTGAGTTTTGCCCCACCTGCAAAGCCCCTTCCGGCAAGTTTGAGGAGAAAGGGTCCGGCGAACTGAAGTGGGCTGACGAGCACCGGATCGGCGTCGCCGCCGGTGTTGACGCCCAGGTGGTGGAAGGCCTGAAGATGAACTTTGTCGGCGAATGCACTGAAGTCGGCATGTACCTGGCCATGAGCCGTCAGGCTGACCGGGAGGGCTACCCTGAAGTGGCGGAAGCCTATAAGCGCATCGCCTTTGAAGAAGCGGAACATGCCGCCAAGTTCGCTGAACTGCTTGGCGAAGTCGTCTTCCCTTCTACGAAGAAGAACCTGGAGCTGCGCGTGGAAGCCGAATACGGCGCCTGCCAGGGCAAACTCGACCTGGCCCGTCGGGCGAAAGAACTGGGCCTCGATGCCATCCATGACACTGTCCACGAAATGTGCAAGGATGAGGCCCGCCACGGCGCCGCCTTCAAAGGCCTGCTGGATCGTTGCTTCGGAAAGTAATTCTTCGAGAGTCAAAAAACGGGGTTTGGCCGGTTGTATAACCGAGCCGACCCCGTTTTTTATTTCAATAGTTTTGCGGTAAAATAGAAAGAACGGATGCAATACCAATTATGCAGTAAAACAGAAATGCGAGGTGCCCCCATGGTGCGAGCCCATACTCTCCATACAGTTGTCGTGCCGAAGGCGGACAGCCCGAGTGAGACATGGACGCCTTTTTTTCACAACCTCTTTCAAAAAACCACGGATGCAGACCGCAGCAGCCGCCGCGATCGTTTCGGTTGGCCCCGTTCCTTTGAAGACACCCTGCATCAACTTGCCGATCTCGGGTATGAAGCGTATAGAAGGACCTTGGACCAGGTGAGCCAGAGTTGGTCTGTTTCGCGCCAAAAGCTTTTTCGATTGTGGGGAGCCTTTAGCTTTTTGGTCCAATTGGAACAAAAGGTGAAAGACAGTCCCTATTGGCGTTACCACCTCAACTTTCAAGATATGGACAAGGTGTTTCTGGCTACGGCAGTGGCCTTCACAGCGCAGGAGTGGCCCCCTGTCGATGATCGTGATGGGAAGGCCTTCTTGTCTCTGTTGCGGGACCGGGTGATCCGGCTTACCGAGAATGAGGTCTTTCCATGGTTGGACATTTACCGGCTCTTTTGGGGAAATGTGCTCGGCGGTACCCCTTGGGCGCTGCGGGAAGCGGACGAAATCGCTGCCATCAGTCAACACAAAACGGCGCCCCACGGCGTCAAGGAGTCGAGCTTCCAATGTACCCTCTCCTTGCTGCGCATTCACTTTCTCTTTATGGCACGAGAAGATGATGCCGTCCGGCAGGAGATCGAAGGGATGGCAGACCGGGGGCTTGTTGTCCATTGGAGTGCCCTGTTCCTCTACCTGCACGGTCTGAAGCCTTCGGGCCAATTGGAACGGCTTTTGTCCTGGCTACGCTGGTTTGAAGCGACGGGAAAGAGGTGCTTCGCGCCGCTCGATCAGTACGAACAGGCGGAGACGGTGAAGTTCTGGTTGCAGGTTGCCGAGCCTTGCGGAGCCGTTGATGAGATGCTGGATGCGGTGCGCCCCAGTGTGCCTGACTATATGTACCGGCAGTTGCTGGTTAACGTAGGCCGGTACCGGCAGTGGGCTGAGTTGTGTCTGCTTCACGGACGTCTGGATAGGGGGGATCATTATTGGAAAGCGGTAGAGAAAGTTGATCCGGCCGTAATGCTTCCCTTGTATCATCACGCCATCGTTCGGCAGATCGCCCAGAAAAACCGGCCGGCCTACCAAGAAGCGGTAAAAATGCTGAAAAAACTTCGCGCCCACTATAAAAAACTCAAGCAAAATGATCGCTTTGAGCGCTACTTGGCGCGGATCCTGGAAGAGAATGGGCGCTTGCGGGCTTTTCAGGAAGAACTGGTAAAAGGGAAGTTGATCACGCCATGAGCGGCGGCAAAGCGCAGGTACATGTTCAAATCCATTGGCAGCCGGAATCGGCCGACTTTTTCGTAACTGCAACGAGAGGCATGATAAACTGTTGGTATGAAGCGGGGGCGCTCCAACTGCGCCGGACTCTTTTTGCTTGGCATGAACCTTCATTTCACGGCGCTTTCATCGCTGTGGTTCGCCGTGACGATAGGTGGGGGCTGACGGTGTCGCCTTTGGCGATGTTGGAGCTGTTCGCCGATTCGACAGCGCTGTCGGAAGTCCAGTGGTGCTGGGAGGGACAGGGCGCGGAGATAGCGAAAGCGGCGGGACCGCTGCGGGAACTGCTGCGCCAGGGGTGGTGGCGGCCTGACTATGAAGCTTGGCGATCGGGGCGAAGCGGCTGGCGGCTTGAAGAAGGGGCGGTTCAACCTGTGCGGGAAGCGGCCCCGTCGCTGGCCTGGCTGGATGATTGGGCTTCAGCGGCCATCGACGAGTTGATCGAGCAGACGCCCCAAATGCGGGAACTCTGGTTAAAGATGCAGCAGGCCTATCCCTTGCTGGCGGCGGAGGCGACGAAGGTGAAGCGCTCCGCCAAGGGCGGCGATCGGACAAGCCGCCCTGTTGAGGCGGCAGACCAAGCCGCGAAAACCCGCTCGGGTGCGGTGCTGATCGAAGATGAGCGAGACTGGCTGGAGGCTGTCGGCTGGTGGTCTGTTTCGCGCCGCTTGCGGGCAGCCTTGCGCCTCCTTGAGCCTGAAAACGATGCAGGTTTTTGGTCTCTGGGGCTCTTGCTGCAACCGATGCAGGGGGGGAGTCCGGGGCTGCCTCTCGATCCGGCTGATCCGGAGTCGATGGCGTTGTTGCCGTCTGACTGGCAGGAGCACTGGAGCGAAGTGGAGCGTGATCTGGCCAAGATGGCCCGCATCGCGCCTGTGTTGGCGCCGGAACGGGTGCTGGTTGCCGGAACAGCGGTGTCTGAGCCGGATCCTTCGCCGCATTTTTTGGCCAATCGAAAATGGCTGCTCGATGATGACGCGGCTTGGACATTTTTAAGCGAGCAGAGCGGCCCCTTGATAGAGGCCGGCTTCTCCCTCTTTTTGCCCCGCTGGTGGGAGGAGATCCAGCGCCAGTCGGCCCGGCTCAAGGTGCAGACGCGGTCAAGCGCCGGGTCGGCGGCAGATCCGCTGCTGGGGCTGGATCAGCTTGTCCAATTTGATTGGAAACTGGCTATCGGCGATATCGATCTGGACGAAAGGGAGTTTGTCGACCTTGTGGAAAAAGGTCGTCAACTGGTCCGGGTGCGCGACCGCTGGATCCGCCTTGACCTTAAGCGATGGCGGCCCCTGCTGGCGTCATTACGAAAGACGCAAAAGGGACTCTCGCTCGGACAGGCTTTGCAACTCTATTGGGGAACACCGCCTTCGGACTGGGCACAATGGCTTGCCCCTGAAGAAGGGCAGGAACTGTCCGATGAGCAGGGCGAATCGAAAGCGCCTGAAGGGGCGGATTTTTCCGGAGCGCGGAACGAGAATGGCGAAACAACTGACGGAACCGATCAGGTTTCCCTTGCCCTTAAGGTGGAACTGGACGGACCGCTGCGGCAGCTGGCTGATGAATTGACCGGAACGGCGCGGCTGACGCCGCTGGCGCCGCCGCCCTCTTTTCAAGGGAGCTTGCGGCCCTATCAACAACTCGGCAGTGCCTGGCTGCTCTTTTTGCGCCGCTTTGGCCTCGGTGGCTGCTTGGCCGACGATATGGGACTAGGGAAGACGATCCAGTGGATCGCCTACCTGCTTCACGTGAAGGAAAAAGAAGCGCCTGGGCGGCCGTCACTGCTCGTCTGTTCCACCTCGGTGATCGGCAACTGGCAAAAGGAGCTAGCCCGTTTTGCCCCTTCGCTTAGGATGCACATCCATTACGGAAGCAACCGTTACCGCGGCGATGCCTTTCGGGATCTTTCCGCAGAGGCGGACCTGGTGATCACCACCTACACACTGGCCCAGATGGACCAAGAGGATATCGCCTCTGTAGCTTGGGACTGCCTCTGTCTGGATGAGGCCCAGAACATCAAGAACGTCTATACGAAGCAATCAGCGGCGGTTCGCGTTTTCCCTGCGCGCCATCGGGTCGCCTTGACGGGCACGCCGATGGAAAACCGCCTGACCGAGTTGTGGTCGATCATGGACTTTTTGAACCCCGGCTATCTGGGGGGGTTGACGGAATTCAACCGCCGTTTCGTCCAGTCGATTGAACGCAAAAACGACGCCGATGCCCTCGATCGGCTCCAACGCCTCGTCCGACCCTTCTTGCTTCGCCGGGAGAAAGGCGATCCGGCCATCGAACTGGAACTGCCGGAGAAGCTGGAGAGCAAGGAGTATATCCAGTTGACGGCGGAGCAGGCGTCGCTCTATGAAAGCGTTCTCCAGGCGGCGATGGAGAAAATCGAAGAATCGACCGGCATCGCTCGCCGAGGAGCGATTTTGTCGACCTTGACCCAGCTCAAGCAACTCTGCAATCATCCCACGCTGCTCTTAAAAGAGGGGAAGGCATCGGTTTTGCGCGGGCGCTCCCACAAAGTAGAGCGTCTTGTAGAGATGGTGGAGGAATTGCGCCAAGAGGGCGAACGTTGCCTGGTCTTTACCCAGTATGTGGAGACCGGCCATTTGCTGAAAGAGACCCTCGAAGCGGCCCTTGGCGAAGAGGTGCTCTTCTTGCATGGCGGAACGCCGGCGAGCCAGCGGGAAAAGATGATCGAGCGGTTTCAACAAAGCGATCCATCTCCTGGAAAAGGCTGTGGCGTCTTTCTCCTGTCCTTGAAGGCCGGCGGAACCGGGCTTAATCTAACAGCGGCGAATCATGTCTTCCATGTTGACCGCTGGTGGAACCCGGCCGTAGAGAATCAGGCCACCGATCGGGCCTACCGCATCGGCCAGAGCCGCAATGTGCACGTTCACAAGTTCATCACCTTGGGCACCTTAGAGGAGCGCATCGACGAGATGATCGAGCGCAAACAAGGCTTAAGCGAAGAGGTCATCGGCGGCGGCGAGCAGTGGCTGACGGAGTTGTCTACGTCGGAGTTGAGGGATATCTTTGCCCTTCGCCGGCAGTGGGTGGATTGAGCGGAGCCCTGTCGCTGATCGGGCAGACGGGATGAGCGGAAAGGATAAAGGGATGATGATGGCGATGAGCAAAAAAACAAAGGGGAATAAGAATTCGGTCAAGTCAAAATCAACATCGAAGGGGCTGCAAACCTCTGGCGCGCCTTCCCGAACAGGAGCCCCTGAGCCGGAGGATCCCAACTGCCGCAGCCTAGATGGCATGGCGCCGTTATGGCAACAGTTCTATCGGCAGGCACGACAGGGTTTGGCTGACCGGGAACCATCGCGATCTAACGCTACGGTGACGAGGTGATTCTATTTTGCGCATCTTGTTGGCCGAAGATGACCAGCGGCTGGGCAAGTTGATCGACCACATGCTGAGAAGGGAAGGCCATGATGTCGACTGGGTGCAGCGCGGCGACGACGCCTATCATTATGCCAAAGCATCCCATTACGACTTGCTCGTTCTCGACTGGATGATGCCGGCCATGGACGGCGTGATCCTTTGCCGCCAATTGAGGCAAGAGGGGTTGCAATGCCCCATCCTCATGCTGACGGCCAAGGACGCTGTTGAGGATCGCGTCCAGGGTCTGGACGCCGGCGCCGACGACTACCTGGTCAAACCCTTCGCCTCTGCCGAGTTGATGGCCCGGCTGCGGGCGCTCTCCCGCCGCGGAAAAATCCCTTTGCAGGAAGAGATCGTCCAGGTTGCCGACCTGCTATTAAACCGCAACCGCCACTCGGTGACGCGCGGCGGCAAGGAGATCACCCTCACCAGTCGAGAGTTTGCCTTGCTCGATCTGCTCGTGCAGAACAAGGGACAGGTGCTTCCCCGCGAGCTGATCATGGAGCGGGTCTGGGGGCTCGACGCCGATGTGACCGACAACACCCTGGACGCCTACATCCGATTGCTGCGCAAAAAAATCGAACCCCCCGGCGCCGCTAAGTTGATTCACAACATTCGGGGCGTCGGCTACACACTGGAGGAATAGCCGTGTTTACGCGGATCCGCGCGCGCCTGACCCTGGGGTATGCCGCGTTGATGATCGTCATCCTGGTTGCCTTTACTGGGATCACCTACGGCCTGCTGCACTCCATCCTCCAGCAGGAGGAGCGGCAGGAGATGAAATTGATGCTGTCCAGGGTCGCCGATCAGCAGTTAACTGAAATGAAGCGACGGGCTCGTCTGCGCGGTCCCAACGATGTGACGGTGGAACAAAAGCGGGAAAGAAGATATGCGCCCCTTCACGGCGGCGCTGAAGGGGAGCGGGACGCTGCCGGTTCTGGCTATACCGACTATGCCGCAAAAGGCAACGACGACGGCAAATTCGACGATGACGCCGGGGGAGCGAAGCGCGGCGTCAACCGGTTCGTCTTTCTGCTCACGCTTGACGAGCGGGGAACGGTGCTTCGCAGCGTCGATGAATATCCTGCCCTGCGTCGGCAGATCATGGAAACGGTGCAGCAGTGGAGGCCGGCGGCGTTCGAGACGAGGGACGTTCATTTCTCCGAAGGAGATGGCGGCGAATTGCACATCCTGCTGGGGGCGCAGCCGGTGTTCGACCACGGCCGGTTTGCCGGAGTGGTCTATGCCGGCATGGATGTGAGTGATTCCCGCCATGTTCTTTACCGCTTGCTCTTCGTCCTAGGCGTCTTGTCGATCCTCTTTCTGCTGTTGGCTGCTGGCGCCGGCTATTACATGGCCGGAAGAGCCATGGTGCCGATCATCCACTCCTTTCATCGTCAGCGCGAGTTTGTCGCCGACGCATCCCATGAACTGCGCACACCCTTGAGCATCCTCCAGTCGTCTATCGATGTGATCGAGGCTGACGATGCCCGCAATTTATCCGAGTTTTCCCGGCAGGTGCTGGCAGACATGAAAGATGAGGTGGGCCGCATGACCCGCCTGGTTGGCGACCTGCTCACCCTGGCCCGCGCCGATTCGGGGAAACTGGAGTTGCAACGAGAGTCTTTCGACCTCCGCCCTGTGGCGGAACAGTTGTTTCGCACCTTCCAACACCGGGCGAAGGCGCAGGGATTGACGATGGAGATGGAGGGACCACCGACGCTTCCCGTTTTCGTCGATCGGGAGCGTATCACCCAACTGCTCTGCATCCTCTTGGATAACGCCGTCAAGTACACGCCGGAAGGCGGCAAGGTCAGCCTCTCGCTGGCGCGATCCGGCGGGGGGCATAACGATACCCTGCAAGTGAAGGTTCAGGATACGGGGATCGGCATCAGCGCCGAGGACCAGCAACACATCTTTGAGCGCTTTTACCGGGCCGACAAGGGCCGCTCCCGGCAAGCCGGCGGTGTCGGCCTCGGCCTTAGCATCGCTCGCTGGATCGTCGAAGCCCATGGCGGGACGATCCGCGTGGAAAGTGCGCCGGGCAAGGGGAGCAGTTTCATTGTCATCGTGCCGGCGGCGTTGCCGCGCTGAACAGTTGTCATTCAAGCTGCACAGAGCAGACCTTTCTGCGACCACAGGAAACCGCCACGGCCCATCTTTTTTGGATGGCAGAGGCGGTTTCTGTTTGTGATTGGACTGTTTGCGCCAGCAATGGCAGTGCGCAGTGAATGTAGTGGCTTCGAGAGGATGACAGGATCTATCGAGGAGAGGATGGGCGACGCAGTCGGGACTATAGGGAATTCCACAGCCATTAGACCTTTTGCAGTTCACAAAAACAGTTGCCGATTTTTTCAGCGTAATTTCAGCTTCGATTGGTAAAGTAAAGGTGTCAAAGGAAATCGAACCAAGAAAGGCCTCCCCCGGTCCCATGACCAGCCGATGCTAGACCCACGAAAAGGGAGGGTATTCGACTGAAACTGAGGGAAAAAGGAGATGCGTTATCATGAACGGAGCCTGGAAAAAGACCCTCGTCGCCACCAGCGTGGCGGGAGCACTCCTCTGCGGCGGTGTCATCGCTTATGCGGCCACCGATACGGCGGCGACTGGTGACAACAGCAAACCCCCGTTTTTTCAAAAGTTTGGAAAGGACCGCCGGGGTGGCTTCAAAGCCCCTGATTTTGCCCGTGGCTTTGAAGGCGTCGCCGCCATCATCGGCATCGACGAGGCTGCCTTGAAAACGGAACTGCAAAGCGGCAAAACGCTGGCAGAAATCGCGCAGACCAAAGGCATCGCTAGGGAAGACTTGATCGCTAAGATGGTCGCCGCCGCCCAGACCCGCCTGGACGAAGCCGTCGCCTGCGGCAGGCTCAGCGCTGAGGAGGCCGCTCAGAAGAAAGAAACAATGAAACAAAAGATCGAAGCCGTCGTCGACAAAAAACACACCGATAAGTTCGCCGAAAGAGCCGCTTGGAAGTTCGGCGACATGGTGAAAGACAAAGTCGGGTTCCGGGCTTTTGGCGGTTTTGCCGGTTCAAGTCACTTCCAAGTCGCTGCCGACCTGTTGCAGATGACCCGGGATGAACTGATGACCGAATTGAAAGCCGGCAAGTCTCTGGAAGAAGTCGCCCAGGCCAAAGGGGTCGCCAAGGAAACCCTGAAAGCCAAGTTGATCGAGTCGTCGCAAGCCGATATTGATAAGGCGGTATCCGACGGCAGACTGACGGCGGAAAAAGCCGAGCAAGCCAAAACCAATCTAGAAAAACGGATCGATGACATGCTGGGCCGGAAAGGCTTCGGCGGTCGCCACGGGATGAAATAACGCCCCCTCTACCGCTTCAAGCGAGGGGAAATCAAAGGAACGATGCGGCCACAAGGCGGGACTCCCGTCTGCGGTCGCTTTTTCCCTTTTTTTGATTTTCGTTCCTCTTAGCGGTCATCCCCAAGGGGGCGAGACAAGAATATTGCTTGAGGTGAATCACTTGCAGACAGGAAAGGTTGTTCTCGCCTTATGTTTGACCACGATGGTTTTGACAACGGCCTGCGGGAAGACGGACGCGCCAGCGACCTCGGCTGTCGGCGCGGTCACTTCGGTCAAAACGGTCCCGGTGAAGCGGGCCACCTTGACCAGCACCGTGACATTGAGCGGAAAAATCGAGCCGATTGAATCTGTCAATGTGGTCCCCAAGTCCTCAGGGAAGGCGGCCGGCGTCTACGGTGATGTGGGCCAGCGGGTGAGCGCCGGGACAAGGCTGATCCAACTGGAAAACAACGATATCCTGGCCAAACTCGATGCGGCCAAAGCGGCCTTGGCCGCCAGCGAAGCCAACCTGGAGCGCGCCAAGGCGCAGTTGGAAAAGACCCAGATCCAGTTGGATGAAGCCAAGCGCAACCTGGAACGGCAGAAGATGCTCTTTGAAGCGGGTGCCCTTTCCCAGGCCCTGTACGACGCCGCCCAGACGAACTATGATTCGATCAAAAAAGACTATGACATGAACGCCGCTTCTGTGGCGTCTGCCCAGGCCAGTGTGGAACAAAACAAGGCGGCCATTCGACAAAACGAAGTGGAGCTGGAGAACAGCTGTGTCGTTTCTCCGATCTCCGGTATCATCGCCAGCAAGAACGTCAACGTCGGTGAATCCCTTTCAGCCAGTACGGCGCCTTTTGTCGTCATCAATATGCAGACCGTTCAGATCAACGCCGGTGTGAGCGAAGGCGACATCAATCAATTTAAGCCGGGCTTGGATGTAGATGTGCGGGTTCCCGCAGCATCGCCCAAACCGTTCAAGGGAAAGGTGACCAAGATCAGCCCCTCCGCCGACGCCAAGACCAAAACATACCCAGTCTGGGTGTCTGTCGACAACACTGATGACCTGCTGAAGGCAGGCATGTATGCGGAGATCCTTGTGACGACGCAGCGACTGGAGAATGCCCTCACTGTCCCCTCTGACGCAGTTGTGGAGCGGAACGGGCAGAAGGTTGTGTACATACTTGACGGGGACAAGGCTGTCGAGCGCAAGGTCTCTGTCGGCAAGGTAGACGAGGGGATCACCCAGGTGACCGAAGGGGTGGCCGAGGGCGAAAAAGTGATCACCACAGGTCTGCAGGCACTGCGCGACGGCATGGCTGTCCGTGAGGAACAGGCCAAGCCGCAGGAAAGAGCAGCTGGAGGTTCCCAGAAGGCGCCGCGTCAAGGGCAATCGCAGGATGCGCCTTACATTACGAACCGGTAGGGTGGCGAAGGCATGAATCTAACGGACTTTTCTATAAAACGGCCTGCCGGCATCAGCATGATCGTCCTGTTTTTTGTGGTGCTGGGGCTGTACAGCTTCAACCGCATCGGCGTGGAACTGTTGCCGGCCATGAACACGCCCTTCGTGACGGTGCAGGTGAGCTATCCCGGTGCCGCCGCCGAAGACGTGGAAAAGCAGGTCATCGAACCGTTGGAGGAGGCCGTCTCCTCTGTCTCCAAGTTAAAGAAACTGACCGCCATGGCCAACGCGGGCTCCGGTTTTGTCATCCTCGAGTTCGACCTGTCGGCCGATCCCGATCAGGCTGTCCTGGACGTGACCAAGAAGGTGGACGCCGTCAAAGGCCGCCTTCCCGATGAGGCGAACGACCCGGTCGTCATCAAGCGGGACATCAATGCCCAGGCGATCATGACCTTGAGCGTCAGCAGCGATGGCCTGTCCAAACTGGAAACCTATAAATTGGCCGACGAGATGATTCAGGAGCGCCTCAAGCGCGTCCAGGGCGTCTCCGAGATCGAGGTTTACGGTGGGCGGCAGAAGGAGATCGCCGTCGAGGTTGACCCCAAGAAGTTGACCGTCTTCAACGTCTCTTTAAATTCCATCGTCAATAAGATTAAGTCAGAAAACGCCAACAAACCGGTAGGTAAGCTCTATCGCCAGCGTGATTACGACCTGCGGCTGTTGGGCGAGTACCAGAGTGTCAAAGAGATCGAGAACCTGGCCATCCCCAGCGGCGACGGCGCCGCCGTCCCTTTGAAAAACGTTGCCACCGTCAAAGAACAAATCAAAGAAGTCCGCAACATGACCCGCCTCAACGGCGAGGAATCGGTGGGCATCGAGATCTTCAAGCAGAGCGACAGCAGCGTCGTCGATGTGGGCAAAGGCCTCAACGCCGAGATCGAGAAACTGCGTAAGGAACTTCCCGGTGTCACCATCTACGTGGCCAACGACGCTTCCGACTATGTTCAGAAGGCTTTGAACAATACGCAGATGAGCATCTTCGAAGGGATCGTGACGACGGCCTTCGCCCTGTTCTTCTTCCTGAAGGAATGGCGATCCATGGTGACAGTGCTGATCGCCATTCCCACATCGCTCATCTCCGTTATCTTCGTCATGTACCTCTTCGACTTTACGTTCAACATGATGTCCCTCATGGGTATGGCGCTCTGTATCGGTATTCTGGTTGACGATTCGATCGTCGTCTTGGAGAACATCCACCGGCACCTGACCATGGGCAAAGATGCCAGGACGGCGGCGCGGGATGGACGGGGCGAGATCGGCATGGCCGCCATCGCTATCACCCTTTGCGATGTCGTCGTCTTCCTGCCCATCGCCTTCATGGAGGGGATGGTGGGGCAGTTTTTCCGCCAGTTCGGTCTGACCATCGTCTTCGCCACCCTCTTTTCCCTGTTCGTCTCCTTCACGGTCACGCCGATGCTTTCTTCGCGGCTCTATAAAAAGGGATTCGAAGAAAAGCACCACCCCATCTGGGAGCGCGTCGACCGGTTTGGGGGACGGGTCAGGAACCTCTATGCGGTGCTCCTCCATGGCGCCCTGGCCCATCCCCAAAAAGTCCTCGCCGGCGGCTTGGCGCTTTTTATCGCCTCCATAAGCCTAATCTACCCCTTTCAGGTCGTCGGCGCCGAGTTCCTGCCGAAGACCGATGAAGGCAGCTTCAGCGTCACCGTCGAAATGCCCATCGGCACGCCCTTTGCGTTGACCGACAAAGAGACCCTTAAGGTCGAGCAGTTCTGCCAAACGATCCCGGAAGTTGATAAGGTCCAATCGCGCATCAGCGGCAACCAGGGAAGCGTTCAGGTGAAGCTTCGGAACAAGAAAGACCGAAAGCGGACCGTCTGGGAGATCGCCGATGACGTGCGCAACTGGAGCAAGCAGAACTTCCCCCCTGGCGTCGTCCGGGTGAGTGAAGCGACGGCCTCCATCGCCGGTCTACCCGGTGGCGGCGGCCCGCGCGGCGCCGGCGGCGGCAACGTGCAGATCGAGATCCTCGGAGCGGATCAGGACAAACTGCTGTCCATCTCCGAGGAGGTCATGGACATCCTGCGCAACACACCGGGGTCGAAGGATGTCAACAGCAGTTGGCGCCTCGGCCAGCCGGAGATCCAGACCGTCATCAACCGGGAGCAGGCCAAGTACTATGGCGCTTCTCTGAACGATATTGCCACAGCCTTGCAGACTGGCGTCAGCGGCAGCACCGCCGGCGTCTACCGCAAAGACGGCGATGAGCTCGAAATCAATGTCCGCTTTAAAGACGGTGACAAGTTAAGCAACCAGGATCTGAAGAGCATCCCTGTCACCGTCGGCGGCCAGAACATCGCCATCAGCAACCTGGTCGAGTTTAAAGAGGGTACAGGACCGCGATCCATCCGCCGCGTCGACAAGCAGCGGGCCATCACCATCTCCTGCAACTTAAACGACCGTCCGCTGCAGGAGTTCATCAGCGAGGTGCAGCAGAAGATCAAGGCCCGCCACTTCGACCCCCTCTACTCGATCAAGATGGCCGGCCAGGCCCAGAACATGAACGACACCTTCAGCCAGATGCTGAGCGCCTTAGGGCTGTCGCTGATCCTGGTCTACATGGTGCTCGTCGTGCTCTATGAATCCTTCCTGACGCCCTTTATCCGCATGTTCTCGCTGCCCCTCGGCTTTATCGGCGCTGTCGTGGCGCTGGCCTTGACGAAGAACAGCCTCAACCTCTTTTCCATGATGGGCATCATCATGATGGACGGCCTGGTGGCCAAAAACGGCACGCTGCTCCTTGACTACGCCTTGACCCTCATGGATCGGGGATTCAAGCCGCGCGAAGCGATCATCGAGGCTGGTAAGACGCGCTTGCGGCCGATCGTCATGACGACGATGACCATGGTCTTCGGCATGCTGCCCACGGCCTTAGCCATCGCCGAAGGCGCTGAAAACCGTGTCGGCATGGCCTGGGTGCTCATCGGCGGCCTGCTCAGTTCCACCTTCTTCACCCTGATCATCATCCCGATCATCTTCATCGCCATGCACCGTTGGAAAGACAAGTTCTCCACCGGCGGATGGACAGGGTTGTTCAAGAAGCGGGGCGGGGAGAAGGCGGTAGGAGGGGCCTGAGCAAGGGTGCCACTGGAACGACAGATCGAATATCCCGGCATCGTCAATGGAGATTGTACGCCAGTTGTTGCGGCTTAAGCCGAAATCCGGCACACCTCATCACGAATCAGTTCCAAGCGGTTCGATTCGACAAAGTCGAGGGCCAATTGGTTCGCCCGGTCAAAGCGCTCCTTCAGCCGCAAGGACGGCACCACATCGCCGTAGATGCACCACTCGCAGACATGTTGCTTGGGTAGCGGAGACAGGCCGAGAAAGCCGAGCACATCCTTGAGCGGGTAGCCGAGGGCGAGGCCGATCTCGTGCGGGAGTTGGCCGCCCTTGCACCATCGCTCTCTCAAGTGGAAAAGAAACGGCTGTACATCCAGGGGCCAGGGGAGTCGCTTGTTCCGGTATTGACGCAGACGGCCGAAGCGCTTCAACGTTGCCCGGACTTGCGGCTCACGGTAAAAGAGCACCCAAGCGCACTTCTCGCAGCGTTTGAGCAGGAACATTTCCACACCCCAATCGCGCGCCAGTCGCCGGGCTTCCTTCAGCGTCGAGGCGATGTTTTTTCCGAAGAAGGGCTCTTGAAAGCGGATAAACTCGCCGGCCTTTCCTGCAAAGAGGACTCTGGAGAGGTTGACAAAGAGCCATTTCTCAAATCGCGCCTGGCGGATGTCTTTCTCCGCCAGGCTGTCTTTCCATAGACCAAAAAACGATCCCATGAGCAATCCCTCCCAAGAACGGCATGATCGCGATCCAAAAAAGTGCTGGTACCGCTATTCTACATGAAAATGATTTTCAGTTTCAAGTATTTTTTTCTAGCCGCCATCGTGATTTCGGTCGAAACCGCTTAGACATGATGTGGAGGTCGGAATTGTGGAAATAGGCGCATTCATTTATAATCGATAGTGAGGAGAGTTTGACGAACCGCAACATATGGACAATGGAAAAACCCCCTCGCCGCGAGGGGGTTTTTGAGCAAATATCTGTGATCAGAGGAGTCGGTCCTTATGTCAGAGGTGTTGCTGCCGGCCTTGGCGGCTGCGATGATGACGGTGCTTGGGGCGGTGCCTTTTTTCTTTATCACCGTCACACACCGGTTGCGGGACATCCTGCTGGGATTGGCGGCGGGCATGATGGTGACGGCGGCTTTCGCCTTGTTGCAGCAGACGCCGGACTTCTGGTTGGTAGCCCCCGGGATGGTCATCGGCGCCGGACTCCTCTTTGTCCTGCTCCGTTTCTTGCCGGAAGGCGGACGGTTGGCTTGGTTGACCTTTGCGGCCATCGCCCTGCACAACGTTCCCGAGGGTCTCGTCGTCGGTGTCGGTTATGCCGATGGGGACAAACTGGGCCTCTTGATGGCGCTGACCATCGGCTTGCAGAACGTGCCGGAAGGGTTGGTCATCGTCGCTCCGCTGCTGGAACAGGGCGTCAACCGCTGGAAAGCCCTCTCCTTCGTCTTCGCCGCCGCCATGGTGGAGCCTTTGTTCGCCCTCTCCGGCTATGTCCTGGTGGAGCAGGTGCAGGGCCTTTTGCCCGTCGCCCTCGGTTTTGCTGCCGGCGCTATGCTCTACGTCACCTTTCGGGAGTTGATCCCCGATACCCATGGCCATGGTTTTGAGGAACAGGCGACTTTCGCCTTTCTGACCGGTGTGATCGTCATGATGGGGTTGGCGACAGCGCTGGGATAAAGAGGGGCAGACGGTTGCCGGCGTCAGTCAGGCTGCGCCGGGTTTTCACAACCTGGTCAAAAGGCAACCGGGTGCGCCCATCTATGCCGCTGCTATTCATGAAGTTTTACGGAAGGCGCTTCAGGCAGAAAAGTTTTCAACAGAAAGAATCCGGCAGTGCCGGCGGCGACTGAAGCCAGGAGGATGGCGACTTTCGCTTGATTCAGCAGTTCCGGCGCCTCCGGGAAGGCCAAGCCGGAGATGAAGAGGGACATGGTAAAACCGATGCCGGCCAGCCAGGAGAGGCCGTATAACTGGATGAAGGTCATGCCTTCCGGCAGAGAGGCCAGGCCAAGGCGGATAGCCAGCCAGGAAAAGAGCGTCACACCCACCTGTTTGCCGGCGATGAGACCGATCAGGATCCCCAGGCTGACCGGAGTGGTCAGGCCGGACAGGTCATCAAGGGGTACGCCGGCGTTAGCGAAGGCGAAGAGCGGCATGATCAAGAAGCCCACCCAGGGATGGAGCGCATGCTCTAACCGGTGCAGGGGAGATGTGGCCCGATCGGCGAGGTGGTTCAATTGAGCGATCAGGCTGTGCACCTCCTCGGTGACGACGGTGTCTCCCGATTTCCCTTGATCATGAAAGCCCTGAATGGTTTCTTCGACCCGTTCAGCAAACTCTTCCGTGTCGATGATGGTCCGCATGGGAATGGTCAAGGCCAGCAGGACGCCGGCGATGGTGGCGTGGATCCCCGACTTGAGAAAGGCGACCCACAAGATGAGGCCAAGGAGGATATAGGGCGTGATCTTGCGGACGCCGCTGGTGTTGAGCAGGATGAGTGCGGCGCCAACGACAGCCGCAAGGGCAAGGTAGCTGAGCTGGAGCGTTTCTGTATAGAAAAAGGCGATGACAAGCACCGCGCCCAGATCGTCGACGATAGCAATGGCGATGAGGAGGATTTTCAGGGCTAAGGGAACCTGCGGTCCCAACAAGGACAGGGCGCCTAGGGCGAAGGCGATATCGGTGGCCATAGGTATGCCCCAGCCGCCGGCGCTCGGCAAGTTCAAGTTGAACAGGATATAGATAACAGCCGGAGCAACCATCCCGCCGATGGCGGCGACGATGGGAAGGCTGGCTTTTTTCAACGACGAGAGTTCCCCCTCCAGGATCTCCCTTTTGATCTCGAGGCCTACCACAAAAAAGAAGATGGCCATCAGTCCATCGTTGATCCACAGGATCATCGCTTTCGAGAGACCGAATCCCGGCAGACCGATGGTGAAGGGTTGGGCGAAAAAAGCCTCATAGAGCGGTCGCCAGGGCGAATTGGCGATAAGCAGCGCCAGGGCTGTACAGACGAGCAGGATGATGCTGCTCGATGTTTCTGTCTGGATGAACGCCTCGACAGGTCGTTTGATCGTCTCCTTGATAAAACGCAATGCTTTTTCTCTCATTTTTACCTCCCAGGTTATTATTGTATTTCCTCTGCAAAGGAAAAGGGCGCACTCTGATCCTACAATAGCATGCCCTGCTTGTCATGAGAAGGACTGTCGCGTACAGCCGGGGCAAGCATAGCGGTTCTGAATAATCGAACTTTTCACTTGCCCATTGCGCAACCTTTCGCTTTGGTCGTATAATGCCAACGTAAAAACCACATACCGATTCGGATGAAGCTTACGGGAGAGCGGTCGCCGGACCCGCCGAAGGAGTCACACTCTCAGGCCCTTGTCACACAAGGAGAACCGCAAGCGGACGAAACTCTGGAGAGACCCTGCCAGACAGGGCGCCGAAGGGGCAAAGCGGTCAGACTTTACCGTTAAATCTCTCAGGCAAAAGGACAGAGCAAGTGCGAGAAGAAACGGCCAAGCGACCGCCGATGATGCGGAGTGCCCACAGAAGCAGGTCCGACGCTGATGAGGGTGGGTCCAAGGCAGCATGGGCGAAATGCTCGCCCTGGGGCTGCTCCCTTTTTGCTGTGGTTTTTTCTCGGTCCGCTCTTCAGAGTCAAATCATCGATTTGGCTTTTTTTCGTTTTCTCAACACAAACAAGGAGTTGACCGCCATGGACCTCATCAGACTGCTGGACCAGATCGACAGCCTCGTTTGGGGCCCCCCCTTGCTCATCCTGCTCGTCGGCACCGGCATCTTCCTGACCATCCGGCTCGGCCTCCTGCAGGTCACCTGCCTGCCTCTGGCGCTTCGCTTGATCTTCACCGCCAAAAATGACGGCGACGGCGATGTGAACAGCTTCGGCGCCCTCTGCACGGCCCTCGCCGCCACCGTCGGTACGGGGAACATCGTCGGCGTGGCCACCGCCATCAAGGCCGGCGGACCGGGCGCCCTCTTCTGGATGTGGGTGGCCGCCTTCTTCGGCATGGCGACGAAATACGCCGAAGGCCTCCTGGCCGTCAAGTATCGTTCCGTCGACGCCAACGGGCAGATCTCCGGCGGTCCCATGTACTACATCGTCAACGGCCTCGGCGCCAAGTACAAACCGCTTGCCATCATGTTTGCCGCCAGCGGCGTTCTCGTCGCCTTTTTCGGCATCGGCACCTTCCCTCAGGTCAATGCCATCGTCACAATCACAGCGTCGGGCCTGGGCATCCCCATCCCGGTCACGGCCGCCGTCATCACTCTGCTTGTGGCGCTGATCACCTTAGGTGGTTTAAAAAGCATCGCCAAGGTCTCTGAAAAGATTGTCCCCTTTATGGCGATCTTCTACATCCTCATCAGCATCGGCGTCCTTGTCATCTACGCCGATCGACTGCCCCAGGCCATCCAACTGGTCATCAGCAGCGCATTCACCGGCTCGGCCGCTACCGGCGGCTTCTTGGGCGCCACGGTGATGATGGCGATCCGCAACGGCGTCGCCCGAGGCGTTTTCTCCAACGAATCGGGCCTCGGCAGCGCCCCCATCGCCGCTGCAGCCGCGAAGACCAAATGGCCGGCTGAACAGGGCCTCATCTCTATGACAGGTACCTTCATCGACACGATCATCATCTGCACCATGACCGGTCTGGTGCTCATCGTCACCGGCGCCTGGTCGGGCGACCTGGCTGGATCGGCCATGACCCAAGCCGCCTTTGTCGCCGGCTTCCCTCTCCTCGGCAAGGTCATGCTGACGCTGGGGCTGGTCCTCTTCGCCTTCACCACCATCCTCGGCTGGAACTATTACGGCGAGCGCTGTTGCGAGTACCTCTTCGGCGTCAAGGGGATCATGCCCTACCGGGTCATCTTCATCATCCTTGTCGCCGCCGGCGCCTTCCTGAAGCTAGAAGCCATCTGGCTCCTCGCTGACATCGTCAACGGCCTCATGGCCATCCCCAACCTGATCGCCCTGCTCGGCCTCTCCGGCGTCGTCATCGCCGAGACGAAGCGCTACCTGAATCACCTGCACGCGCAGGAGAAAGGGCAGGTCAATCGGGGGCAAGGCCCATTGAAACAACGGGTAGCTGAGAAATAGAATCCGCGGTCGCTGACACCGCGGAATGATAAAGATCAGAAAGGTCAAAGCCCTTGCCGGGTGAGTGGATTATTGACGGCAAGGGCGTCATCGTTGCCCCTCGTCGGATAGCCGTGTTTTTTCCGCAGATAGCTGATCTCCTGGAGCCCGCACCCCCCCGAATCACAGTCGATACAATCGAGGCAGTGGGTGAAGTCAAATCCGGCTGTGAAAGGGCAGACGGCGATGCAGTTGGCGCAACTGTGACCGTTCTCCTGCCAGAAGCGCAAGCAGGATTCTGCGTCGATGGTCCACTTTTCCACTCCGGGGTTGTTGTTGGCGCAAGCGACCTCGAAGGACGGTTCGCCAGTGCTGATCGACCTCGACGGGCAATGGTCCGCACAGGCCAGACAGTTGCGGCAAAAACGGGCGATGCCGAAATCGACAGGAGAATCGGCTAGGAGGGGCATATTCGTCAAGACCTTGCACAGCCGCACATTGGAGCCGAATTCCGGCGTGATCAACAAACCGTGCCGGCCCAGTTCGCCGAGCCCGGCGTCGATGGCCAAGGGGATGCTCAACGCTGTGTCGTTCATGCAGGGGATGGCCCTATAGCCGAGGGAACGGATAAACTCCGCCAGCGATACGGCGGTGATAGCCATGCGTGAATAACCCAACGAGGCGGCGGTGCTGCCGGCTGTGGCCGGGGACTCTTCGATCAGCTCCCGGTTCATCGCCAGGGCAATCACGATGGCTGTCTGCACGGAGGCGGGAATGACGAAGCGGTCCCTTTCTTCGGAAGGTTCGTCGACATCCTCGAAGACGAAAGGTTTCTCCAGGTCTTTCGCATAGACCCACTTCGGATCCAGCCGAGCCACCCCAACCAAGTCGGCGCCGTACAGGCGTGCCTGCGCCTTCACGACTCGCGTCATGTCGCCGGTGCTGGCCTCCCATTTATCGCGATGGAGCGCTTCGGGAATGAAGAGGGGTTTCCAGTTTAAAAACCGGCTGTTCGGAAAGCCGTAAGCGCCCAGGATCAGATTGAGCGCGTTGGCGCCCAGGTCGGCGGCGTAGTCCAGCCGGCTCTTTCCTGGGACATCGCTGTAGATATTCGCCATCATGCTGGCAAACATCTTCTCCGTGAAGTGCAGAATGCCTTTCTTGCCTGTGTCTTGCATGCCCACGGTGACAAAGGCTTGGTCTTCCACGGAAAAACGCCGGTAACGGCTTGCGTCGATGCGGTGAGCGGGGTCTTTGCGGTGATGGCGCTCTCTCGGAATCATTGCCTGCTCCCCCTCAGCAAAAAAGTTGTCTGACGCAAAAAAGATGTGACATAGGTCAATCTTTCGACGAAAACACCAGATTCCTGCTTGTCCCGAAAGGGAATTTGCACATTGGGCGACACTCGGCTACTTGTTCAGCACGGTGAAACCGTATTTTTCAAAGACAACCTTCGCAGCAGGCCCTTCAAGGTACGTCAAAAACTCCTCGGCGTCCGTGGCGTTCTTGCTCTCTTTCAACACTGCTCCCGGGTAGAGGACCGGCGAATGGGAACCTTCCGGTGCCTGAGTGACGATCTTGACCTTGTCGGAGGTCTTGGCGTCGGTCTCATAGACGATGCCGGCTTCCGTATTGCCCGTTTCCACATAAGTCAGCACTTGACGGACATCTTTGGCAAAGACCACCTTGTCTTTCACGGCGTCAGCCAGGGCCAGTGTTGTCAATACCTCCTGAGCGTACCTGCCGGCGGGCATGCTCTGAGGTTCGCCGATGGCCAGTTTTTTCACTTTGTCTCCTGCCAGATCGGAAAAGGCGGTGATGGAGGAATCCTTGGGGGCCACCAGGACCACCTTGTTTTTCAGCAGGTTCTTGCGGGTGGTTCTGTCGATGAGGTTCTTGGCTTGCAGATCATCCATCTGTGTGGGTGCTGCGGAGATGAAGATGTCCGCCGGCGCGCCTCGCTCGATCTGTTGCTGCAGGGAACCGGATGGGCCGAAGTTATAGGTGATGGCGACGCCCGTCTTTTCTTTGGCATAGAGATCGCTGATCTCCATCAGGGCGTCCTTCAGGCTGGACGCGGCGGAGACCGTCAGGTTGATGGGGGAAGCCCTGTCCTTAGACGGCGGCGGAGAATTGCACCCTGACAACAGGGTTGCTGCCAAAAAAGTGAGCAGCGTTAAACGGGACAGCCATTTTCTATGTCTCAAGTCCTGCGCCTCCTCTGCGCTCATTGGGTATTGTCACAGTAAAAGCTCCGCCAGTGGGGCTTTATTAAGCCGGTAGCTCGGGGTCTTCTGAGGCGGTGAAAAGCCGTTCGGGATCCAGATGAACCCACCAGGGAAAGGGTCGGTCTTTGAGTCGATTCCAGGATGATTCAGAAAGGTACAGCGACAGAGGAGGCCGCTCTGCGATGGGGTGAAGGCCGACCAAGCCGTCAGCGCCGCCCTTGCGGCCCTTCGTTGGGACGTCTTTGAGGTTCTGCAGCCACTCGAGATGCACCGTCTTCCCCTCCGTCGTGTCGATCACCTGGCCCAATCGGCAGGGAAAGGTATTGACGCCGCCCGGTCCGTCGACGATCTGCAGGTGTCGGGCCCGGATCCCCACGTAGGCCGTCGAGGACGGGGGCGGAGAAGGCAGATGGAGGGTGCAGCCCCAATCGATGGCCTCGATTTGATCCGGGTGATGAGGCGAGAGGATGCGGGCGCGAGACAGGTTCTTGCACCCTGTCAGGCGCGCCGCCGTGACCGTCGGCGGAGACTGAAATATCTCGGCTTTCGAGCCGAAAGCCGAGACGCGCCCTTTTGAGAGCACGAGCAGGCTCTGGCAGACCCGGTAAGCTTCGTCCAGGTTGTGGGTGACGAAGAGGGTGGCGCCTCGGTAATCGGACAGGGTCTTGAGCAGTTCGCTTTCCATCTGGCTGCGCAGATGGTTGTCCAAGGCGGAAAAGGGTTCATCCAACAGCAGCGCGTCGGGATCGACTGACAAAGCGCGGGCCAAGGCCACGCGCTGCTGCTGGCCGCCCGACAGCTGACCGGGGAAGCGATCCTCTAACCCCTCCAGTTGGAACTGGAGGATTTTTTCTCTCAGCCGCCGTCTCCGCTCTTCCACAGAGAGGTTGAGATACTGCAAGCCGAAGAGGATGTTCTCAGCGACCGTCATATGGGGGAAGAGGGCGTAATCTTGAAACAAAAAGCCGACCTTGCGCATGCGGCTGGGCAGATTGATACCCTTTTCCGCGTCAAAGAGCACCCGGCCGTTCAGGGTGATCCGTCCTCGATCGGGCGTCTCAATGCCGGCGATGCAGCGCAGGATCACCGTTTTTCCCGAACCGGAGGCGCCAAGCAGGCCGAGCGCCTCTTTGGCAGTGGCAAAGCTCACTCGGAGAGAGAAGCCGGGAAATCTTTTTTCGATATCGACCGATAGCTCCATTGCAACCGCCCCTTTGCCTGGAGGCGGGCTGTCAGCGCCGCCTGAATTTTGTTCCACTCGTTGATCAGCAGGATGACGCCCAGCGAGATGGTGACGATGACGCCGACCCAGAGGAAGGCGCGATCCATATCGCCGCCCTCGGCGGCGAAGAAGATGGCTACAGGGATGGTCTGAGTCCTCCCCGGGATGTTGCCAGCCAGCATGAGCGTAGCGCCGAACTCGCCCAGCGCGCGGGCGAAAGAGAGGATGACGCCGGCGACGATGCCCGGCCAGGCAAGGGGAACGGTGATCCGCCAGAAGACGGTCCACTCATCGGCGCCGAGGGTCCGGGCGGCGTGCAGGCAGTTAGGGCTCACCTGTTCAAAAGCGCCGCGGGCCGTCTTATACATGAGCGGGAAGGCGACCGTCGTCGCCGCGATCACCGTGGCCGTCCAGGAGAAGATGATTGACGTGTCCAACTGGTGCAGGAAATGCCCGATGGGACCGTTCTTCCCGAAGAGCAGAAGCAGGAAAAATCCGACCACCGTCGGCGGCAGCACCAGCGGCAGGGTCAACAGGCCGTCGATCAGGTTTTTTCCTCTTCCCGTATAGGCGACCATCCAACGGGCGGTGGCGATGCCGAGGAAAAAGGTGATCACTGTGGAGACCGTTGCTGTTTTTAATGAGATCCAGATAGGCGCCATGTCAATAGCCATGTCCATGCCTCCTACACAATACCACGACTGCGGAGATAAACAAAAACGACGAGGTTCAGGTTTCTGTACAGTTTGAACAGAAACGACGAATCTCGCCGTCGAGCGCCGGATGAAAAAACCACTAAAACAATGTTTTGATAAAATCTTAAGGGAAAAGAAGACACCTGTCAAGCACCGAAAGGGACGCACCGTGCCATCAGGGCGGCAAGACCGTTTGCAGCATCCGGTCCGGGATAGGCGCTGTTGAGGAAGCGGTCTGCACAACAATACTGCACATATAAATGAAGCAAGGAGAAGCGGACTGTCCTCTGTGGAGGGACAATCCGCTTCTCCTTGATCAGGAGAGCCCTCTGTTCGGAATCACTTAGCTTTTTTCGGAATAAAGGTTTCGCAGGCCGTATCGTCGGAGATGCTGGTCATGTGATCGGCCACGCGGGAACGGACCTGAATCGTCGACGCCTGGCAGGTTTCGCTGTTATTGTAGTGGCATTCCTCTACGTTGCATCTGATGTGTGACAAAACGCTCACCTCCTCCGACGGTAGCATACCCCTGCCAGAGCCTTTTATTCGATCAATTCCCCGGTGATCGTTATGGAATTAGCCGGCCCACCGGTCGCCATCTATAGGATCTGTGCTTCCCTGCCGGTGGGTTTTCTTTTTTGGCGGTCATTGATCAGCCATCCGGCGACTAGGACGATGGCGGCGATCAAGGCGGCGACGAAGTTTTCGTTGAGGAGAAGCGGTGGAATGCCCCAGCCCTTTAGGCTCGATAGGAGGACCGGATCGTGAATCAGCAGCTTGCCGGCTGTCCAACCTAAAATGCCGGCGCCGGCGTAGAGGATGATCGTATAACGGTCGAGGAGGGCCAGGAAGAGGCGGCTGCCGTAAACGACGAGGGGGATGCTGACGAGCAGGCCGAACCAGAGCAGGCCCGGTTTGCCCTGAGACATGCCGGCCACTGCGACGACATTGTCGAGGGACATGACGGCATCTGCCAGGACGATCGTTCTGACCGTCTGCCATAGGCGGTTGGGGGCGTTCACATCGTTATGATCGTTCTCTTGAATCAGTAGTTTGACGGCGATCCAGAGGAGGAGCAGGGCGCCGGCAGCCTGCAAGCAAGGGATTTTAAGTAGGAAGATGATGACAGCCCCCAGAACCATCCGCAGTCCGATAGCGCCGGCCGTTCCCCAGATCACGCCCTTGGTCCGCAGTTCCCTCGGCAGGTTCCGGCAAGCCATGGCGATCAGGATCGCGTTGTCGCCGCTCAGGATCAAATCGATGAGGATAATGCTCCCGATGGCCAGCCAAAAGGCGGGATCGGAAAAATCGTTCCATGTTATTCCGCTGATGCTTCCTAGGAATTCCAACATGCGCACTCCCTTTATTCTTCACTGGCTGATGGAAAAGACCTTTGAGCCAAAGTAAACACTTTGAATCAAAGGTCTTGCTTTTTACCTCGGCCAGCCGGCTTACTCCCCACTTCCGATTTCCTCCCTGACGCCAAACTTCCGGCATGAATTAGACAAAAATGGTATAAGAATGGAGGCAGCTCAGTAGGCGCGCTTGGGTTTGTCTACTGGAATGTGTATGTTCATCAGCAAGGCGCGATGAGTGCAAGAAGCGGGAAAAAAAGCGGGCAGAAAGAAGGGGGGCTCGTTTTCTCAAGAACGGGGTTGACAAGCTGATGTTTCAGGCGTATATTCCTAAATGAAAATGGTTCTCAAATAACCAGTCGACGAAAGGATGAATGCAACATGTTTGAATGGTTCTTCACCGATGACGTTGCCCAACACAAGATGGAGCAGATGCTCCGGGCCAAATCGCTGGAAACGTCCCAGATCTCGGAATTGAAAAAGCCCTGGAAATTCGGGAGTTGATCAGTGAAACAGCGGAATGACCGTTGTGTGAACATAAAGAGGAGGTCGCCCATCGATATGATGGAGCTACCTCCTCTTTCTATCTAGGCTCTCCGTCTGTATCCGCCGGGAATGGACACGAGGGCGGGAGGCGAAGGCCCGACGAGTCATGGGTCAATCTGTTCGATGGATACTGTCTTCGCATTCTGAACAGCCTTTGGCTTCGACATGAGCAGGGCCGCGCAGAAAGCCGTCACAGGGATGCACAGGATGAGCCCGATCGACCCGGCGGCGGAGCGGATGATCTCGCTGACGATCAGGTCGGAGTTGATGATCTTCAGCACCGGCGTCTGGTAGGCCATCAGCAGGACGAGCAGAGATAAGGCGCCGCCCACATAGGCCAGGATGAGGGTGCTCGACATCATGCCCATCGTGTCGCGGCCCACGTTCATGCCGGCCTGCCAGAGCTCTTTCCTTCCCACAGTCTTATGCACCAGCCGGATCTCCTGGGCCGCCGACGCGACGGTGAGGCTGGTGTCCATGACGGCGCCGAGGCTGCCGATGAGCACGCCGGCGAAGTAGACGCCCTGCAGGTCAAGGGGCGGGCGGTCCGGAATGGCGAGCATCATCGTGGCATATTCAAATTCGATGCCGGTGATGCGCGCCTGCTGCCCTGTCAGGTAAGCGAGGAGCCCGGCGGCGATGACGCCGGCGATGATGCCGGCGATGGCGGCCAGGGATTTGCGATTCACACCGCCGACGAGGGGGGTGCCGATGAGGCCGATGACGGCACAGACAAGGGAACTGACCAGGAGGGGGCTCTGCCCCTGCAATATGGCCGGTAGCAAGACATACCAGATGAGCACGCCTGTCAGGGCTAACGTGACGAGGGCGGCGATGCCGCGGCGTCCGCCGAGGACGACGATAAGTCCCGCGAAGATAGCAGCAACGGTGAAGATGGGGCGGTGACGGATCAGGTCCTGGATAGCCGCGCCCTGCAGGCGCCCCTGGTCGTCCAGGGTGGCATAGACGACCACCTCTTCTCCGGGGTGAAGATAAAGGCCGTTATAAGGGTTCTGCAGGTTGGCGATGTTGCTGATCACCTGGGTTTGCCCCTGAAAAGGCGGATCGAGCAGTTCCACTTGGAGGGTTTGGCGCAGCATGGAAGTTTTTGCGTCAGGTCCGCTGAGCGGATCATCTTCGGGGTATTCAGCCAATATGGAACGGACCTTTCCCTTCAGGTACACCTCCTGCGGCGGCTTCACCTCGTCACGCCAGGTGGTGGCGTCCGAAGAGGCTGCCCTATATGTGTTGGCAGATGTCCTTTCCGATAGGGCAGTCGAGGAGGCGGTTGATGGGGTTGCCGATGTGGGCGTCGATGAGGAAGCTGACGGGGAAGCTGACGGGGAAGCTGACGGGGAAGCCGCAGGCGCAGCCTGGGCGCTGAAGAGGGGTTGTCCACCGAAGATGCATAGGAAGAGAAAGGTTGTCAGACAAAGCCGCCAAAGATGCGAGCCACTGCGGGGCCGGGGAAGATTCAACGGTCACGCCCTCCTTAGAAGATACGCCAAATCTATGTAACTCTCATTATAGCATTACCGGCCTGATGATGATTTTAATTTAGACAAACATGCCCCGCCACGGGGCGCTCAAGAGGACGAAAACAGAATTTGTCGAATCACCCCACATACGGTTGGCGAAGAGAGGTCGTAATACTATGGTGCGTTACAGCCCGATGCTTAGACGGACCTCAGCAGCCTGGTGCACTCCAGATTGTCGCTCCGCAAGGAAGCACGTAGGGTAGATTACATCCAAGAGGTTGTTGCACCGACCGTACGAAATATCTCCGAACGGGAGAGTGGGGCCGATGCAAGTTGTTTATCAACGGTGCTGTGGGTTAGATGTTCATAAAAAGAAGATCGTTGCCTGTGTAATTACCCCGGAAGGCAAAGAACTACAGACGCTTGGAACAATGACAGAAGATTTCAAATCTTTGGTTCAATGGCTGCAAAGCAAGGAATGTCCAATCGTGGCGATGGAAAGCACAGGTGTGTACTGGAAGCCTGTTTATAATCTGTTGGAATTATTCGGGATTGAAGCTTGGGTGGTCAATGCGCAACATATTAAAATGGTTCCTGGGCGAAAGACGGACGTTAAAGATGCGGAGTGGATTGCGAGCTTGATGCGGCACGGGCTTCTGAAACAGTTGAAACATCTTGACTACCTGGATGAGCAAATCAAACGATTGGATCATGCCGTAGCTCGCAAATGAACATGGCGGAAGAATTGCTCCAGCTCCTTGATACCATACCGGGTGTGGGTCGTCGTACAGCAGAGCATCTGCTGGGGGAGGTCGGACTCGATATGTCCCGATTTCCCGACGCGGCGCATTTAGCCTCTTGGGCGGGTATGGCCCAGGGAATAACGAAAGTGCCGGAAAGCGAAAGTCCGGGAGGACACGTAAGGGAAATAAGCATCTTCGCAGCGCATTGGTCGAAGCAGGGCGTGCAGCAGCTAGAACGAAAGATACCTTTCTTTCCGCCATGTACCACCGAATCGCGGCTCGACGTGGAAAAAACCGAGCGGCCCTCGCGGTGGGACATCGAATTCTCGTGATCTTCTATCACAGTGTTACAAATCGTGAACCGTATAAAGAGCTCGGGGCAAATTATCATGACCAGCGGCGAAAGCAGTCTGTGGTGAATCGGACCGTGAAACGTCTTGAAGCCATGGGATATAAGGTAACGATTGAGGAAACCGGTTCAACCCCCTAATTCTAGAGCGTAGACCCCTTATTCGCTGTTTTTCGTAGAGTCTCACAAAATTGACGATTGCGCTGATTCGGGGGGCTGCCGTCACCGCCTCTTACAGGGTCCTATACAGACCAACGTCTATCAAGGGCAAGGGCTTCGCCACGCCTTCAGCGTCCCTTGACAGACGTCGGCCTGTATAGGGAACGTCAATTAGGCGGTCGACGTCGGGCTTTGCGCTTTAGCCTGCCTGGTCTATAGTGCGGCACCTATGCTACAGTGTGACAATAAAAGCGGGTACGTTCCCATCCGCCAGCTGTCGACAAAACTCCGCAGGGGACATATTGTAGAGGCTGCCGTGGATTCGCCTCTGGTTATAAAAGTCAATGTATTCTCCAACCACTTGGTAGGCGTCTTGGTAGGATTCAAAGGTATGCTTGATGTAGCACTCGCGTTCCAGATTTGCATGAAACGATTCGATATGGGCGTTTTTGTTCGGCGTCTTTGGGGGAATTCGTTCGTGTTCAACCTGGTATTGTTCGCACGTTTCCTCAAACACACGGCTGATAAACTGCGATCCATTGTCGGTTCGCACAATTGGCTTCTTTTCTTTTTCAAAGCAGTTTCGTTTCCACAACGCCCGTTTCAGCGTATTGGCTGCGTCAGCACCTTCACAATTTAACCCGATGTGGTAATCTACAATAGAGCGATCATAGACATCGATGAGCGACATGAGATAGAAGAAGCGATCTTCACCGGCGATGTAGCCGTATTTGATGTCCATCTCCCAAAGTTCGTTGGAGGCGGTAATGGTTCGGTTGCGCGCCATCCGGCGCGGATGTTTGGCCTTGATCTGGCGTTGTGGCGATAGGATGTCTAACTCTTTGCATAGTCGATAGGTTTTTTTATGGTTGATGATCAACTGATGCTGTTTATGAAGGCAGAGCCCCAGCTTTCGATATCCGTAGACGCTTTCTTCGCCAGCGATGAGCTCCATCAGGTATTCCTTGATTTGTTCATCGCTGATTCGCTTTCCGTCTTGTGTCCATGAATACCCTGGTTGCGGCCGTCCGCCATTGTTTGTGCGCTCTTTCGGTTCTCTCTGTAGACGTTGGCGCCGAGCGTAGTAGGTGGCTTCGTGAATGCCGATGACACGCAAGATAAAGGCAGCGCTGGCTTCCTCCCGAGCTACCCATTCATCGGCAACTTCTAATTTTTCCGATAGCTCGGGTTCTTCTTTTTTATTAAATCTTGCAATATTTGGATTTCTAATGTCTTTTCGCCGAGTAGCTTTTTCAGTGCTATGTTTTCGGATTCCAATCGCTTAAATTCTTGTGAGGACGGCACATACGGAGCAATTTGTTTTGCCTCCGCCGGTGCTTCTTGGAAGCCCTTGTGCTGTGATTCTCGAATCCAGTAATACAGCCGTTTCGGATCGATCCCATGTCGGCGGGCCACTTGTGTTGCATTTCCCGCTTCCATGGCTTCTTGGATCAGCTGTTCCTTCAGTTCTTTTGGGTATCGATTTCGTCTCATATTCTTGACCCCTCCATGTGTTCTCATTGTAGCCCACTAGGGGGTCTTTGCTCAAATTTAATTAGGGGGCTTGATAGATAAAAGCCGAATTGGTATCGTTCTTGAAGCAGTTGCCTTAAGGGTCGCTAATTTGTCTGGTGTTATTTGGATTGCGTAGGTTCTGCTATCCAGCCTTAAAAGAATAATTTTACATTGGAAAACAAAGACAAAGTAGCGAATTATGTGGTAACATATTTAGGGGGTGAAGATTAACGTGTAGATTTGAATAGAGGCGATGTATGATTCCCCTGCAAAAAGTAACCCCAGGAGGGTATAAGCTAGGAGGATAACGAAAATCCGAAACCGAACTACCATTCGCAAGCTCTAATTGGAGCTGAATCGGAAAGCAGGAGTGAAATGTCGTGTTTCGGAAAAACACCCAACATAAACAAGAGGAATTATTTAACAGTTTTACAGGAATGAATCCAAAGGTAAAGAAAAGCATGCAAGGCACTTGGGCGCCCTTGTTCTACGAACACGTCTTTTTTCACATCGACGAAACCCCCTTCGCTGTTCTATACAGCAGCCACAATGGGCGTCCGAACTTTCCGATCAACATCCTGCTTTCCCTCGAGTTCATTAAACATATGAAAGACTACACCGACGAAGAGATCCTGGAACAGTTCCATTTCAACTTTCAGGTCATGTATGCCCTCGGCATCCGCAATCTGGGCGAAGTGTACCTGGCCGAGCGCACCCTCTATGAGTTCCGCCGCCGCCTTTATGAGTACACCATCAGCCACCCCGAACAAGAAGATCTTATCTTCCGTCAGTTTCGAAAGCTGACAGAACATTTTATGACCATCGCGGGAATCGCAAGCCGAGAACAGCCTATGGATTCGACGCAGGTTCAGACCAACATCAAGCTCGCCGGTCGTCTTTCCCTTGCCTTTGACGTCGTTGAAAAAGCTGTGCGTGAATGTCCGGCCGCCCATTTGCCGGAAGCACTGAAACCTTTTGCCGAACCCGGTTTCCGGAACCAATTCCTCTATCGTTGCAAGACCAAAGAGACGCTGGGACGCATCCAGGAGATGCTGAATCAGTGCGCCCTGCTATTGGACATTGCCGAAGCACACCCGGAAAGCCTGCGGAAAGAAACGGTTGCTTTGCTCCAACGCTTTCTTCAAGAGCAGGCCACATACCATGCCGAAAAGAAGCAGTGGATCGCCAAAGCCAACAAAGACATCGCAGCAGACGCTATCCAATCAGCCCACGACCCCGACGTGACCTATCGGAAAAAAGGCCGTCAAGGCTATGTGGGTCTTGTAGCGAACGTAGCAGAAACATGCGCGAACGAAAACCCGGTTCAGATGATCACACACTATCAGGTCGAAAAAAACAGCGTCAGTGACACCGAATTGCTAACCCAGAGCATGGAGACTCTCAAAAAAGAAACCGGGCTGACCGATCTGTATGTGGATGGCGCATACTTCAGCAGCAAAACAGAGGAGCTTGCCCAAGAAAACCATGTCTGTATCCACTACACGAATATGACAGGGAGAGAAAGAAAAGCCGAAAAGCTGCCCGTGCTCGCCTTTACCTTCGACAACAACAAAGCCATCGTCTCTTGTCCGGCGTGCTACAACCCGCTGGATACATCCTTCGATGAAAAACGAAAAGTTCTCATTGCCGAATTCGAAAGAAGCACCTGCCAAGAGTGTCCGATGCAACCAGCTTGTCCTGTGAAGATTCAATCGAAGAAAGCCACCGTAACCATCAAGCAGTCGTCAATCCTAGCAGCACAAGCGCGCGAACGAACCATGCAGATCAAAAAGGAGCGCTTGGCAGCGACGAGCAAGCGAGCCGCCATTGAAGGCAGCATCTCTTCCATCAAACGAGGACAAGGTGCGGGAAGACTTCGGGTGAGAGGCATTGTCAAAGCAACGTTGGTCTTCGGCATGAAAGTCCTAGGGCACAACTTTCGTCAACTGCTCCGATGCTTCAAGAAAGGGTTTTGCCAAAAACTTACAACAATCTATCGAGAGGACCAAGGGATGAGTGCGCCTATTTGATGGATAAAAAAGGAAATTTGAAAGAAATACGTACTGAGCATATACATATTTAGTCCATAAAATGGGAGATAGACTGCCGTAGAGCCCATTTTATCCCATTTTATATTACAGCAAATTCCAGGCAGGCGGCGAGATTACAAAGGAGCCTCTTGAAAAAGGTTTTTTGCAGGGGAATCATATAAGGGGAGAAAAAACATGAGGAAACGGGTAGTGAGTCTGGCAATCGCATTAACATTACCCTTAAGTATGCTTACGAATTTAACGGCTTACGCTATTGATATGGATAAAATTCCCACTAAGATGAATCCAGGAACAATCATTACTTACAATTTGGGCAAAGAGCCTACGGTATCAGTTGATTCCTCAGTTACTAAAACAACCGTCACCTCCCAAAAATCTAAAAACACAAAAGAGTTTGTAGATGTAGAAGGGCGAGCTGCCGAGGACGCCTATTATAACTCTATTAAGAGGCCGTCTAGAAAATAAGCAAATTCCCTAGCCAGCCCTTGCAAAAGCATGATTTTTTAATACAAACAGCAAAAAACTAGAGTCTTTTTATCGGTCTCACCGGCCCTTTTTGAGGATTTTCCTCAAAAAGGGCAGATCTCCCCCTTGCACCTTATGCGGCTTTTTTGAAAGCAACACCGCGTAAGGCACTCACCTCCAACACCATGGTTGCATTCTTATCATTTCGTAGACGGTTGAGTTTTTGAAAGTTCGCCGCTAACGCGCTGAGCCGGGCGGCATAAGCCAGATTTCGTTTTCCGATACGGCGAACCCGGCGCAGTCCGTAACGGTTGACCAGTTCATTTTGCTTGGCTTCGATGCGGCTGCGAAGACGCATCTGTTCCTTATAGATTTTCGTTTGGGAGTGCTTTGCCGCCTCGAGCATGACACCATAGGCGTTGTGAATAAAAATCGTGCGCCGATGTTTCTTTTCTTTAAAACAGGTCGTGTAACGAGGGCAGTGCTTGCAATCATGGTCCTTGGCGCGAAGCACGAAGTTCTTCCCATCTGCCACTTCCGAATAGGTGGTGATGACTTTTCCTCTCGGGCAGATCAGTTGTGTTTGGTCTTCGGAAACTTGAAATCCCTCGCCCGCGAGGATATCACATTTTGTCTTTGGTGAAAGTGGCGCCACTACGTCAATGCCTTTTTCCTTGAGGGTGACACGGTCATCGCCCGCACCATAGTGGGTATCTCCAATGATCGTCGGGTTTTCTACACAATCGGTGGGAAGCTGATCCGCTAACGGCACCAGACTGGAGCCGTCATAGTCGTTGGCTTTCATGGCCTCGGCGGCGGCGATAAATCCGGAATTTCCGACTTCGACGATGGCCATCTTATACCCGCGCCATTTCGTCTTGCCCTTACAACCGAAACGGGCTTCGCTGTCTACAGCCGAAACTATCATATCTTTGACAGAACCGCCGGGGGCTATCTCAAGAGTTCCATCATCTTTCCGAATGATTCGTTCACGGAGGATACGGCAAAGCAAAAGGGCGTAATGAATGACATCGGGCTTCTTCTTCCACGAAGCCTCCGATGACTCCACGTAGGCCAGCAGTTCGTCAGCCTCGCTGACCACTTCAACAAGCCGTTCCATTTTGGCCTTATCGTCCAGGTTATGCTCTTTCACTTCCGTCACTGTTTCCAGGTAACGTACCGCCCGAGGGGCATGGGGGATTGCATGCCATGGAACACTGTATTGCTTCGCCAAAAGACGCACCAACAGGCGCATGGCTTGGCGGATCAGTTCGATGGTCGTGGGGGCACTGATGGGAGCTATGACATGGGTCGTGTCCGTTATCCAAGGTTCTTTCCCTGTCAAAACGCCCAGGTAGTACATCAACCGGATAAAGCGATCGAGATAGACCTTATCAAGTTCCTTTTGGATGAGCCGTTGCCGGTGGACGCCAAAATTGGCGTGATCAATGCCCGGTTCATCGAGGGCCATTCCTAACGCAAACTTGACCTCGATGTTCACACGTGTCTGTGCTTCCATCCCCCGGTCTGTTTCGCCCAGCATTTCCTGTAACATGCAGGCCATCGTCATCTGCCGGGCCGCATGACTGGGACGTCCGTTGTCAAGGCAATAGAGACCTGTAAAATCCTCCGGTTGTATTAATAGGGGCGCCAATTCACGAAACAGGCGAAAGACGGAATCGGCAGGCACAAGTTGGTCCCAGAGGGCTGCAAAGTCGTAAAAGCTAACTTGGGGGTCCACATCGAATCGAAACAAGGTACATCGCCTCGCTATAAACAGTCTTTGTACCTATATCCTTCGACGCGAAGAGTCGAATTCCCTTTAAATTCCACCAATTTCCATATAAAAACGTCTTGCTTTTTGCCCTCTCTTGAGGGGGTTTTTAGACAGACTCTATTAAAGAATCTGCGAAAAACTTACATGTAGTCAATTTGGGCAACCAGCTTCCGACACCAGTACCGGGTATGGAAGTAATGTACGGTTATGATGGCTTTATAAATCGCGTATACATGAAAGATACATCTTCTGTTTCTGCCGCAGCCACTATACCGACTACCACTGTGCCCTATCCTGGTAGACTTCCTGCCGGGGTATACACTTATGGCACTAATCAAACAATTACTATTACTTCGAGTTCTGTACTTGGAGAAGGTAGATTTACTGTATATCGCGCCGGTGTAGGCGGATCGGGGACCGTAGGTTCAAGCGGCAAAGTACTGGCTGCAGGAGATGTGGCTACTAAAAGGCAGGTAGATAATCCAAGACACAATACAGCTTTAAGTGCAAGAGCCTTGGACACTAATGTTGTCAAAACCGTCTATAAAAATGACATTGGCAGCCTTCCAGATGCCGTATTGGACGTATATTTTTGGGGGTGGAATAATTATTTCTTTGGATACCTATACTCGGACACCTTATCCTTCCCCGGTAGATATTACTATACATTTTAAGCTATACTTGGCACAATGCGCCTATAATGCAAGCCAACGTAGGCACAACTATTTTTAATTATAATACATCAGTGGAGGCCGTCTAGAAAATAAGCAAATTCCTAGCCAGCCCTTGCAAAAGCATGATTTTTTAATACAAACAGCAAAAAACTAGAGTCTTTTTATCGGTCTCACCAGCCCTTTTTGAGGATTTTCCTCAAAAAGGGCAGATCTCCCCCTTGCACCTTATGCGGCTTTTTTGAAAGCAACACCGCGTAAGGCGCTCACCTCCAACACCATGGTTGCATTCTTATCATTTCGTAGACGGTTGAGTTTTTGAAAGTTCGCCGCTAACGCGCTGAGCCGGGCGGCATAAGCCAGATTTCGTTTTCCGATACGGCGAACCCGGCGCAGTCCGTAACGGTTGACCAGTTCATTTTGCTTGGCTTCGATGCGGCTGCGAAGACGCATCTGTTCCTTATAGATTTTCGTTTGGGAGTGCTTTGCCGCCTCGAGCATGACACCATAGGCGTTGTGAATAAAAATCGTGCGCCGATGTTTCTTTTCTTTAAAACAGGTCGTGTAACGAGGGCAGTGCTTGCAATCATGGTCCTTGGCGCGAAGCACGAAGTTCTTCCCATCTGCCACTTCCGAATAGGTGGTGATGACTTTTCCTCTCGGGCAGATCAGTTGTGTTTGGTCTTCGGAAACTTGAAATCCCTCGCCCGCGAGGATATCACATTTTGTCTTTGGTGAAAGTGGCGCCACTACGTCAATGCCTTTTTCCTTGAGGGTGACACGGTCATCGCCCGCACCATAGTGGGTATCTCCAATGATCGTCGGGTTTTCTACACAATCGGTGGGAAGCTGATCCGCTAACGGCACCAGACTGGAGCCGTCATAGTCGTTGGCTTTCATGGCCTCGGCGGCGGCGATAAATCCGGAATTTCCGACTTCGACGATGGCCATCTTATACCCGCGCCATTTCGTCTTGCCCTTACAACCGAAACGGGCTTCGCTGTCTACAGCCGAAACGATCATATCTTTGACAGAACCGCCGGGGGCTATCTCAAGAGTTCCATCATCTTTCCGAATGATTCGTTCACGGAGGATACGGCAAAGCAAAAGGGCGTAATGAATGACATCGGGCTTCTTCTTCCACGAAGCCTCCGATGACTCCACGTAGGCCAGCAGTTCGTCAGCCTCGCTGACCACTTCAACAAGCCGTTCCATTTTGGCCTTATCGTTCAGGTTATGCTCTTTCACTTCCGTCACTGTTTCCAGGTAACGTACCGCCCGAGGGGCATGGGGGATTGCATGCCATGGAACACTGTATTGCTTCGCCAAAAGACGCACCAACAGGCGCATGGCTTGGCGGATCAGTTCGATGGTCGTGGGGGCACTGATGGGAGCTATGACATGGGTCGTGTCCGTTATCCAAGGTTCTTTCCCTGTCAAAACGCCCAGGTAGTACATCAACCGGATAAAGCGATCGAGATAGACCTTATCAAGTTCCTTTTGGATGAGCCGTTGCCGGTGGACGCCAAAATTGGCGTGATCAATGCCCGGTTCATCGAGGGCCATTCCTAACGCAAACTTGACCTCGATGTTCACACGTGTCTGTGCTTCCATCCCCCGGTCTGTTTCGCCCAGCATTTCCTGTAACATGCAGGCCATCGTCATCTGCCGGGCCGCATGACTGGGACGTCCGTTGTCAAGGCAATAGAGACCTGTAAAATCCTCCGGTTGTATTAATAGGGGCGCCAATTCACGAAACAGGCGAAAGACGGAATCGGCAGGCACAAGTTGGTCCCAGAGGGCTGCAAAGTCGTAAAAGCTAACTTGGGGATCCACATCGAATCGAAACAAGGTACATCGCCTCGCTATAAACAGTCTTTGTACCTATATCCTTCGACGCGAAGAGTCAAATTCCCTTTAAATTCCACCGATTTCCATATAAAAACGTCTTGCTTTTTGCCCTCTCTTGAGGGGGGGGGTAGACAGGCTCCAGTGTTCGGTTAGCCCAACAATAACCAATTTATGACATTTAAAGGATTTGCATGAGTCGTGTCGAATATAAAAATATATTCGATATGGAGGAAAAGCACATGCAAATTCCAAATATTGAACCCGGGTTAATCGAAGAAGCTTTATCTAAGTTATTTCCGAAAGAATGGGTTTCAGAAGTAGCCGCAGAAACGGGCTTCGTTAAGAGAGAAAGGAAAATTAGCCCGGTTGTGTTCCTGTGGGCTCTTGTTTTAGGGTTTGGCGTGGGAGTTCAGCGCACACTGGGTGATTTACGTCGTTCATACATGGAGCAAGCAGGGCATTCTGTCGTTCCCTCTGCCTTTTATGACCGATTTACCCCGGAACTGGTTGAATTTTTAAAGCGTTGCGTGGAAAAAGCCATCGGACATCTAGTGGTTGAGCCGGGGCAAGTCATGAGTGAACGCCTTAAGGATATCCTTGATATCGCTGTGATCGACAGTTCGCTAGTTCGTCTACACGATCAGTTGGCCAAGAAGTGGCCTGGACCCCGAACGAATCATTCTCCCGCTGCGGCAAAGGTCAATATGCTGGTCAGTGTTTTTGGCGCTACCCGGAGCCAAGTCCAGATTGTGGAGGGAACGCGAGGCGAGAGCAAGCTATTATCGATTGGCAGTTGGGTCAAAGATCGAATTCTCCTGTTTGATTTGGGCTACTTCAGCTTTAAGCACTTCGGCAAGATTATGAATGAGAAGGGGTACTTCGTTAGCCGACTCAAGAGCAATAGCAATCCTTTGATTTTACGGTCCTTGATCCAGCATCGTGGACGCACAATTGCCGTAGAAGGAAAACGACTCTTGGATATCAAGGGCAGTTTACGCCGCGAAATCATTGACTTCGAAGTCCTTGTATCCAATAGCCAAAGCAGTAACATGGACTTGGTCAAACGGACTGCTTTACAGTTGCGGGTTGTTGGGATTTTAAACGAAGAAACGAAGGACTATCACTTCTACATCACCAATCTTCCGGCAGAACGATTTCCGGCGGAGGATATTGCCACACTATACCGGGCTCGGTGGACGATCGAACTCTTGTTTAAAGAACTGAAAAGTTACTACCACCTTGAGTCAATTTCCTCCGGAAAGGACTGCATCGTGGAGGCACTACTTTACACAGCATTGCTGACCCTGATTGTAAGCCGACGGATCCTCGGACTGCTTCGCGAACAGTTCCCAGAACATGCTCACCGGATGAAACCGCTACGCTGGGCACGGGTGTTTACCGTTATCGCTGATGATATTCTACGCAATGTTCTGATCTACCAAGGCATTCATCCTAAGGGATACAATCTTCTATTGGGTATCTTTGTTGCGGAAGCGATTGACCCGAATGTTTTGCGAAAAGAGAACTTTCGAGCGTTGATTACATCATTTGCAAAAGGATATTAGCATTGCATAGTTGTTATTGGTCAAACCGCGCTTGTGGAAATTAATGGTTAACCGATCACTCATGTACTCTCCATACAGAAAAAGGCGCCAAAAAAAGCGACGGTAAAAATGGCTGAGGCTTTGATACGGGGTTGTTTGCGACCATCCTTTGCTTGACGGACCATCTGCGAAAAGCCATATACCTTTGAAGCGTACTGCGTAAAATGTTGAATTAGTCGGCCCGCTTTTTTCCGTCAGGTGTTCTACAAAAAATTTCCTGGACTTCTTCGAGTGGCTGTGCTACGCTTTGCACTGAGGATTCCCCCTTTGTTCAGTGTTTTGCTTTGCAACAACTCACTTCGACAAAGGTAACGGGAATCCTTTAAAATTTTATGGAAATTAATCTAATTATATCCATTTCCCCGTGGGAATTGTCGCGTTTTCATGACAATTCTCCAACAGCGCCTCAGACAGGGGATTAGCAGACTTTTTTATTAAAGATGCGTGGGTTCTGCATGAATTATAATAACAAGACAGGGGGATAATATTGGTTAAGCCAAATTTCATTTATATTGCGGCAATTGTAGCAATAATCGGTGCTTTACCCTTTTATTTTTCTATTAAGAACAGTTCATCCGCCCCAACGGCAGAGTATATTTCGATTACGTATTCTGATTATAATACAGATAATACCAGTGACAAAATCACAACCCAGATATTAACGCTTGATTGTCCTTCAAAGGAAATTAAAAAAGTTTTTGAATTTGACTATACCTCACAATACCCTTTAGGGTATTGTGACAAAAAAGATCAGCTGGTTTATTTTACTAAAAGAATTGGGGATGATCAAAATTACGGCGATCAAATATTTGTTAGCAACTTATTAGACAAAAAGGAAACGCAATTGACCTATGACTTGTTTGCAGTTAACTATATTATCTCAACACAGCAGAAGATTTTTTTCGCCGCACGCCCAAAAGGAAGTCAGGTAATAAAACTCGGCTCTATAGATAAAAAAACAAATGAAATATCTTATTGGGGTGACGAAGATACAAATATTGAAGCTATGGTAGTCGACAGTATAAATAAAAAGGTGTTTATAGCTACTTATTCGATGAAGGAAGCACGTTATAATGTTATGCATCAAGATGGTCCTGCTGGTCAAGATAATTTCGTCATGCCGTTACATACTGTTTTTCAAACTGACTACGATTTTACTAATACCGTAAAATTGTTTGATGAGCATTTATGGGTTCGGACACTTATGACTGATGGTAATAACCTTGTTGCTTTATGCGACAGGAAATACAATGATGCCACAACCCCATCAATGGTTTTTTGTTATAATTTTACATCCAAAAAAGTATCAAAAAAACCGTGGGAGTCTGCAAGGCTACAGGTTGGAGACGCAAATTACTCTGCTGACGGAAAGAAAATATATGCTATCTCTACTATTGATGAGAAACGCGGACTGTACGAGTACGATACTGATACTCTCAAACAAACACCTCTATTTGTTCCCGAAAAAGGCTTTATTAATAACATTCAAATTATCAAATGAAAACCTACGAAGACCATCGTGTAGCTGCCCACCCTCATTGACGGAAACGTGTTTACTGTCAATGGTGGTGAGCCTTCGCATTTGAATTACCGACAGCGGCGGTTCGTTCTTAGGGTAGAACAACCGCCACTGGCGGTAGCCATTCATGGGTTCATCATTTTGCCTGGCAGCAATTCCTTTTTTATTGCTCACTGCCCACGGTCGTGTCACCTACAGCAAAGCGTCATCTAGCCCTTTTGTGACCGCATGTTCATCGATCTCGTCTTCAATACCCATCTTCGGCAGAACCTATGCAATCCAAATAATGCCAAGCAAATGAGCGGCCTCTTACGGTTAACCGACTTAAGGGTGATACCAATCTCCTCTTTAAATGCTTAAATTATCCAGTTGATAGTTGCATTTATCTTACGCACGTTTATGGAAAAAAACACTTTGTTTATACCATTGCTTCGATAGGCAATCCCACCCTTTCACCCTTGGTCCTGTTTTCGATGAGCACGTAAGCCAATTTACCCCGCATTATAGCGGTATTCCAGGGTGTTGTAGCACTGCGGTTACTTTTTTTGAAGGGAGAACTCCCCGATGATCCCTGCTGTTTATCCAGTTATGTGCGGCTTGGCTTGTTGATCTACAGCTTGCTGGAGCGGAGGATTCGTCAAAACATGACCGGAGAGACGAAGCCGATCCGACTCACCGGAAACCGCTTATCCAAATTACCGACAGCGGCAGCGTTTATGCAACTGTTTTCCGATGTGGTCATCCTGATCAACCAACAAACGGATGACACCATTCGCCGTGTCTTGCCTCGACGATTTGACACTCAGGAACTACGACGCGCAGCCACGCAAGCCGGGATCGATTTTACGCGGTTTACGCTCCCGCCAGAAGGTCGACATTGCAATTCTAAACTATAACAGCGATTGAGCTTAAATTAAATTCGTCGGTGGAGCACTTTAGGGGTGTTGTGTTTACGCTGGCCTAAAATGCCCAAAAGCTGCTGGGATTGCCTGACCGAGAGTTGCTGGATATAATGACCATAACCAATGAAATTGAAAGGAAAAAGACGCCCCTGTCAAGGTACTACCTGCAAGTAGCACCAAGGGCGTCCACACAAAAAAGCATGATTATTGTAGCAGACTTTACGTTGGTTGAACACCCCGAAACGGGTGTTTTTTGTAAGGAGCGCGGAGCAGATCCCTGTCCCTGTTGTAATGGAGCACTGAACGGGATCGGAAGCCGTCGAAGGAAGTGCTATCAAGACACGGGAGAACGTATCACCTGATTCCCCTGCAAAAAAACTTTTTTCAAGAGGCTCCTTTGTAATCTCGCCGCCTGTCTGGAATTTGTCTGTAATATAAAATGGGATAAAATGGGCTCTACGGCAGTCTATCTCCCATTTTATGGACTAAATATGTATATGCTCAGTACGTATTTCTTTCAAATTTCCTTTTTTATCCATCAAATAGGCGCACTTATCCCTTGTTCCTCTCGATAGATTGTTGCAAGTTTTTGGCAAAACCCTTTTTTGAAGCATCGGAGCAGTTGACGAAAGTTGTGCCCTAGGACTTTCATGCCGAAGACTAACGTTGCTTTGACAATGCCTCTCACCCGAAGTCTTCCCGCACCTTGTCCTCGTTTGATGGAAGAGATGCTGCCTTCAATGGCGGCTCGCTTGCTCGTCGCTGCCAAGCGCTCCTTTTTGATCTGCATGGTTCGTTCGCGCGCTTGTGCTGCTAGGATTGACGACTGCTTGATGGTTACGATGGCTTTCTTCGATTGAATCTTCACAGGACAAGCTGGTTGCATGGGACACTCTTGGCAGGTGCTTCTTTCGAATTCGGCAATGAGAACTTTTCGTTTTTCATCGAAGGATGTATCCAGCGGGTTGTAGCACGCCGGACAAGAGACGATGGCTTTGTTGTTGTCGAAGGTAAAGGCGAGCACGGGCAGCTTTTCGGCTTTTCTTTCTCTCCCTGTCATATTCGTGTAGTGGATACAGACATGGTTTTCTTGGGCAAGCTCCTCTGTTTTGCTGCTGAAGTATGCGCCATCCACATACAGATCGGTCAGCCCGGTTTCTTTTTTGAGAGTCTCCATGCTCTGGGTTAGCAATTCGGTGTCACTGACGCTGTTTTTTTCGACCTGATAGTGTGTGATCATCTGAACCGGGTTTTCGTTCGCGCATGTTTCTGCTACGTTCGCCACAAGACCCACATAGCCTTGACGGCCTTTTTTCCGATAGGTCACGTCGGGGTCGTGGGCTGATTGGATAGCGTCTGCTGCGATGTCTTTGTTGGCTTTGGCGATCCACTGCTTCTTTTCGGCATGGTATGTGGCCTGCTCTTGAAGAAAGCGTTGGAGCAAAGCAACCGTTTCTTTCCGCAGGCTTTCCGGGTGTGCCTCGGCAATGTCCAATAGCAGGGCGCACTGATTCAGCATCTCCTGGATGCGTCCCAGCGTCTCTTTGGTCTTGCAACGATAGAGGAATTGGTTCCGGAAACCGGGTTCGGCAAAAGGTTTCAGTGCTTCCGGCAAATGGGCGGCCGGACATTCACGCACAGCTTTTTCAACGACGTCAAAGGCAAGGGAAAGACGACCGGCGAGCTTGATGTTGGTCTGAACCTGCGTCGAATCCATAGGCTGTTCTCGGCTTGCGATTCCCGCAATGGTCATAAAATGTTCCGTCAGCTTTCGAAACTGACGGAAGATAAGATCTTCTTGTTCGGGGTGGCTGATGGTGTACTCATAAAGGCGGCGGCGGAACTCATAGAGGGTGCGCTCGGCAAGGTACACTTCGCCCAGATTGCGGATGCCGAGGGCATACATGACCTGAAAGTTGAAATGGAACTGTTCCAGGATCTCTTCGTCGGTGTAGTCTTTCATATGTTTAATGAACTCGAGGGAAAGCAGGATGTTGATCGGAAAGTTCGGACGCCCATTGTGGCTGCTGTATAGAACAGCGAAGGGGGTTTCGTCGATGTGAAAAAAGACGTGTTCGTAGAACAAGGGCGCCCAAGTGCCTTGCATGCTTTTCTGTACCTTTGGATTCATTCCTGTAAAACTGTTAAATAATTCCTCTTGTTTATGTTGGGTGTTTTTCCGAAACACGACATTTCACTCCTGCTTTCCGTATCAGCTCCGGCTAGGGCTTGGTTATGGTAGTTCGTTTTCGGGTTTTCGTTATCCTTCTAGCTTATACCCTCCTGGGGTTACTTTTTGCAGGGGAATCATTGATAGGGGGGTTATCGTGCTGTTTAATGAAGAGTGAGAGGTGTTTTTATGAAGACTAAATCAATCGTACTTATCGCATTATTACTAACTCCGGCACTAGCTGCTTGCAATACTTATGATAAACCTGCGACTTCCGTAATTGAAAATGCGGTAAACATAAGAAGTCAAGAAAAAGGCCAGGAAATGTCAACACCGAGCCTTAAAATAAATAATCCCGGTTCCCGATACTATCAGGTTATTAAAGAGAATAAACCAGAAGTCAGTAATGAATCTGAAAAGTTTAAGAACAAAGAGCTATTGGACTTAAATAGCAAAATTAAGTTCAAACCGATCAGTGGAATTGACTTTTTAAACAACAATAACATTATATTCTCGGTTCTTAACGGAAAAAACAATCCAGATGACAGCAGCGCCAATTCCTGAATCCGTGAGTCGACTTGGCAGTACCCCAATGATTTTCCACAAAAAGTAATTCGTATTACAAGAATTTAATCCAATTTCCTTAGATAGCCATTTGAACACGTCGCCTTATCAAAGAAGGTGGTGCCGTCAAGAAACGAGATCCATAAAAGCGTATAGCAAAGCTAACCTTTGACACATTTTACATCCAAAGGTCTATCCCATCGAATGAATTTGATTTTTTAGGAAATTCTTGCCGTTTACGAAAAAGCAAGATAGAGATCCTTAAACGTTGCGTACCAGGGACTATGCGCCCCGAGCCGGAGCTTCACTTGTCTGGCATGTCTCACCAATCGAGACGCAATGGTGATCACATTTTGAAGTACCGTGCGTATCCGGCGGCGCTGCGTATGGGCCTTTCTCTTTAGGGGAGAATCCGGATGGTGTAAGCTCATTTGACCAACGATGCGAAGCAGGTTATAGGCAAGCGCACCGAAATGAAAGACCAGATCATTGACCTTAAATTTTCCACTAGGCAGTCGTTCCAAATCAAGGTCCGTTTTTAACTCGCTATGGAATTGCTCGCTGGTTCCGTGATCTCTTTGCAAATGGATCAATTCTTCCGGCGAGACGGGTAACGACGTCCAGTACGTGGCCACTTCTAACTCTGGAAGCAGCAATTGCTGCCCATTGGACAAGATGGTTCGTTCCACGACATGGAAAACCACCCGTTCACGTTGTTCCATATTGCCGACCTTCCACATTACACTGCCCATATACTCCACTTTTCCTTCCCGAACAATTCGGGCCTGCCCATTTTTAAGGGCGATGTCCCTCCACATTTCGGGAGTTTCTTGGCGAAGGTTGCCTTTGATTATGTAGTCAACATTCTCTGCGCGGAGGACACGTATGTTATCGACGCTGTCAAAGCCGGAATCCATGCGTACCAGAAGCTTCTCAGCTCCGCACTGGCGTGCGTAATTGATGCTCTTTGTTAAGAACTGGGGCGTTCCTTTCTGGCTATGATCTTTGCCCGGACGCAGCTCAACGTTTATGCAGTAGCCTTCCTGACCGAGGTAGGCCAGTATGGGCGCAAAGCCATCATGACCTTTGTAGGTGCGCGTCACCCCCTCTTTTTTGGAACCGGAATTATCCAATGGCGTCACATCTACGTCTACCGTCAGATAGTCTGTAGCGCCGACCCGAACAGGTGTCAGGGGAGCTTTTGCTTTTTTGATGAGACGAGCAGATTCTTCCATAATGATGTCGTTCCATTTCAAATCCGTCTCAACAACCTTTTCAAATCGTTGTCGTAACGTGGGACTGGAGGGTACGATGTCGACGCCCATGGCGTATCGAAAAAAGTCATCTCCACGAGCCAGCTCAATCGCATCGAAGTCATTCTTTCCCTGACAGAGAAGGCCCAGGTAGCTCAGAGCAACAGTTCCGTGGCTTATATCTGGTGTCAAACAAGTGGGCACAGTGAACTTATCCAATCGCAATTTCAATGAAGTCTTTCTTAACAAGGCGCCCACGAGCGCCAATCCAGTTACCGGTGTAAGCTCCTCATTCGATTGCTCGATAATGAACTTCTTCATGGTCATGCATTCACCCCGTCGGTGAGTTTAAATCACTCCGATTAAACTCGTTTATCTCTATTATACGGGGAAATGCGCTGAATTTCGACTATTTACTTTTTATCCTGTCACTGATTCAGGCAATTGTGATCTCTATAAATATGATTTAAAAAATAACCAGGTGACTATGTTATGTGCCGAGTATACGCTTTATCCTGATGCATTCGTCAAGATTAAAGACCCGAACAGTTTCTCTATCATAAGAAATGGTTCTTCGCTGTTTTGTGTGGGTGAACATTTGTTTGCTGAAATTGTATCAAGTGTTCGCCGGTGCTACGGAAATATCGAGCCCACCCGCAACCAGGTATATAATGGAGATGAAGTTGCGTACTGAGCGGTACCCGCGCGCTTTACGCTTGGCTGCTTGAATCAAGCTATTGATTCCTTCTTGTAATCCGTTTGTGATGTTAGAGACAAACCGGCGCAGGATGCCCTTCTCATTGCGTTTCATGGTCTTTGCGACTTCTTTCATAGGCGCTAGCCGACTATGGGTGGCCCAGAAGTATCATTTCTTAAAGAACATCGGTGCGTCCATAGGATCTTTTTCGTACATTTCTTGGAAGGTAAGTCGAAGCTGATATGCCTTGGCGGTCTTTGAGTTACGTTGGGTCAGCACATCTTCCATGATCGCTTTTTGCTTCATCGTTAAATTCTTTTTGTTTTTAAGCCAAATATAACGAGTTCCTTTTAATTCCGGCATTGTCTTTTGCTCTTCCCGTCGAACTTGGTCCACCGCTTCGTTGATTAGCTTGATCACATGGAACTTGTCAAAGGTTATCGTTGCTTCTGGAAGATGTCGTTCTACACCTGAAATAAAGGCCGGGGACATGTCCATGCAAACATCAGTAATATTCTCGGCACTACCCCCGTGGGATTGAAAATCTTCTTTAAACTTCGGAAGAACATCAGCGCCTTTTCCCTCTGTTGCGAATATCACTCGCCGGGTGTCGGCATCAATAACCATCGAGATGTACTTATGCCCTTTCGCCCGAGCCGTCTCGTCGATGCTAATTTTCTCGACGGTCGACAGGTTTTCTTTTCGGCGAGCTTTATGAACATAGTGGTGGAGGATTCGCCACAGTAGCGAGTCATGTTCGTGAACAATTCGCGCGACTGATTTAACAGGCATTTCTTTCATGAGTGTCATCACATAGGCCTCAAAGAGCAGGGTGAATCCACTGCCCGGCCGACTCCACGGCACCGTTACCTGACGGACTGCCCCGCATCGGTCGCATTTCGTTCGAGGAACAGATGCATGGATAAAGGTCTTGTGCTGAAAGAAGTTCAGGTGTCTCCAAGATCTCTCCTTTGTATCGTGGGCTTTGCAGCCAGCTTCAGCACAAGCCGGGCAAGCAAATGAGCTTCCGGGTACGAAGTCGATCGTAATATGAAGTTCTTGTGCCTCGGCGTTAAACCGGGCTTCAGAGACAAACCATGGTGGGGTTAAGCCGAGGGCTAATTGGAATAAATCTTTGTTGTTCATAGCTCCATTTTATCATTTCTGTAATTGCCAACCCACACAAAATAGCGAGGAACCTAAGAAATGATAGCGTTCTCTCGATTGAAAATAACGCCGTCAAGATGAAAAGGAATCTGATTAATGAGGTAAAAGAGAAGTTTCCGAACGTCAACGATGTGTTTTTCAACGAAGAGAATAATAAACTGCTCATCCTTGAGAATGACTTTAAAACGAAAACCAGCGCCGTATACCTGACCGATAACAAATTTCTCTCTACAGAAAAATTGCCCTTTGTAAACGCATACCGAGCATATTGGGTCGATAAGAATCATGTACTTGTAGCCTATAAAGAAGGCAACAAGAGCATACTGGCAAAGTATAACCTCGCAGATAAAAGCGCCTCACTGACGAATCTCCCAGATAACAATACCTTTTTGGATCCGCAGATTTCAAATGACGAGATCATTCGATTCTTTTATAAAGAACCGTCCGCTGAAAAACCGTGGGGTTTTCTCGATCTAGACAAGAAGATGATCATACGCGCTTTTTTTAAAGAAAGCAATCCCGTGAGCAGCGTGCAGAACGGCAGAATGGGAGGATTTACAGAATCCTCTTCTCAAGCAAAAAAACAGTTGTTCCTGTACGAAATTGCGTCTAACAAAATGATCGTCCGAAGTGAAGATGTGGATAACCCCTATGCGTTAGCCGTATCTCCTGATGGGGAAAATATTATATTTGCTGTGTCCACTCCCAATGGTGAAACCAGACTTTATAGCAACAGGAAGCCGTAATTCTTATTTAGACATCCCTCCCTCCTATTACTTCATGATCGGCAGGCTGAGCGGCTGGGGGCGGGACCGCAACGAAGCTATCGCCCGAATGCGGCTTGCCCTCGAAGAGTTCGTCATCGAAGGTGTCAAGATCCCCATTGTTACAGCTAAGGTATAACGTCCAGAAATAGACGAGAATCAACGCCATGGGACTCTGGGCGTCCATCTTGAAGTTCAGAAGAAAGCGGACCTCTTCGAGCATCTCCCGGTCCAGCAGGTGGGCTTCGTCGATAATCACCACGATCTGCAAGCGGTGGATCCCCCGCATCAGTTCCACTTCCCGGTGAAGTTGCCGTTTTGCGTCACCGCGATAGAACTTCGATTCCGCCCCCAACTGTTCGAGCAAGCCCTTGTAGAAATGGCGGGGCGTCAGTTTGGAATCGGCCAGGTACATGACGTGAAAGCGCGCCGAATCGAGCATGTCCTTGAATCGGCGAATGGTGGTGGTTTTGCCGGTGCCGCAGTCGCCCGTCACGACGGCGAACAGTTGGCGGCTGGCTGCATACTCGAGTCGTCCCAAGGTCTCTTCCAGCATGATCGAAGAGTACAGTTGCTCCGTCGGAATGTCCCGCGCAAAGGGCGTTTGGGTGAAGCCATAAAAGGATTCAAACACCCTTGTTCCCTTCCTTTCTCACCGTTCGGTAGGAAACAACCGGGGCTTGTCGCGTTTTTCGTTGCTCCTTTTGTTGGGTTGCCGCGGCGAGCAACCGCGATGAGTCGGCGCTCTGCGGGCTGAGGCGCTCCGGCAGTTTCGGCCGTGGGCCGGTGCGCTCACCAATGACGAGTTGCCGCGCTTTCCACGGCGCATGGTCGGCGTATTCGATGGTCAATTCGGCGATATCGGCCGGATCGTAGATGACATCGACCGTGCAACCGATGAAGGAAAGTCCCACCTCATACTTTCTTCCCTCGAAACTGATGCAGCCGGACTTGTCCACCTTGCGTGATTCACAGTGAAGAAAGGCGTTGGCGACCACATCGGGGTCCAAGAATTTGACCGCCTTCTTGTCACTGCGATAAGCGGTTTCCGGACTGACGTTCCCCGCCAGCGCCGAATGGGGCTTGTTCTGGTAACACTCGTCCAGCCACACCCAAAAGAGTTGGGCTGCGCCGCCACACCGGTGTTGGCGTACAGTTGCATGTGCCGGGTGCTGTAGCCGCGCTCGGCCAGTTTCTCCTGCAGGGTGCTTCGCTTGAGCTTGCCCGGCTCTGCCTCGCCTTCCCATTCAAGGATCTGGATGATCTGCGCGATGCTGCGCCGGGGAACCTCTCGCCGCAACAAGATGGCTTCTTCCATAGATTTGAATTCGCCACCGGCCGGACAACCTTGGCCAGCCAACCGCAGGCGTCGCCCACATACCGCCAGATCCGTTGGAGCGCGGACTCGGGAAGGCCGGATCGTTCTTCCGCAGAAGCATGTCCAAACCGCTTCGCAATGGACAGCAGGCATCCCAAAAAGTGATTGACCATCTCCAGAAACCATCCTCGCCACCGGACAAGGGTGGATTCGTCTGCTGGTACGGTCAACGCCGCATCTCCGGTAATCACCGTTTCGATGCTCTTGCTACTGTATCGTTTGTACGGAACCAGGATGTCTGGAAGCTCATGATGAATCCGCTTGCATACAGCGCATCGACACCGCCGGATAATCAAGGTGATGCGTTCTCCCGTGTCTTGATAGCACTTCCTTCGACGGCTTCCGATCCCGTTCAGTGCTCCATTACAACAGGGACAGGGAATCTGCTCCGCGCTCCTTACAAAAAACACCCTTTTCGGGGTGTTCAACCAACGTAAAATCTGCTACAATTATCATGTTTTTTGTGGTGGACGCCCTTGGTGCTACTTGCCGGTAGTACCTTAACGGGGGCGTCTTTTTCCTTTCATTGGTTATGGTCATTATATCCAGCAACTCTCGGTCAGGCAATCCCAGCAGCTTTTGGGCATTTTAGGCCAGCGTAAACAGAGGTGACTTCGATCAGGTTCAGCAGGTTGATGACGGCTTCCGGCAGATAGGCAGGATCGTTCCCGGCAGTTGGGCACTGAAACAAAGAAAGGAACCCTCGGCTTATCATTTGCCGGGAGTTCCTTTTTCTCCATGAAGGAGAAGGCGAGTCATCGATTCGGTTGCTGCGGCTCCGATCCGATTGTTACAGGGAAGCGGCTGCTCTCCCCTCGATCTTGGCGACGGCTTTGCGCAGCCGTTCCAACTTGCGCCGCTTGCGCCAGTCGAGGAAGTCGCTGATGAGGGTGAAGAAGACGGGGATGACGATGAGGGTGAAGATGGTTGAGGTGATCAGGCCGCCGATGAGGACGATGGCCATGGCTGAACGGACTTCGGTGCCTTCTGAGGTGGCGGCGGCGACAGGCAGCATGCCAAAGACCATGGTGAAGGTGGTCATCATGATCGGTCGCAATCGCGTCTTACCCGCCTCGATCAGCGCTTCTCGCAAGGGTTTGCCGCGCTCCATCAGGGTGTTCGTGTAGTCGATGAGCAGGGTGCCGTTTTTGGCGACGAGGCCGTCCATCATGATGATGCCGATGCCCGAGAAGAGGTTGATCGATTTTCCGGTGATCGCCAGGGCAGCCAGGGCGCCGATCAAACCCAGGGGCAGCGAGGCCATGCGGATCATCGGCGTCAGCAGGCTCTCATAGAGGATGGCCAAGACCATGTAGACCAGGGTGATGGAGAGGAGGAAGGCCGAGATCAACTCGACGCCCACTTCCTGCATTTCCTTGGACAAGCCGGACTGCTTAATGGAATAGCCGGCCGGCAGCTTCAGCTGTTCAAGGCGCTTGTTCAATTCCGCGTTGAACTGACTCTGGGGCACATCCTTGTTGAGGTTGCCGGAGACGGTGATCGTCCGCTGCCGCTCGATGCGCCGAATTTCGGTAGGACCGCTGCCTTTTTTCACCTCGGCCAATTGGCCGAGGGGCACTTGGACGCCGGCTGCATTGGTCACGGTGATCTGTTTCAAGTCATCGATGGAGGACTTCTGGAGCCCGTCGAGGCGGACAAGGATGTCATACTCGTTGTCGCCGGTTCGAAAGACGGTGGCCTTGTCACCGCTCAGAGAGGCCCGCAGCGTACGGGAGATATCGTTGACCGAGAGGCCATAAGCGGCCGCCCGCAACCGGTCGATGGCGATCTGCACCTCCGGCTGGCCGAGGCGGAAGTTGGTGTCTACTTCCTTGGCGCCGGGGATGCTCTCGGCGATCGTCTTCACCTGTTCAGCCAGTGCCATCAATTGGTCGTATTCGGGTCCGGAGATCTCCAATTGGATGGGCGTTCCCGGTGGGCCGCCGCCCGATTCGGATTCGATGATGTGGATGGTGCCCTTGGTGAAGGTTTTGGAGAACTCCCGGAGCTGGTCGGCCACCTCCCACATGGTTCGCTCCCGTTCCTCCTGTTTGTACAATTGGATGCCGACCTCAGCTTTATGGGAAGAGGAGGAGGAGCCGCCGTGTCCGCTGCTGAAGCCGACACTGCTTTGGTAGTACTTGACCTCCGGGATCGTGGCCACAAAAGCCTCGATCTCGCGGGTGGCCTCGTCTGTCTTGGCCAGCGGTGTGCCGTTGGGCATTTCCAGGGTGACGCTCAGCTCCGACTGGTCCGACTTGGGCATGAGCTCGAAACCAACGATACCGAGGGGGATCAACAGGAGGCTGGCCATAAAGGCGAGGAGCGCCACGGCGATGACGGTGAAGCGGCGGCGCAGAGACCAGTGGAGCGCTCTCACGTAAAAGGAGGAGAAGCCACCACTGAACCGGTCGAGTATGGACCAAAACCGGCTGCTGTAGGGGCTGATTCTGCGCAGAAACAGTCCGTAAAGGGAGGCCTGGCGTTTTTTCGCCTTCAGCTCCTTCGTTTCCGGGTCCTCTTCCATGTAGAAGCGCGCCGAGAGCATCGGCGTCAGGGTGAAGGAAATAAAGAGGGAAAAGAGGGTGGCGATGACGACGGTCAAACCAAACTGGCGGAAAAACTGGCCCACCATGCCGCCCATAAAGGCGATAGGGGCGAAGACGACCACGTCGGAGAGGGTGATGGCGATGGCGGCCATGCTGATCTCGGCGCGCCCCTCTAAAGCGGCGGCGACGGCCGATTTGCCCATGGCGCGGTGGCGGTGGATGTTTTCCAATACGACAATGGAGTCGTCGACGAGGATGCCGATGCAAAGGGCCATCCCCAGCAGGGACATCATATTGAAGCTGAAACCGGCGAAGTACATGCCCATCAAGGTGGCGATGAGCGAAGTGGGGATGGCGATGATGACGGTGACCATGGAGCGCCAATCGCGGAGGAAGAAGAAGAGGGCGAAGGCCGTTGTGATGATCCCTTCGATGATCGATGACCGCGTCCCCTTGAGGGCGTTGTGGACATAGTCGGAAAAGTCGCGGGCCACGATCAGCTCCATATCAGGCGGCAAATTCTTCTTGATCGCCGGCAGGGCTTTTTTGACTGCATCGCCCACATCGACGATGCTGGCGTCGTTCTGTTTGAAGATGACAGCGGCGATGGCCGGCTCCCCATTGACGCGGCTGATAGTGCGAGCCTCGTGGAGGCCGTCGGTGACGGTGGCGATGGCCTTGAGAGGGATCTTGGCGCCATTTGCCAGGGGGATCTGGATATCTTCCACATCCTTGACCGTTTTAAACTGGCCCATGACCCGTACGTTGTACTCCAGGTCAGGTTGGTCGAGACGGCCGCTCGGCTGGTTGAGGTTTTCGTTTTTGAGGTGGTCGATGACCCGGTGGATAGACAGGCCATAGCCTTGCAGGCGGGCCTTGTCGATGTTGATCTGGATCTCCCGGCGCTGCCCGCCGACAAGGCTCACATTGGTCACGCCGGGGAGTTTGAGCAGGGGCTCCTTGAGGAGATCCTCCGCCAGGTCATAGGTTTCCTGGGCGGGACGGGCGCTTTTCAGCGCCAGCGTCATCACCGGGGCGGCGTTGAAGTCCATCTTGATGACGACCGGCTCTGCGGCGTCCTCCGGCAGCATCCCTTTGATCGAGTCGACTTTTTTCTGCACATCGTTGGCGGCCTGATCGCCGTCGGCCGTCAGTTCGAACTCGATTATGACGACGCCGAAGCCTTCCGAGGCTTGAGCGGAGATCCTGTCCACCTTGCTGATGGAGGCCACAGCCGTTTCGATGGGCTTGACGATCTGGCTCTCCACCTCTTCGGCGCCGGCACCGGGGTAGGAAACGCTGACGGAGATGAAGGGGGTGTTGATATTCGGGTATAGGTCAACGCCGAGCATGCGATAGCTGTAGAGGCCGAGCACGACGAACATGAGGACAATCATAGTCATGGCCACAGGCCGCTTGACGGCGAATTGTGTCAGGTTCATTCGTTACACCTGTCCTTTTGCAGCCGGCGCTCCTGTTCCGGCAGGCTTGGCTGTCGCCGGCTGTACCTCTTGGATGGAGACAGGCGTTCCATCAGCCAGGGACATCTGGCCGCCGATGGCGATCACGTCGCCGTCATTGAGTCCCTCGATGATCTCCGTTCGCTTGCCGTCGGAGAAGCCGGTCTTCACCTTGCGTTCTACAGCCTTGCCGTCGGCGATGACGAAGAGGACAGGCGTACCGTTTCGCACGATGATGGCTTCCGCCGGCGCTGTCAGCACATTGGTTTTATGGGCTGTTGGCAGTTGAAACTCAGCAAACATGCCGGGTTTCAATATGTAGTCCTTGTTGTCGACGGTGATCCAGACGGGGAAGGTCTTCGCCTTCTCGTCGGCGGCGGGACTGATCTTGGCGATGCGCCCCTTAAAGGGTGTTTCGCCGGCGGCGGCCACTTTGACGTCGACCTCCTGACCGGGCCGAACGGCGTTGACGTCGCTCTCCGTCAGGTCTGCTTTCACCTCGACCGTGTCGATATGGACGACGGTGAAAGCCGGCGCCGTGTTAGACAGGTATTCGCCTACGTTCACGTTCCGGGCCGAGACGATGCCGGAGATGGGCGAGCGCAGGACGGCGTTTTCCAGATCCACCTGGGTTTGACGGACCTGAGCCAGGCTTTGATTCAACATGGCTTGAGCCGAGGCGACGGAAACCTCGTCGGAGGCGCAGCGTTTTTCCGCTGTTTCCAGGGCGCTCTTGGCGGCATCGTAATCCGACTTGGACGCGGCGCCGGCGTCGAAGAGCGACTTGACCCGGTCGTAGTGGCGCCGGGCATCGTCGAGGGCGATCCGGTTCATCTCCAACTGCAGGCGCGCCCGTTCCAGACTGGCCTTGTTGACATCGACGCCGGCGTTGGCCGCGTCGAGACGGGCCTGGATGTCGGCGTTGTCCAGCTCCAGCAGGATGTCGCCGGCATTCACCCGCTGCCCTACTTCGGCGTTGATGCGGGCGACCTTGCCCTGACCCTTCGGAACCAGTTTCAATTCTTCTTTCGCCGCCAGTGTGCCGCTGAAGGTCAGCACGTTTGACAGGTCAGCCCGCTCCGCTTTGACGACGGTCACCGCCTGAGGCGTCGCCTCCAGGGCAGTCGGTTCGGGCTTTTTTCCGCAGCCCGTCCCTGCCGCCAGCAGGGTGACGGCGAGCAGGCCGACGCCGATGTGTTTTTTCACCGTAAAAATCCTCCTCCGCCAAATGCAATGGATGCTTTCATTGACAGCCGGTCTCAATCGGCCTATTATTTATCTTAGCTGCTAAAATATTTAGTGACTAAGACGTTATCATCGTAAGGGAGAGGACAAGAACTGTCAAGGGAAGAAGCTCTGAAAGAGCAGCACTTAAATGCCTTGAAAGACCTGTTGGAGCTCTTTTTCTACAATGTGAAATGTGCCGTTCAGGATATCGGTCCGGAATACAATCTGGCTGACGGTCAGATCTTTCTTTTACATATTTTATGGAAGTCCGGGACATGCAAGGCCACCTATCTTGCCGACCAGATCGGCATCACCTCCGGCGCCGTCACCGGCATGATGGACAAACTGGCCGGCATGGGCCTCATCACGCGGGAGCGGTCGGAAAAGGACCGACGCGTCGTGATGGTCTCTTTAACCGATGAGGGACTGAAAACGGTGCAGGCGGTACAGGAAGCCCGCTTTGAACGGCTGAAGGGGCAATTGCGGGAACTCTCCGGCACAGAGCTGATGCAGGCAGTGGCGTCGTTTCAGAAGATGAATGCGGTGCTGAAGCCGGCTGTTGTCGTGCGGGGAAGCGGCGGGGCGGAGGTCAACGGCGATAGAGAGGTCAACAGCGAGAACGAACCTTGAACTACTCCCGTTGCAAACATTTAGCGACGACGAAAAGGCTGTGGGCTTTTTCTTCCCACGGCAAGTGTCCAAATATTATGCGGTCAGGGAGGTGACAACTTGGGTTACAGGGGACGAGATGTGGAAGTAGTCGCTCTTTCTCCTGAACAGTGTCTGGTGGTGGCCTGCGACGCTTGCGGCGCCATCGGAGCCAAGGAGCTTGACGCCGTTCAGGTTTCCCCTTATATTGTAGGGATCTTCACCACACGGGTCGCCTTGATGGAGATCCTGGCAACGGGCGCTGAACCGGTTGCGCTGACAGTGACCGTTGCGAACGAACCTTTTCCCACCGGCGGCGAGGTGATCGCCGGTGTTCGCGATGAATTGGCCACCATCGGAAAGCGTGATCTGCCGCTGGCCATCAGCACCGAAAAAAACATTCCCACAAGACAGACCGGTGTCGGGATCACCCTTGTCGGCGCAGTGGAAAAAGAGCGCCTGCGTGTGGGCTGCTCGCGGCCCGGCGATTGTGTCTACAGTCTGGGATGGCCCAAAGTAGGGGCCGAAGTAGTCGTCGATGACGGCAAGGCGATCGCCCGGGCCGATCATGTACAGGCGCTGCTGGCCCACCCCGGTGTTCATGAGGTGCTCCCTGTCGGTTCAAAGGGGATCCGGGCGGAAGCGGAGAAGCTTGCGGCAGCTGTCCATTGCCGGATCTGTGAGTGGCAGTCCGTCGCCGGCCTTGATCTGGACAAATCGGCCGGCCCGTCCACTTGCCTGGTCTTTACCGCCGGACCGAAACCGCCGGAGATCGCCGGTGCGCCCATTCACTATCTCGGCAGGCTGTCGGAAAGCGCCGGCTGAAGCGATAAACATGGAAAGAAGGTCTGCCCTAATGAGCAATATGCCGACGCAGTACAATGAAGTAGGCCCTTCCTGGAAAAGCGTCCGGTCGATCGCGCTGATGGGCTTGCTCATCGCCTTGAGCGCCGTAGGGGCGATGGTCAAGCTCCCCAGTCCGGTCGGCACGATCGGCCTCGATTCGGCCCCCGGGTTCTTCGCCGCCCTGGCCCTCGGCGCCACAGGCGGGATGATCGTCATCGCCCTCGGTCACCTGCTGACAGCCATGGTTGTCGGCTTTCCGCTCACCCTGCCAGTCCATCTCTTCATCGCCCTTCAGATGGCGATGTGGGCCTATGTCTTCCGCCGGGTGAACGGACAGTTTGGTTTAACAGCGGCCTTCGCCGCCGCTGTGTGCTTAAACGGCGTCGTCTCATCATTGACGATGCTCCTGCTGGGGGGTTGGGGCGCGGTCATGGCCGTGATGCCCTTTTTGGTAGCTGCTTCCGCCGTCAATGTGGGGTTGGCCGCAGCCGCCTATCGAGGGATGAAGGGAATCCTATAGGGAATTGTTCCTGTTCGAATTGTCGTTTTTGCATGTAACCGGCCCAGATCTGACCTTTGATACCTGCAGCCGCAGTCAGCGCAGACTGCGGTTCTTTCTTTTGTGGCGGACTTCGCGCCATCGTCCCGCTTGTGTTATGATGAAAGGGACAATGCATCCTGGAGAAAGTGAAAATAGGCAAAGGAAAGGTCGTGCAGTCGAACCATTGAATCCCTTCTATAAACTGATCCTGACGCCGCTGATCTGGGCGACCAATTTCGTGATGGGGCGGCTGCTTGTTGTCGCCATCCCGCCTTTTGCCCTGTCGAGCATCCGCTTTGCCATCGCCGCCCTGATCATGTTGCCGCTGGCCTTGCGCACACACCCCTTTTGGCAGATCTCCCGGCGTTCCTGGGGCTGGATCGGTCTGATGGCGGTGACGGGCGTGTGCCTGTTCAACACGGTGCTCTATCTGGGGCTCCGCTACACCGCATCTGTAAACGCCACCTTGATCAATTCGCTGAGCCCGATGGTGACGGCCATGCTCGTCTTTCTCATCGATCGGGAGAAAATTCAGCCCAGCCAGGCTGCCGGCATCCTCCTGTCTGTGGCCGGCATCACCGTCGTCGCGGCCCAGGGTTCATGGGAGCGGCTCGCCCAGCTGTCCTTCAATCCCGGCGACTTGCTGGTGTTGCTGGCGACGGCGCTCTGGGCGCTTTACACCATCGCCGGGCGCAAGGCGGCCCGGGAGGTGCCTGTCCTCGCGGCAACAGGCTACTCTTTTGCCATCGGCGCCCTGCTCTTGTTGCCCATGGGCCTGCTCGATTGGAACCTTTCCGCCGCCGCCCGCCAGCCGGCAGCGCCGTGGATGTGGGGCGCCGCCGTGTACCTGGGAATTTTCGCGTCGGTCATCGCCTTCTACTGGTGGAACCAGGCTGTGCAGGCCTACGGTGCCACCGTCTCCTCCCTTTTTCAAAATCTGATCACCGTCTACGCCGCCGGGATCGCCTACTGGGGATTGCAGGAGCCGCTCTTCGGCTACCACTGGCTCGGCGGGGCGCTGGTGTTCGGCGGGGCTTTGCTGGCGTCAGGTATTTCACAAAGGAAAAAACCGGCACAGGAAACTGTATCCTCATAATCTTAGAACGATTCGAATGAAGAGCCGGATTGCCGTCAAATCTTACCTCAGCCGTAACATGTTGCCATAATCGGCAACGTGAAATAGAAGGTGCTGCCCTTGCCGGGCTGACTCTCTACACCGATCCTACCGCCATGGCCGATCACGATCTGCCTGGCGATGGCCAGGCCAAGGCCGGCGCCTTCTGTCGAGCGTGAACGCTCTGCCCGGTAAAAGCGGTCAAACACATGAGGGAGGGCCGCTTCGTCGATACCGGGACCGTCGTCGACAACGCTGACTGTGAAGACTGCCGTCGGAGGCGCCTGCCCGCCTGGAAGCGCTTTCCCGTCCGATCGTTCACAACAAAAACACAGGCGAATGGTTCCGCCTGGGGGAGTGTATTTCAGCGCATTGGCGATGAGGTTGTTCATCACCTGTTCGATGCGCATCATGTCCACAGAGAGTACAAACTCGTCCGCTTCAGGAAAAGGCAGATCTAGGGTGGATTCAAAGCGATATCCCCGCCGCCGGATATCGGCGCCGTATTTGCGAATCAGATCGCTAGCGAACAGATGGGGTTTGACGGATTTTAGATCAAAGCTTGGCTGTCCGAACTCCAGCTTGGACAGATCGAAGAGGTCCTCTACCAGTTGGTTGACCAACAGAACCTTTTCGTAGATCATGGTCAGATTTTCCTGATCAGGCGCCACGATCCCGTCCAGCATGGCTCGGAGATACCCCTGGATCGCCGTCATCGGGGTGCCCAGTTCGTGGGAGATATCGGAGACGAGTTGGCGGCGCGACTGCTCCAATCGGTGCAGGGTCGCATTGGCCTCATTGATCTCCGACTCCCGTTCCTTGAGCAGTCGCCCCTGAATGTCGCTGATCTTGAAAATCCTTGCTGATACTTTCAACAGTTTTTCGTATTCTACAGCGAGGTCCGCAAAAATCTGCCGTGCTTCGGGATCGTGGAGGCGGTGACTGTTCGCCTTCGCCGTTTCCAGAACGAGGCTTTCCCGTCCGAATAATGTATTGCCGTCTCCTTTTTTCAGCAACAGAGGCAACTCCTTTCCGTGGCGCATCCAGCCTCGGCCTTTCTTCGCGATTACAGGTTGAACTTGTACCCGAAGCCCCGGATGTTCTGAATGCGCTCAGGCGCTGAAGGATCGGTTTTTATCTTTTTGCGGATGTTGCTGATATGGGTCATGACGGTCCGGTAATCGCCGATATCTTTGTATCCCCAGATCCTGGTATACAGCTCCTGGGCGGTAAAGACCTGGTTGGGGTGCTGGGCGAGGAAGAACAGCAGTTGCAATTCCTTGGCTGCCAGAGAAACGGGTTGGCCGCCGACGGCAACGCGGTAATTGGCCAGGTCGATCTCCAGATCATCGAATACCAAGATACGAGCTGGCGCCGGTTCTTCGGTAGGAGCGGTCCGCCGGAAGATGGGCGCTCTGCGCAGCTTGGCCTCCACCCGCGCCATGAGCACCTTTGGGTCGAAAGGTTTCGTAATATAGTCATCGCCGCCCAGCTTCAGCGCCTGGATGATGTTGTCCGCTTCCTTCATGCAACTCATGAAGAGGATCGGCACGTTGGAGCAGCTGCGGATCTCCTGGCAGATCTGGTAGCCATCCATATCAGGCAGAAGGATATCCAAGAGAATCAGGTCAGGCTGTTCCGATTCAAAGAGACGCAGCGCCTCCGCACCTCTTTGTGCCACGGCCGTGCGGTAGCCCTTTTTTTCGAGATAAAGCACCAACAATTGCTGGATTTTTGTGTCGTCTTCAACGATCAGGACCTTTTTCCCCTCCATCCTATCACCTCCTACGCATCCACCTTTTCTCCCACACTTCTACATCTCTCGCTCGCATCCTTTTCTTACGACGAGGGCTTGCAAAAAATTCATAGGGCCTGGCACTTTAGATAGGCTTAAAGAACTTCGCTTTTAAATTTAAACAATAGCATGGCTGCTTATTTTATAATGAACTTGTAATGATCTGTTATATGTAAAAGATGATCAGATAAGACGAGATCTGCGCCAAAGGAGGCAATGATATGAATGGCAACCGCATGATTCAACTGCAGCAGGCTCTTTCCAGTGAAAGCGTGTTGATCAGCTTTTCCGGGCGCTTTACCCAGGGGATCATTGAGGAACTGGGAGAAGCGGTGAAAAACTACCTGGAAACCGAAAACCGGCCCAAGAACGACATCTTCAATATCTTCGCTATTTTTATCGAACAGACCCAGAACATCAAAAATTACATCACCGTCAAAGAGGGCACCCCTTCTTACGACCGTGTGGCCAACTCAGGGATCGTGATCATCGGCAAGCGAAACGGAGGCAACTACGTCAGTTCAGGCAACTTGATCGAAAATATGGACGCACCGACGCTTGCGCGACGCATCGATCGGCTGATGGCTCTCGACAAGGCGGAACTGAAAAAACTGTATAAGGAAGAGATGAAAAAGGACGTGCCCCCCGGCAGCCTGGGCGCCGGTCTCGGTCTCATCGATATCGCTCGCAAGGCGAGCGCCCCCTTAGAATACTCGATCATCAGCATCGACGAGCGGTTTTCTTTCTTCACACTGACCGCCATCATATAGGGAGTGGTTTTGCCATGGATAAGCTCTACATCACCGGTGCTAAAGGAACACCGGAGGTCGACTTTGACCCCTTCCAACACACGTTAAAGCTGTCCGGGCAATCGTACCCGGAAAATGCCTTTAAGTTTTATGAGCCAATCCTGCGGTGGGTGGACGCCTATCTCGAACAATTGACGGCAGAAGCCAATGTAGTCATCGACTTCAGCTTCCCTTATATCAACACGAGCAGCTCTAAGTGCGTCATGATGCTGCTGGAAAAATTGGATGGGGCCTTTCAAAAGGGCAAGCAATTGTCTCTGAACTGGTACTATGACGAGGATAACGACAGCGAACTGGAATGCGCCGAGGAGTTTAAGGAAGATGTAACCATGCCCTTCCGGCTCATCCCCCGGGAGCGGACGGAACGGTAAAAAAGGCGAAATAGCCGGGTTACATCGGCAAATTCGAGGGAGAAATCGGCGCGCCCGGCTGCCGGTATAAGGGGGGCGGAGGCGATGGGGCTGCAGTTGGAGAAAGGACTCCTCGTAGAAGAGGGGCGGCGGAACGTCCTCTACGACCGGGGCGCCATTAAGGTCATTTTTCTGGCGACGGCCATGATCACCTTGGCCGTCTTGCTGACCGGCGCCATCGGTTACACCATCACGAAAATGGGCGTCGTCGACAAGCTGAAATCAAAGGATCTCCACTACATCGCCCGATCGATGGCCGCCCGCATCGATGGCAGGCTGGAGCGCGCCACAGAAACTGCACGCTTGTTCGCCGGCGATCCCACAGTCGTCCAGTGGGTGGCTGGCGGAGAACGAGATGAAAGGCTTGGTGAAAAAGCACGCAAAAGACTGATCGACATCGCCAGCGATCATGGCTACGTGAACACCTTCATCGTCAGCGCGCAGTCGGGAAACTACTGGGGCGAGGAGGGGAACATCCTCGAGACGATGGATCCCCAAGACCCCTATGACCGGTGGTTTTTCGATTTCCTGTCTTCAAAGGCACTGCTCCAAGTCCATCTCGATTACAACAAAACCCGCCAGAATACGTACGTATTCGTCAACGCCCGTATCGGCAGCGCGGAAGAGAGCTACGGTGTAGCCGGTGTCGGCCTCAGCCTGGAGGATCTGGCGGGGGAATTCCAGCAGTACCGTTACAGCGCCGGCAGTCGCCTGTGGCTGGCCGATGAGAAAGGCGCCATCCACCTGTCAGACAACCTAGAGGCCAACGGAAAAAACCTATCCGATTTTCTGCCTGAAACGATCTGGGATGCGGTCCTGCGAGGAGAGCCGGACAAGGCGGGAACGACCGTCATGGAATACCTCGACAGCGCCGGAAATCAGATGGATCTCATCAGCCAGCCGATCGGCGCCACCGGCTGGAGACTGGTTTTTCAGGTTCCCCGCGCCGAGAGCCTGGCGGTGCTGAACTCTATACTGGTCAACATGACCTTGACCAGCCTCTTCTCGGTGGCGCTGATCTGCATCGTCTTCTATGTCGTATCCAGGCGCATCGCCGATCCCTACCGGCGCGCGCTGGAACTCAACGAGGAACTGGAACGGAGCGTGGCAGAGCGGACTCGGGAACTCTCCGAAAAAAATCGGAATATCATGGACGGCATCGACTACGCCAAGCGGCTGCAGGAGGCGATCCTGCCGGAGCCTGCCGAGTTGAACGATTTGTTCGCCGCTCATTTTTTGTACTGGCGGCCTCGGGACATCGTCGGCGGAGATTTTTACTGGGTCCGTCGTTACGGTGAAGAGGAGTATATCGTCGCTGTGGGGGATTGTACCGGTCACGGTGTTCCTGGCGCCTTGATGACCATGGCGGTCAACACGATGTTGAACCATATCGCCGACGAAACCATGCAGGACGACCCTGCCGGGATCCTACTGCGCCTGCACCAGGCCGTCAGAGAGACGATACAGAAAAAAGCCGACGGCGAAACCCGTCTTGACGGACTCGATATCGGTCTTTGCAGCGTGACGGGCAGGCGGGTGATCTTCGCCGGGGCCGGCATGGATCTCTATGTGACCGGGGGTGAGGCGGCGTCGAACGTTACAGTGTTGAAGGGGGCGAGAAAAAGTGTTGGACACCCCCGCTTCGGCGCCGGTGACGTAGAAAACCAGGTGGTCGAGGTCGGAGAAGGCCAGGTTTTTTACCTGACGACGGATGGGTATCTCGATCAAAATGGCGGAACCAGCGACTACCCCTTTGGGAAAAGGCGCTTCAAAAACCTGCTCGCCAGCCTTTCCGACGTCGCCCTCCCGGCGCAACAGGAGATCATCGCGCAGAGCCTCGCCGATTATATGGGGGGAGAAGCGCAGCGAGACGACATTACGGTGCTCGGTTTTTCACTCAAGAATGATAAGGTTGCCTATGGAGACGGGGGTGAGGCAGCAAATGGCGAAAGGGGAACCGGGCGGTCTTTTATTTGAACAGGAGATGCAGGTGCTGGAGGGCGCGCTGAGCGAACTCGACGATCCCTGTCATGCCGACAACCCATTGCTTTTCAAATACGAGGCGCTCGCCCGGAGTTATGAAAAGCTGCTGAAGGAAACACAAAAAGTCTTCCTGATCAGCGATATCCAGGGGACCATTCTCAAAGAGCGAGAAGAGAAAATCCGGACGCTGCTCGATAACTCTAATCAGGGCTTCCTCACCTTCGGTCGCGATCTGCTCGTTCAAAAGGAGTATAGCGTCGAATGTACCCGCCTTTTCGACGGTAAAAAGATCGCCCGCGCCGGCATCATCGATCTGCTGGCGTCCCCCGGTACGCAAGAAGGGGCGCGGCTTAGCGCTATCTTTCAGGCGATTTTTGCAGCCGAAGATGAAGAAAGCCGGAACCGGCTGATCCAGCAGGTTCCCACCGGGATGATGATCGGCAGGCGGCATATTCAAGTGCAGGTAAAATCGCTGTTCAAACCGTCAGGGCGACGGGAGGAGGACGCGCTCCTCCTCATCCTGACTGATTTGACGGAGAAAAAGGAAGCCGACGCGTGGCTGTCTTTTCTAAACACCCATGATAAACTGACAGGGTTATACAACCGCAACTATGCCGAGAGCCTGCTCCCGGCGCTGATGGCCGATAAGGAGTTCCCCTTCAGCGTCATCGTGGCTGACTTAAACGGGCTGAAACTGACCAACGATGTCTTCGGCCATGAAACAGGTGACCGGCTGATCGCCAACGCCGCCGCGATCCTCTTTGACTGCTGTTGTGACAGGGGCATGGCGGTGCGCTGGGGTGGAGACGAGTTCCTGCTTTTGCTGCCGCGGACCGATGCGGTGGCCTGCCAGGAACTCTGCGAGCAGATTCGGGACGGTTGCCGACAGGCGGCGCCTTCGCCTATTGAATTGAGTATGGCCATCGGGGGCGCCACGGCGGAGGCGCCGGTGGCTTTCGGCGACCTTTTCCGTGTGGCCGAGAACCGTATGTACAGCAACAAGCTGTCGGAGAGCCGCCGCGTCCATCAGAACATCATACTGGGGCTGGAATTCCTGCAGAGAGAGAACTGCTTTGAGATCGAAGGGCATGTAGAGCGGCTGCGGGAGTTGGCCGCCGATTTTGCCGCTCGGCTCGGCATCTCCGCTGACTCGACGGAGATGCGCAACCTGATGCTGTTGGCGTCACTCCATGACATCGGCAAGGTCGCCCTGCCCAAGGGGATCCTCTGCAAAGCGGGACCGTTGACGCCGGAAGAGTGGGAAGTCGTCCGCCAGCACAGCGAGATCGGCTACCGGATGGCCCAGTCCATCGATGAGCCGGTAGTGGCCGACGCGATCCTGGCCATGCATGAGCGATGGGACGGCACCGGTTATCCCTTTGGGCGCAAAGGGGAAGAGATACCCTGGCTGGCCCGCATCCTGGCGATCGTAGACGTGTACGATGTGCTCACCCACGATCGGGTATACGCCAAGGCGATGAGCCCGCAGGATGCCCTCGCGGAGTTGGAGAGCGGGCGGGGCAGCCAGTTTGATCCGGCGCTGGTTTTGCTCTTTATCGAACAGGCGGCCCGGCAGATCGCGCCAGCGGCGGCTCCCTGACGGCGCCCATTGAATGGAAGACTGGTTCGGGGTCTGCGAAAAGACAGTAGTTGAAAGTTCCTCAAGAGGAGGCGTTGCCTTTGCGCATTCTACATACGGCTGACTGGCATCTGGGCCGCATCTTTCATCAGGTGCACATGACAGAGGACCAGGCCGCTGTGCTGGACCAGTTTATCGATCTGATCAAGGATAGGCGACCCCATGCCGTCATTGTCGCCGGCGATATCTATGACCGTTCGGTGCCGCCCGTTGACGCCGTTCGATTGTTGGACGAGGTGATCACCCGCATCCTGCTCGACCACCGCACGGCGGTCATCATGGTAGCCGGCAACCATGACAGCGCCGACCGGCTCGGGTTCGGCAACCGGCTTTTCGCGGGGCGGGGCTTCCATCTGTTCGGTCGCTTGGATAGAGACATGGCGCCCATCCCGGTCGAGGATGAAACAGGCCCTGTCTGGTTTTGCCCCATCCCCTATGCGGAACCTGCCCTTGTGCGGGAGACCTTTGGATCATCCCCGGAAGCGGTGCGCGGTCACAACGAGGCCTTGCGCGTCCTCGCCGATCACATGAGCGCCCGGACGCCCGCCGGCGCGCGCAGGATCGCCGTAGCGCATGCCTTTGTCACCGGCGGCGAGCAGAGTGAATCGGAAAGTTTCCTCACCGTCGGAGGCGCCGGAACAGTCGATGGCAGCATCTTTGAGGGCTTTCACTACACCGCCTTGGGGCACCTGCACCGTCCGCAGCACTGCGGCCACGATCGGATCCGCTACAGCGGCTCCCTGCTCAAGTATTCCTTTTCCGAAGCGGATCACCAAAAGGGGATCACCTTTGTCGAGCTCGATGGCGCCGGGCAAATCACCGCATGTGAGTCGATCGCCCTGACACCCCGGCGAGATGTGCGTCGCCTGGAGGGATACCTCAATGATATCTTGAAGGGAGCAGCGCCAGGAGAAAACCGCCAGGACTATGTCATGGTCACCCTGCTCGATGAGGGCGCCATCCTCGATCCCATCGGCAAGATCCGCCAGGTTTACCCCAATGTGCTTCACATCCAACGGACCTTCCTCGAAAGAGGGAGTGGGGCTGTGCGGTCTGTCGGCGACCACCGGCGCCTGGACGACCTGGATCTGTTCGCTTCTTTTATGGAACAAGTGACCGGTTCCCCCCTTGATGAGGAAGGACGGCAGGTGGCGGCGGACGTGATCGACGACGTGTTGGGACGGTGCCGGGAGGTGGCCCCATGAAACCGCTGAAACTGACTATGCAGGCCTTCGGGCCCTTCGCCGGCGTCCAGGTGATCGATTTCAACGAACTGGGCGGGCAGTCGCTCTTTCTGATCCATGGCCCGACCGGCGCCGGCAAGACGACCATCCTTGACGCCATTACCTTTGCCCTTTACGGCGATACGAGCGGCGGCGAGCGGGAAGGCAGGCAGATGCGGAGCCACCATGCGTCGCCGAAGGTGGAGACGGAGGTCATCTTCGACTTCGCCCTGGGCGGCGAGGTCTACCGGATCGCCCGCAAGCCCGAACAGGAGCGCCCGCGCCAGCGCGGCGAAGGGATGACGACGATAGCGGCTGCGGCGACTCTCTGGCGGCGAACAGGCCTCCCCCTTGACGCCGAAAGCCCGGAAGGCGCTGTCCTCGCCCATCAGCCGAAGCGGGTGAACGAAGAGGTGTTGCGGTTGCTTGGCTTGCGGAGCGCCCAGTTTCGACAAGTGGTCATCCTCCCGCAAGGTCAGTTCCGACAACTCCTGATGGCCGGATCGAAAGAGCGGGAAGAAATCCTGGAAAAGCTGTTCCGCACCGAGTTGTACCGCCTGATCGAGGAGGCCTTCAAGGACCGGGCTAAAAAGCTGGAAGAAGAAGTGGCGGCCTTGCGTCAAGAACAGGCGTTCATCCTTGTCGAGGCCGGCCTGGAAAAAGTCGATGACCTGGCCGAGCGACTGGACGATCATCGACGCGAGCGGGACGAAAAGGCGCAGATCGTCGAAGCCGCCACAGCGAGCGTCCAAGCGGCTCGGGAGGCCTTGGAGCAGGGACGGCGAGATAAAGAAAAACTGGAACGGTGGGCACGCCTGGAAGCGGAACTGGACCAGCTCCTGAAAGAACAGGATGGGGTTATGGAGAAAGAGGCGCGCCTTCTGCGCGCGCAGAAGGCGGCCGGGCTGGCTGACGCCGAGAGCGTCCGCAACAGCCGCCGGCAAGAGGCGGAGAGGGAGCGCCAGGCCTGCGCCCGTCATGAGGCGGAATACGGCAAAGCGCTCCTCCGCCAAAAACAGGCCGAGGAAAGGCTCGTTGAAGAACAGTCTCGGCAGAAAGTCAGGGATGAAGCGCAAAAAAGGTTGACCGTACTGGAAGAACTGGCGGAGAAGGTGGCGACGCTGGCCCCCCTTCGCCGCGCCTGCGAGGAATGGCAACGGCAGGTGGCTGAGGCGCAGAAAAAAGAAAGCCGCCTGCAGATGGAACTGGCCGAACTGCAGAAACAAACCGACCGGTTGGCTAAGCGGCGACAAACCCTGTTGGTGGAAGTGGGCAAAGCGGAGTTTTTGGAGACGGCGGCCAAACAGGCGATCCGGGCGTCGGAGAAACGGGCTGAACTGGAAGCGGCCCGCCAGCGCTTCCGCAAGGTCGAAGCGGATTATAAGCGCACCGAAAGCAAGCGACAAGCCTGCGAGGAGAACTTGGCCGAGGCCCGCCGGCGTTTCGATGAGATGACCGACTGCTGGCGAAAAGGCCAGGCGGCCATTCTGGCCGGCGCCTTGAAGACCGGGGAGGCTTGTCCCGTTTGCGGATCTACCGCTCATCCCCGTCCTGCGACAGGCGGAGCGTCAGTGCCCACGGAAGGGGACCTGAAGACGGCCGAGGCGCTTGTCCGTCACCGACAGAAGGAACTGGAGGAACTGCAAAAAACCTTGGCCGACCTGGCAGCCCAAAAAGCAGAGGTGTCGACCTTTGGGAAGGCGTTGCAGGCGGAACTGGGCGAAAAGGCGGCTCTGTCGGCGGCAGACTTGGCGGCTGAGGCCAAAAGAATGCAGGCGCTCGTAGAAGGGGCCCGCAGCGCAGAACAGGAACTGGCCACTACGATGGGGGAGCTCGAATCGCTGGAAAAGCGCAAACAGGCTGTCACAGAGTCCCTGGAGAAAGCGACAGTCGAACTGCGGGACTGCCAGCTCAACGCCCGTGAGGCAGCAGCCGTACTGGAGGAGCGGGAAAAGGCGATCCCGCCGGAGGTGCGGCGGCCTGACGATCTGCAGCGGGCGATCGACGATGCGAGGTTCGCCTGGCAGGCTTTGCAAAAGTCTTGGGATGCGGCGCAGCGAGAAGCGCAGCTATCGGCTCAGCAGGCGGCGGCTGCACAGGCTGCCTATGAGGCGGCCCGCAGGTCGTCAGAGGATGCCGATGGCCGTTTTGCCGCCGAAGAAGCGGCCTTCGTCATCCGCTTGACAGAAGCCGGATTCCAGGACATCGCCGAGTACGAAAGGAGCAAGCTGACCGGAGAAGCCATCCGAAGCCTAGAGAAGGAGATCCGCGAATATGGGCGCAGCGTCGAAAGGACCCGCGCGCGCCGGGACGAGGCTGAGGCGGCGGCCCGGGGGATTGTGGCGCCCGATCTCGACGCCTTCACTGCCGCGCTGGAGACTGCTGAATCGCGCCGCGACGACGCCCTAAAAAAGGAAGCGACCTTGAAAGATCAGATCGCCCAGGAAGAGCGCTGGTTGGAGCGGTATCGCCAGCTGGAAAAATACAGCAAAGCGCGGGAAGGGCGTTACCGGGTGCTGGGTCACCTGGCCCGCGTCGCCAACGGCCGTAACGCAGAGGGTGTCACCTTCCAGCGCTTCGTCCTGGCTGCCTTTCTCAGCGATGTTCTTCTCGCCGCGAATGAACGGCTGAAGGTGATGAGCCGGGGTCGTTATCTGTTGGAACGCACATCCGATCGCGCCCGGGCCAACGCCGCCGGCGGCCTGGACATGGTCGTATTTGACCACTATACCGGCCAGAGCCGGCCTGTCGCCACGCTGTCCGGCGGAGAATCCTTTCTCGCTGCCCTGTCCCTGGCCCTGGGTCTTGCCGACGTCGTTCAGTCTTACGCTGGCGGAATCCATCTGGAGACCATCTTTGTCGACGAGGGCTTTGGCAGTCTTGATCCCGAATCCCTTGACCTCGCCGTTAAGGCGCTCGTCGATCTCCAGCAGGAGGGAAGGCTTGTGGGCATCATCTCCCATGTGGCTGAACTGCGGGAGCGAGTCGACGCGCGGCTGGAACTCGAAAAAAATGACAAAGGCAGCAGCGCCAAATTTAAAGTGGGCTAGGCGCCTTTCAGTCAGGAGACAGAAAGGCGACACAGATGAGGTGATAGGCGTGAATACCGGGATTATGGTGAGGACGGCGGTGCTGGTAGCGCTGGCTGTCGTCGTCCAACAGATCAAAGTTCAATGGCTGGCTGGACCTGCCGTCAATGCGCTGCTCATCATCGCAACCGGGTACAACGGTCTATGGAGCGGCCTTCTTCTGGGGTGCCTGACGCCCTTCTTGGCCTTCTTGGCCGGAATCATGCCCCTTGTCGCCGTGTTGCCGGTGATCGCAGCCGGAAACAGCATCCTCTGCATCAGCTATCATCTATTGAAAAAACGAAACGCCCTGCTCGCCCTTGCCATAGGCGCATTGCTGAAGTTTGCGCTCATGGCGGCGGCAGTGAATTATCTGATTCAGGTTCCCCCACCGGTCGCAAAGGCGCTCTCGTTGCCTCAACTCGCCACAGCTGTCACCGGCGGATTGGTGGGGATGCTGGTCCTGCGCTATCTTCCGCAAAATCACTAGAAGACAGTGGGGGAGCGGTGGTAAAATGACGAAGATACTTTCATGCAACGGGGGCACGGAAATTGACCGAACAGCGAATCGCGAAAGCCGCCGCACTGATCATGGTCCTCACCTTGCTGGGAAGGGCTATCGGCCTTGTCCGGGAGATGTTCGTGGGCGCCAAGTTCGGCGCCGAGGTTCTTGGTCCTTTTGTGGTGGCTTTCAACCTGCCGAACATCGTCGGCATCACGCTGACGGGCGCTTTTAGCGCTGCCTTCATCCCCCTTTTTACCGCCGAGATGGAAAAGGGCAACAGGGACGCCGCCTGGCGGTTGGCCAGCGCTGTTTTGAACACGGTGCTGTTCGGCATTTCCTTGCTGGTGGCCTTCGGCATGGTCTTCTCACGAGAGGTCGCTTTCCTCTTGGCTACCGACTTTTCTGCGCCGCTGCTCGATCTGACGGCGGAACTGCTCTTTATTCTCTTTCCGACGCTGATATTGTCATCGCTGGGCGGCGTAACCATGGCCATGCTCAGCTCCTTAAACCGCTACTTCGTCTCCTCCATCGGACCCTTGTTGTCGAGCCTTGTTGTCATCGTTTCCATCTTCTTGCTTGCCCCGCGCTGGGGCATCCACGGGGTCGCATGGGGGACCACCTTGGGGGCCTTGCTATCTTTTCTGGTCATGATCCCAAGCCTGATGAAAGAAGGTTTTCGTTACTACCCTACGCTGGGCCTGGATAACCCTCTCGTCCGGCAGCTCTGGACGATGATCCTGCCTGTCTTGTTCGGTGTCGGTGTGAGCCAGATTCACATTCTGATCGACAGCAATATGGCGGCGTCCATCTCTGAGGAGAGCGTCGTCGCCCTGAAATACGCCAACACGGTGGCGCAACTCCCCATGGGGGTTTTCGTTTCCGCTGTCGCGATCCCCATGCTGCCGGCGCTATCGGCCCTGTTGGCCGTGGGCGATCGGGAGGGTTTTAAAAAGACCTTGGCTCGCGGTGTCAGCTATTACGCCTTGATCCTGCTGCCCATCATGGCGGTTACGGTGATCCTGAGCGGGCCGATCATCCAGGTGCTTTTTCAACGAGAGGAATTTGATGCCACACGGACTGCGATGACCGCCTTCGCCCTCGTTTTTTACGGACTGGGCTTTTTTCCCTCTGCCGTCCGGGACTTGTACACCCGAGCTTTTTACTCGCTCCATGATACAGCTACGCCGGTCAAGATCGGCGCGCTGACGGTGTTCATCCATGTGGCCATGAACTTCCTCTTCATCCCCTGGCTTTCCCATGGCGGGTTGGCCTTGGCCACATCCATCTCTAACGCCTTGAATATGGTGATTTTGGGCTGGCTGCTTTATCGTCGCGTCGGCGGCTGGTCCTTCGGGAATCAGTGGAAGGTCTTTTATCAGGCGCTGATCGCGTCGACCTTGATGGGGATTGTCCTGGCTGTGGGTTTTCCTTGGTTCCTTTCTTTCTTCCCCGGGGGCGGGTGGTGGGCCACGCTCCTCTCCTTGATCCTTGTGGGTCTAGTCGCCGCGGCTGTGTACGGGGGAACGCTCCTCGTCCTGGGCACACCTGAAGTCAAAGAACTCGTCCAACGGCTCCTCGCCAGGGTCAGAGGGCCGCGGAATGTGCCTCCAGCCCTGCGATTGTCCAAAGGCGACCAGTGAGGCCCCAAAACCGATAGGGTGACAGTCGGAAAAGATTACCATATCTTGGTAGTATATACGATTGAAAATTCCCTATCGGAGGTATGGCCGTGAACGAATGGAATGTTCGCGCCGTGGCGGCAATAACGGGGGGGCAGCTCCTGTCCGGGCGCCCGGAGGATCCCCTTCGCTACGTCTGTGAGCGATTGGTCGATTGCGGAAAAGGCGACGTCTTGATCCCCTTGGTGAATCTCACCGATCCTGCGGGATATGCCGCTCGGGCGGCCCGCAAGGGGGTAGGCGTTCTTGTGTTGCCGGACCGGACAGCTTCTGCGGCAGCCAATGCCGCTGTGGCTGTCATCGGTGTAGGCTCCGTGAGGGACGCCTATTTTCGCCTGGTCAAGGCCTATCGGCACCGCTGCAAGGCGCGCATCGTAGCGGTGACGGGTTCGGCAGGTAAAACCACCACTAAGGAGATGATCGCCGCCGTATTGGCCGAAGCGGGAGAGGTACAAAAAAACTGGCGCAACTACAACGGTCCCTACGGGATCGGCTATACGCTCTTTCGCCTTCGTCCGCATCACACCTTCGGGGTCGTTAAAATCGGCGCCTACATCCCCAACAGCATCGATTTCGGCGCCCGGCTGGTGGCGCCGGAAGTCGGCGTCATCACCTGTATTGGATTGGGCCATGCCGCAGCGCTCGGAGGAGGCGAGGGTGTCCGCCGGGAAAAAGAGAAGTTGCTGACGCACCTTCCCAAAAAGGGCCTGCTGGTATTAAACGGCGATGATCCTGGTTGCCGGAGCGTCGATCTTTCGCGTTGCCAGGCGCCTGTTCGTTGGGTCGGTGTAGAGTGCGAGCGGGAGGATCTTTCCCTCTGGGCGGAGCGAATCCAGGTGCACCGCGATGGAACTCGGTTTCTGCTCTGCGGTTTGGAGCGGGAGATCGAGGTAGAACTGCCTGGATTTTTTGGTCGCCCGGCGGTGATCGATGCGCTGTTGGCTGCAGCCGTCGGCGATCATATGGGGCTTCCGCCCGAGTCCATCGCCAGCGGATTGACCAAAGTGGAGTATACACCAAGGCGGTTTTCCCCGATCCGCTTGCCGGGGAGGCGATTGCTGATCGATGCGACGTACAACGCCAACCCGCATTCCATGTCGGCATCCCTGGAAAGCGCCGCCAAACTCGCAGTTGAGGGGAAAGGCCTGGCGCTCCTCGGGACCATGAGCAATCTTGGCGAAGAGGCGCCGGAGCAACACCGCGCTATCGGCAGGCGGGCAGCAGAACTTGGCTTTGCCCTCATCGCCCTGGGAGAACAGGCGGAAACTATGGCGTCCGGGGCGACTGAGGCTGGTGGAAGGGTGATCTACGCCTCCAAGCAATGGGAGAAAGGGCACGTCGTTGCCCTTGCCCTGAAGGAGCTGCCCGAAGAAGGGGTCCTGCTGGTCAAGGCTTCCAACAGCGTGGAACTCGAAATCGTGGCTGAAGCGATTGAGAAGGAAGCCGCCCGCCGTTCCGGCCTGGTTCCGCCCTTGGCAAAAATCGAGCCAACCTGTTATTACGGTTTTCGACGGCATCCGCTCACCCGTGAGTGGTTCTTTCACGAGGGGATCGACCTTTCTGCTCGCCGGGGGACCCCGATTGCGGCTGTCGCTGATGGAACGGTTGTGAAGGTGCAAAAGGATCATCCTACCTACGGCAATCACCTGGAAATCGATCACGGCGGAGGAATGGTGACAGGCTATGCCCACGCCCAGAAGATCTACGTCGAGGTGGGAGAACAGGTGACCCAGGGACAGTCCATCGCAGAGGTTGGCAATACCGGCCGGACGACGGGACCACACCTGCACTTTGAGGTGCGCATCGATGGAAAGACGGTCGATCCCTATTACTATGTGATCTGACCGAAATCACCAAAAAAAAGCGCGGCGCCCTTGGCCGCGCTTTTTTTGGTGAGGATAGGGAAAGAGGAAGGTGGATAAAATCTCAGTGTTCACTTTGGCCGCATCGCCCCGAAATCGGGGAATGCAGGATTTGGCGATATAGATGGAGAATGAACGAACAAATCCAATGCGGAGGCAGCGTCAGTGCGCAGGAGGTAGTATGGGATTTTTAGAAACGATCATGGAAGGAACCAAGATCGGAGGCGCCCTTCGGCGGCTCGAGGACCTGGAAGAGCTGATCGGCCATCCCAAGATTCGCACGATCTTTCTTCTTGGCGGTGACGTCAACCAACTGCCCAACGCGATCAAGCGGATCCGAGTGGCGCAAAAAAACGTGCTCGCCCATATCGATCTCATCGAGGGCATCGGGAAGGACAAGGCCGGCATCCATCTGCTCAAGCGCATGGGTGTGCAAGGCATCGTCACCACCAAGTCTAACCTGGTCAAACTCACCCACGACGAAGGCCTCTGGGTTGTGCAACGGGTGTTCATCGTCGATTCCGAATCGATCAAGACGGCCATCCGCGTCGCCAGTGATATGAAACCCAGCGCTGTGGAGATCCTTCCCGCGACGGTGCCCCGCTTCGTCATTCGCGACTTGAAAAAGTCCCTCGGCATCCCCGTCCTCGCCGGCGGATTGTTGCGCACGGAAGCCGATGTGCGGGAGGCCTTTGAAAAAGGCATCGATGCCGTCTCCACAAGCCTGCGCCATCTCTGGCAGTTTTCCTAACATTTTTTTAATGAACGAGCAGGATTTTGAGCCGACATGGCGAATGATATCACTAACACAAGGATGCAGATCCGCAGATGGAAGCGATAAGACAATTTGATCGATGGGTTGGAGTCGTGGAGAACCCCCGAACAAGCATGGTATGATGCTTTTCGGGGGGTTTTTGTTCCAGAGGGGGGATGTGGGCATTCGCAGCGCCAGAGGGAACGGCTCTCGTCAGTAAATTTTAAATAATTTCAATCTTTCAGCAGGAATTAGCCCGAAGACGTAGAATGTTATAACTAAGAACAATTTGATAACGGGTTAGGAGTAAAAGAGTTAACCCCCGATGCGGCATCGATGCGATGTCGAATTGGGGGTTATTCTTTTTTGCTCACTGGACCCGGGCTATGGAGTTCAGGAGACGGCCGCTTAGACGCTCGAGCCTTTCGCGCGCGTAGATGTGGTCGTGAAATCTTACGCAAGGAAGGGAGTGATCTGCAAAAAAGCGGCCAACCTCCTATTGCTCCGGATAATACCGGCAAGGGGGATGATTCCGATTCAAGCGATGAAATACCAATTGGGGCAAGCAGTAAGCGAAAAACCGGCGCGTAAAATCCGCTGGTTGTATGCGAAAAAGCAAAAGGAAAAACAGTACGAGGAGGACAAACTATGTCGCCGTTTGCAGCAGAAATTATCGGTACGATGATCCTGATTCTCCTGGGTGACGGTGTTGTCGCCGGTGTGTTGCTGAACAAATCGAAAGGCCAGAACGCCGGCTGGATCGTCATCACTGTCGCCTGGGGTCTCGCCGTTCTGATCGCCGCCTTCAGCGTCGGCCAGTACAGCGGCGCCCACCTCAACCCCGCCCTGACTATCGGCCTCGCCGCGATCGGCAAATTCTCCTGGGACCTCGTTCCCACCTATATCGCCGCTCAGATGATCGGCGCTTTCCTCGGCGCAGTGCTCGTCTACCTGGCTTATCTGCCCCACTGGAAGGAAACCGACGATGCCGGCCTCAAACTGGCTGTCTTCAGCACCGGCCCGGCCATCCGCAACTACGGCGCCAACGTGGTCACTGAAGCCATCGCCACTGCCATGCTGGTTCTGGGCATCCTCGCCCTCGGCGCCAACAAGATGGCCGACGGCGTCGGCACCATCTCCGTGGCGCTGCTGATCGTCGCACTCGGTATGTCCCTCGGCGGCCCCACCGGCTACGCCCTGAACCCTGCCCGCGACCTTGGCCCCCGTATCGCCCACGCCATCCTGCCCATCCCCGGCAAAGGCAGCTCTGACTGGGCCTACTCTTGGGTTCCCGTCGTTGGCCCCATCATCGGCGCATTGCTCGGTGCCTTCTTCTACGCCACCTTCTTCGGCGCTTAATCTATCCCCGCGAAGGAAGGCTTCACAAGAGAACCAAAGAAGCGAATCTTTTCTGCAATCATAACTATTGACGCCGGCGGTATCGCCCCATCCGCCGGGCGCTTGAAACGGGAGACCCATCCCGAAAGCCGCATCCCGGTTGGACCTTTTGTGAAAAAGAAAAATACTCAGCGAATTGACGGTGAACGAGTTCAACACAAGAGCAGCCCGTGCAGCGATCTTTCGGGCCAAATTTGATGGATCAAAAGATGTAAAGGAGTGTCGGATTCGATGAGCAAGAAGTACGTTATGGCGCTGGACCAAGGCACCACAAGCTGTCGCGCTATCCTTTTTGACAAAGACAGCAACATCGTCGCCGTAGCCCAAAAGGAATTCACCCAGATCTATCCCAAAGCCGGCTGGGTCGAGCACAACGCCGATGAGATCTGGAGCACCCAGTACGGTGTCATCGCCGAACTGCTGGCCAAGACGGGCATCAGTGCCGAAGAGATCGCCTCCATCGGCATCACCAACCAGCGTGAAACGACGGTCGTCTGGGAAAAAGCTACCGGCAAACCGGTCTACAACGCCATCGTCTGGCAATGTCGCCGCACCACCGCCATTTGCGACGAACTGAAAGCCCGCGGCCTGGAACAAACCTTCCGGACCAAGACCGGCCTTGTCGTCGACGCCTACTTCTCCGGCACCAAGGTCAAGTGGATCTTGGACAACGTGGAAGGCGCGCGGGAAAAAGCCGAAAAAGGCGAGCTGCTCTTCGGCACCATGGACACCTGGCTGATCTGGAAGTTGACTGCCGGCAAGGTCCATGTCACCGACTACTCTAACGCCTCCCGCACCCTGATGTACAACATCCGCGATCTGAAGTGGGATGAGGAACTGCTGGCCGCCCTGAACGTGCCCGCCTCCATGCTGCCTGAGGTGAAGCCCTCCAGCGAGGTTTACGGCTACACCGACACGGCTCTCTTCTTCGGACATGCCGTTCCCATCGCCGGCGCCGCCGGTGACCAGCAGGCCGCCCTCTTCGGCCAAGCTTGCTACGCACCCGGTATGGCCAAGAACACCTACGGCACCGGTTGCTTCATGCTCATGAACACCGGTTCGGAACTGTACGACTCCAAGAACGGTCTGCTGACCACCATTGCTTGGGGTATCGAAGGCAAAGTGGAATATGCGCTGGAAGGCTCCATCTTCATCGCCGGCGCCGCCATCCAGTGGCTCCGCGACGGCCTGAAACTGATCGAAGCCGCTCCCGACTCGGAATACTTCGCCGGCAAAGTAGACGACACCGACGGCGTCTACCTGGTTCCCGCCTTCGCCGGCCTGGGCGCTCCCTACTGGGATATGCGCGCTCGCGGCGCCATCGTCGGCCTGACCCGCGGCACCACCAAAGCCCACATCGTCCGCGCCGCCTTGGAAGCCCTGGCTTACCAGACCAAGGATGTCCTCGGCGCCATGGAAGCCGACTCCAACATCAAGCTGCAAGCGTTGAAAGTAGACGGCGGCGCTGTGGCCAATAACCTGCTCATGCAGTTCCAGGCAGACATCCTCGGCGTTCCTGTTGAGCGCCCCCGGATCATTGAGACGACCGCTCTGGGCGCTGCTTACCTGGCCGGCCTGGCTGTCGGTTTCTGGGAGAGCAAAGAAGAGCTGGCCAAGCGTTGGCAGCTTGACAACCGCTTCGAAGTCAAAATGGCCGATGAAAAGCGGGCCAAACTCTACGGCGGCTGGAAACGGGCCGTCACCCGCAGCATGGACTGGGAAAGGGAAGACTAATCACCGAGCAGCGAAGTGCGCTCAGAGCCAGTGCAACAGTCGCTTCGTAAGAACCGCCGAGCGACAGTGCAAACCTTAGATAGAGCGCTGGAGTGAAACGGTGGCTCATCAGGTCACAGAAGCAAAGTGAGTAGGGGGGGAGGCCGCGTCATCTGTCTGACAGGTGGCGCCGTTTCCTCCCGGCTCCTCTTTCTCCCTTACGCACAATGCCGATAACATCGTCAATTCTGGCCGTCGGTCTTCGTGGTGATACCTGACCGGAAGCCAATTCGATAGAGTTAGTCCAGCGACCCCAATTTTCTTCTACTGCTCGAAGTCAGTACCATCGAACTTGATAGGGGCTTGTGAGTTTGGAGAAGCCGCAGCAGTACCGGGGGATTCCGGCATTGGCGGCTTTTTTTCATAAAATTGGATAATCATCGACGGGATGAATGCTTCCTATATGAAGAAAGGGACGGAGGGTTAACCATGGTAACCGAACGCGTTCAGGTGGTGGTGATCGGAGGCGGCGCCACTGGGACAGGCATCCTGCGCGACCTGGCCATGCGGGGCATTTCGGCCCTCCTGGTTGAGCAAGGCGACTTGGCCCACGGCACCAGTTCCCGCTTCCACGGGCTGCTGCACAGCGGCGGTCGCTATGCCGTCAAGGACAAAGAGGCGGCGAAAGAGTGCATCGAAGAGAATCTCCTGCTGCGTCGCCTGGCGCCCGACTGCATCGAGCCGACGGGTGGCCTCTTCGCCCAACTGCCGAGCGACGACCCGGCCTATGCCGACCAGTGGGTGAAGGCTTGCGCTGAGGCGGGCATCGAAACGGAAGAACTCGACGTGAAGACTTTGATCAAAAAATACCCCGTCCTCTCACCGAAGATCACCCGCGCCTTTACGGTGCCCGATGCGGCCGTCGATGGCTTCCGTCTGCTCTGGAGCAACGTCCATTCGGCTCGACGTTACGGCGCCCAAATGGCCAACTACAGCAAACTGACGGCGATCCATTGTTCAAATGGCCGCGTCACCGGTGTGGAGATCACCAACACCCTAACCGGCGAAAAGCGCCCGATCGAATGCGAGATGGTGATCAACGCCGCCGGCGCCTGGGCCGGCGAAGTGACGGCACTGGCCGGCCTCGACGTGAGCATCATCAAGGATAAGGGCACCCTGCTCGCCTTTAACCATCGGTTGACCAACCAGGTCGTCAACCGCCTGCGCCCCCCCGGCGACGCCGACATCTTCGTTCCCCACGGCACCATTACGCTGCTGGGCACGACCTCAGTGGCGGTAGACGATCCCAACAGCTTTAAGACGACTGATAAAGAGGTCCGGGAGATGCTTGCCGTCGGCCGGGAGATGATGCCCCGCATCGACGACTACCGAATCATCCGGGCCTTTGCGGGCGTGCGGCCCCTTTACCAAGCGGACAAGGGCGCCGGAGGCCGGGCGGTGACGCGCAACTTCGCGCTCATCGACCACGCGCAACGTGATGGCCTCACCGGCCTGATCAGCATCGTCGGCGGCAAGTTCACCACCTTCCGGTTGATGGCCGAAAAGACCGTTGACCTGGCTGCCAAAAAACTCGGCAACAGCACCCCCTGTCGGACGAAGGAAGAACCCCTCAGCGCGGCCCAGCCGGCGGAACTGATGGAGCGGGGGAAAAAGGTCTTCGGCGTCCCCGGCGCCAAGAAGGCGGCAGAGCGGCTCGGACAAGATTTCGCCAAGGTCGTCGCTGAGGCGGAGAAAGACCGCACCAAGCGCCGCATGTTCTGCGAGTGCGAGATGGTCAGCGCCGCCGAGATCGACCATGTGGCCAGTGACGGCGACAGCAAGACCTTGAGCGATATCCGCCGCAAAACCCGCATGGGCATGGGCACCTGTCAGGGCATCTTCTGCAGCTACCGCACCCTGGGGGCGATGAGCGACCACAAGCAGTTCACCGGCACCCACCGCGAGTTTTTGGCTGAGTTTTTGCAAAACCGCTGGCGCGGCGTCCGGGCGGTCCTCTGGGGCCAGCAACTGCGGGAAGCCCAACTGTCCTCGGAGATCTTCTGCACACTCTTCGGCATGGAGAGAATGAAATGATGAATAAAAAAACAGATGTGTTGATCATAGGCGCCGGACTGTCCGGCCTGCTGGCCGCCGCCAAAGCGGTTGAATCGGGTAAAGGAGTCACTGTAGCCGCTAAAGGCATGGGCTCGCTCAGCCTGTCTTCAGGCTGCATCGACCTCTGGGGATACGACATCGATGACCCCCAACGGGTCTGCCAAAACCCTTTGGCCCAGATCGCCCGCCTGAACGAAGTAAACCCTGAACACCCCTACACGAAAGTGGCCGATGTGCTCGAAGAGAGCCTGCGCTACTTCCAGGGCCTGACGGAACGCTACGGCTGCCCGTACCGCGACAACGGCGGCGCCAACTGGCTGCTGCCGACAGCCCTCGGCACCTTCCGGCCCTCCTTCCTGGCGCCGCCTTCGATGGCCCTCAGGGACCTGGACAAGGCTAAGCGGATCGTCATCGTCGGCTATGAAGAACTGAAGGATTTTTACCCCGAAGTGATGGCTTCCAACCTGGCCCGCAACGGCAACCTGCCTGAATCGGTGAAGCTGACCGTCGTCAAGCTGCGCAGCGCCTGGAAAAAACTTTACGCCACCACCCTGGCCCACCGTTTAGAGCAAGCCGAGGGGATCCGGGAAGCGGTGGAGCAGATCAAAGCCCACATCGTCGATGGAACGGTGGTCCTCTTCCCGCCGGTGCTCGGCGAACGCCTCGATATCGACGTGACCGGCCAGCTCGCGAAAGCCCTGGGCGCACCCGTCTACGAAGTGGCCAACATCCCGCCGGCCCTCCCGGGACAGCGATTGCAGCAACTGCTGCTCAAGCACCTGCGCAACGCCGGCGTCGATGTGATCATCGGCTGCACCTTCACCGGCGCCAAGGTAGAGGGCAACCGCTGCCTTCAGGTGACAGCCGAAGGGGCAGGCAAGACCTTCACCTTCTCGGCCAAGACCTATATCCTGGCCACGGGCGCCTTCGTCGGCGGCGGCCTGGACAGCCGGATCGGCGAGGCGCGGGAAGTCATCTTCAACCTGCCTGTCCGCACGGCAGAAAAATGGGCTTCCGGCGAGTTCCTCTCCATGAACGGCCACGGCTTCAACCGCTTCGGCATCGCCGTCAACGATCGGTTGCAGCCCCTTGACAGGGAAGGCCGGGTCTGCCTGGAAAATGTGCGGATCACCGGCGCCAACCTGGCCGGCGCCAACGGTCCCATTGAGAAATGCGGCAACGGCATCGCCGTCGCTTCCGGCTACAAGGCCGGCAAGCTCGCCGGGGAGGTGGCACAATGAGTCAGGACCGTCATCTCATCCTCGACAACTGCATCAAATGCAACATCTGTGTGGCCAACTGCCCCGTCGTCAAGGTGACCGACCAGTATGCCGGACCGAAACAGAACGGCCCCGACCTGGAGCGCTTCCGCCTCGACGAACCGGCCGCCGTTCATCCCTCCATCGGCTACTGCAGCAACTGCAAGACCTGTGACTTCGTCTGTCCCTCCGGCGTCAACGTAGCGACCATGAACTGCAAGGCCAAAGGGGAGTATGTGGCCCTCAACGGCGCCCCACTTCGCGACCAGGTGCTAGGCCGGGTCGAATTGATCTGCAAAGCCGCCCAGATCGCGCCGTCTATCGTCAACTGGGCCGCCGGCGTCGGTCCCTTCCGGGCCATGGGGGAAGCTCTCTTCGGCGTCGCCGCCCAAATGCCCTTCCCGCGCTTCGCCACCAAAACGTTCCTGCAACAGTTTAAGCCGAAAAAGATCGCCCACCCGAAAGGGAAGGTGCTCTATTATCCCGGCTGCTATGTGAACTACTACACCCCCGAGGTGGGCCTGGCGCTGGCTAAGGTCTTCGCCCACAACGGTATCGAGATGGTTGTCGATGACTTCAACTGCTGCGGCCTGCCGACCGTCTCCAACGGCCTCATGGATGCGGCCAAAGCCTACGGCGTCAACAACCTGGCCAAGCTGAACCGCTACATCAAGGAAGGCTACGCCGTCGTTACCACCTGTCCGAGCTGCAACCTGATGCTGCGTCAGGAGTACCATGAACTCTTCGACATGGACACGACCTTGGTGACGGAAAACACCTACGACGCCTTCGAGTACCTACTGATGTGCCATGAGAAGGGACAACTGGACAGGAACCTGAAACGGCTGCCCCGGCGTTACGGCTACCACCAGCCCTGTCACCTGCGCGCCGTCGGCTATGGCGTTCCCTCCCTGGAGATCCTGCGGCTCATCCCCGAACTCCAGGTAACTGCCCTCGACGCCGGTTGTTGCGGCCTTTCGGGCAGCTACGGCTTCAAAAAAGAAAAATACCCCATCGCCCGCGAGATCGGCCAGAACATCGTCCGGGCCGTGGCAGACACGGGCGTCAAACAGGCCGTCACCGAATGCGGCATGTGCCAGTTGCAGGTCAATCATGTGACCGGTCTGCCCGTGGTCCATCCCATCCAGCTGCTGGCTGAAGCTTACGGGCTGTAGAAAGAGGTATCCCATGCGAAGGACAAAAATCGTCTGCACCATCGGGCCGGCCAGTGAACACCCGGACACCCTGAGAGAGATCATCCGTTCCGGCATGAACGTGGCCCGCCTCAACTTCTCTCACGGCTCCCATGAGGAACATGGACGCCGCATAGAGAACATCCGCCGCATCGCTGCCGAACTCGGCGCCAACGTAGCCATCCTGCTGGATACCAAGGGACCGGAGATCCGCACCGGCGATTTTGCCGCTCCGCCGATCTTTTTGGAAGCAGGTCAGCGCTTCACCTTGACGACCGATCCCATCCTCGGCGACGCCTCGCGGGTCTCCGTCACCTATGCCGACCTGCCCAAGGACGTGTCGCCGGGCGTCCGCATCCTCGTCGATGACGGCCTCATCGAACTGGAAGTAGAGGCAGTCGAAGGCAACGACGTCATCTGCCGCGTCCTCAACGGCGGTAAGGTCTCCAACAAAAAAGGCGTCAATGTTCCCGGCATCTCCATCAACCTGCCCTCGGTCACCGAAAAGGACATCGCCGACATCCGCTTCGGCATCGAACAGAAGGTCGATTTCATCGCCGCTTCCTTCGTCCGCAAGGCCGCCGATGTGCTGGCTATCCGCAAGATCCTAGAAGAGGGCGGCGCTGACATCGAGATCATCTCCAAGATCGAGAGCAGCGAAGCGGTGGACAACCTGGACGAGATCATCCAGGCCTCTGACGGCATCATGGTCGCCCGGGGCGACCTGGGCGTGGAGATCCCCGCCGAAGAGGTGCCTATCCTGCAAAAATCGATCATCGCCGAATGCAACCGCCTCGGCAAACCGGTGATCACGGCCACCCAGATGCTCGACTCCATGATGAACAACCCCCGGCCGACCCGCGCCGAGGCCAGCGACGTGGCCAACGCCATCTTCGACGGCACCGACGCCATCATGCTCTCGGGCGAGACGGCCAACGGCAAGTACCCTGTCGTCGCCGTTCAGACGATGGACCGCATCGCCCGGCGCGCCGAATCGTCCTTGCAAAGGAACCAGCCGGTCCACAACGGCAAGACCAGCGTCACCGACGCCATCGGTCAGGCCGTCTGCGTCACAGCGACCCAATTGGGGGCGGCGGCCATCATCACCGCAACAGCCTCCGGTTACACGGCCCGCATGATCGCCCGCTACCGTCCCCAGGCGCCCATCGTCGCCGTCACCCCTCGACCGGAAGTGCTGCGCCGTTTGGCCCTCCTCTGGGGCGTCGTTCCCTTGCCATCGGTCCAATTGACCGATACGGACCGCATGCTGGCGACAGCCGTCGATGTGGCCGTCGAACATGACCTGATCCAAGGCGGCGACCTCGTCGTCATCACCGCCGGCGTGCCCGTCGGCGTGCAGGGCTCGACAAACCTGCTCAAGGTCCACACCGTCGGCAAAGCAGCGGCACGGGGCACCGGCATCGTCGCCCGGTCGGTCACCGGCAAGGCGAGGGTTGCCCGCACCGTCACCGAAGCTGCTGACCTGCAAGCAGGCGAGATCCTCATCGCCATCGGCACCGATGCCGACTACGTCCCTTACCTGAAAAACGCTGCCGCCATCGTCTGCGAAGAGGGCGGCCTCACCTCCCACGCCGCCATCATGGCCTTAGAGTACCGCATCCCTGCCATCGTCGGTGTCGACAATGCCCTGTCCCTCTTTGAGACAGGGGAGACGATCACCGTCGACGGCCGGCGCGGCCTGATCTACCGGGGGACGGCGAAAGTCCTCTAGGGATCTGCGCGAATAGCAGGGGTCGCTCAAGAGAATCACTCCTGCCGAAAAGTGGAGAAGCGCCGCTCGACTCCTCGCACTGTCCATTCAACTTGACACAAGGGCCCGGAGGATTAGAGCAGGCCGCGGAGTGGATCGGAGATCCATTCTTCGCGCCTGCTCCTCCTGTAACACTGAGCAGCGACGAAAAGCTGCCCCAATAAGATCTTGACAAAAACAGGCATCCCGACAAAGACAAGCATCCCGTTAAAGGCAAACACTCCATCGAAAACAAAGGCCCATCAAAAACAAAGGCCCCGTCGAAAACAAACACCCCACCAAAAATGAAAAAATGATGCGGAGGAATGCAACCATGACTACCAAAATCGCCATCAACGGATTTGGCCGGATCGGCCGCAACGTGCTGCGGGCCATGCTGAAGCGGGACATGCTGAAAGCCGGTTCTGACCTAGAGATCGTCGCCCTCAACGACCTGACCAGCCCGGAAACGCTGGCTCACCTGCTCCAGTACGACTCTGTCCATGGCGAACTGCCTTACGAAGTCACCGTCTCCGACAAGGCGATCGCCGTCAACGGCGTCGAGATCAAGGTCTGCGCCGAAACAGATCCCGCCAAACTGCCCTGGAAAGAGCTCGGCGTCGACATCGTCGTCGAATCGACAGGCCGCTTCACGAAAGGCCCCGATGCGGCCAAGCACATCCAGGCCGGCGCCAAAAAGGTGATCATCTCGGCTCCCGGCAAAGACATCGACGCCACCATCGTCATGGGCGTCAATGACCATACATACGACGCCGCCAACCACCACGTCGTCTCCAACGCCTCCTGCACCACCAACTGCCTGGCCCCCTTCGCCAAGGTGCTCCATGAGCAGTTCGGCATCGTCCGCGGCCTGATGACGACGGTTCACGCCTACACGAACGACCAGCGCATCCTCGACCTGCCCCACAGCGACCTGCGCCGCGCCCGCGCCGCCGGTCAGTCGATCATCCCCACCACCACCGGCGCCGCCAAGGCCGTCGCCCTCGTCCTGCCCGAACTGAAAGGCAAGCTGAACGGCTTTGCCATGCGCGTCCCCACCCCCAACGTCTCCGTCGTCGACTTGGTAGCTGAACTGGAAAAACCGGCCACCGAAGAAGCGATCAACAGCGCCCTGAAGGCCGCCGCTGAAGGCCCCTTAAAAGGCATCCTGGCCTTCTGTGAAAAACCCCTCGTCTCCCGCGACTTCAACGGCAATCCCCACTCCTCCATCGTCGACGCCCCCTCCACGATGGTCCTCGACGGCAAGATGGCCAAAGTCGTCGCCTGGTATGACAACGAGTGGGGCTATTCCAACCGCGTTGTCGACCTGGCCCTGCTGATGGCCGCAAAGGGGCTGTAAGCATGGAGAAGATCTCCCTTCGCGATATCGACGTGCGGGGCAAGCGCGTCCTCGTCCGGGAGGACCTGAACGTCCCCCTCAAAAAGGGCGTCATCACCGACGACACGCGCATCCGCATGACCTTGCCGACGCTGCAATACCTGATCGACCGGGGGGCGCGGGTGATCGTCGCCTCCCACCTGGGCCGCCCGAAAGGCCAGCCTGTCGATGAATTCCGCCTGACCCCCGTGGCCAAGCGCCTGGCCGAGCTCCTCGGCAAACCAGTCGCCAAGGTCGACGACGTCATCGGTCCGGAAGTCCAGGCCGCCGTCGCTGCCATGCAAGAGGGCGACGTGCTTCTCTTAGAGAACGTCCGCTTCTATAAGGAAGAAGAAAAGAACGATAAGGCTTACGCCAAAGCCTTGGCCGACTTGGCCGACATCTACGTCAACGACGCCTTCGGCACCTCCCACCGCGCCCACGCCTCCACGGCTGGCGTCGCCGACTTCCTGCCGGCCGTGGCCGGATTTCTCATGGAAAAAGAGTTGTCCATGCTCGGCAAGGCCGTCACCAACCCGGAAAGACCCTTCGTCGCCGTCATCGGCGGCGCCAAGGTCTCTGACAAGATCGGCGTCATCGAAAACCTCTTGAACAAGGTGGACAGCCTGATCATTGGCGGCGGCATGGCCAACACCTTCCTGCGCGCCCTCGGCTACGAGACGGGCAATTCCCTCGTCGAGACCGATAAGGTCGACCTGGCCGGCGAACTGATCCTGCGCGCCAAGGCGCAGAAGGTCAACCTGCTGCTGCCCACCGATGTCGTCGTCGCCCAGGCCTTTGAGGCCGGCGCGCCCCAGAAGACGGTCGCCGTCAACGCCATCGAGCCCGGCTGGATGGCCCTCGACATCGGCCCCGAGACGGCCAAAGGCTACGCTGACGTGGTCAAAGAGGCGGCTACCGTGCTGTGGAACGGCCCCATGGGCGTCTTCGAGATCGACGACTTCGCCAAGGGAACGGAAGCCGTCGCCCGGGCCATGGCCGAGTGCCGGGGCATCACCGTCATCGGCGGCGGTGACTCGGTGGCCGCTGTCAACAAGGTCGGTGTGGCCGAACGGATGAGCCACATCTCCACCGGCGGCGGCGCCTCCCTGGAATTCCTGGAAGGCAAGACCTTGCCTGGCGTGGCCGTCCTACGGGACAAAAAATAGAGATCTCGAACAGAGAAAAAAACACCTATATCTGTAGAAAACGAGACCACTCACATTTTGGAACGCCATACAGAAGGGGAGCGGAATAAAGACATGCGCAGACCCATCATTGCCGGCAACTGGAAGATGCACAAGACCATTGCGGAGGCCGTTCAACTGGCCGAGGCCTTGAAAAGGCAGCAGGGAGAACCGCAGGCGGAGATCGTCCTCTGCCCGCCCTTTACGGCCCTGGCCGCCGTGGCAGCCGTCATCCAAGACAGCCCCATCGCCTTGGGCGCCCAGAACATGCACTGGGAAGAGCAGGGCGCCTTCACCGGCGAGATCTCACCGAATATGCTCAAAGACGTCGGCTGCGCCTATGTGATCCTCGGCCATTCGGAGCGGCGCCAGTACTTCGGTGAAACGGACGAACTCGTCAACGGCAAAGTGAAAGCCGCTCTCACCCATGCCTTGACGCCCATCGTCTGCGTCGGCGAGACCCTGGCCCAGCGGGAAGCGGGGGAGACGGAGGCCATCGTCGCCACCCAGACCCGCGGCGCCTTGGCCGGACTCGCGCCTGAGGCCGTCGCCTCCCTGGTCATCGCCTACGAGCCTGTCTGGGCCATCGGCACCGGCAAAACCGCCTCTGACGACGACGCCCAGCAGGTCATCGCCTTCATCCGCGCCACCGTGGCCGCCGAATTCGGCAACGCGGCGGCAGAGGCGGTCCGCATCCAATACGGCGGCAGCGTGAAAGCGGCCAATGCGGCGAGCCTCCTCTCCCGCCCCGACATTGACGGCGCCCTCGTCGGAGGCGCCAGTTTGAAAGCGGCAGATTTTCAAGGGATCATCGACGGCGTCCGCTAGGGCCGGTTGCGCAGAACATACTGACGCAATCGGGCCTAGTCAATACGGCGAATCAATGAGGCGAGAGGATCCCCAACAGATGGTTGACTTGAATACAGCATCATGGCGCCTTTATGCGCTGATATGGAGGAAACGACATGACGATCATCAGCGATATTGCAGCCCGTGAAATCCTCGATTCCCGGGGCAACCCGACCCTGGAAGTGGACGTGTGGCTCATCGACGGCAGCAAAGGCCGCGCCGCCGTCCCCTCAGGCGCCTCCACCGGCGCCTATGAAGCTGTGGAACTCCGCGACGGCGACCAGAACCGCTACCTGGGCAAAGGTGTCCGCCAGGCTGTCGCCAACGTGAACGACATCATCAAGCCGGCCCTGATCCAGACGGACGCCGCCGACCAGGCCGCCCTCGATCAGAAACTGATCGAACTGGACGGCACGGCCAACAAGAGCAAGCTGGGCGCCAACGCCATCCTCGGCGTCTCCCTCGCCGCCGCCAAGGCATCAGCCCACTACTTCGGCCTGCCTCTCTACCAGTACGTGGGCGGCATCAACGGCCGGGAACTGCCGGTGCCGATGATGAACATCCTCAACGGCGGCAAGCATGCCGACAACAACGTGGACATCCAGGAGTTCATGGTCCTGCCCGTCGGCGCCACCAGCTTTGCTGAGGGCCTGCGCATGGGTACCGAGATCTTCCACAGTTTAAAAAGTGTCCTCAAAGCCAAAGGGCTCAACACCGCCGTCGGCGACGAAGGCGGCTTTGCCCCGAACCTGAAGAGCAACGAAGAAGCCTTGGCTGTCATCGTCACCGCCATTGAAAAAGCCGGCTACCGGCCCGGCGAAGATGTCTTCCTCGGCCTCGATGTGGCCGCTACCGAACTCTACAAAGACGGCAAATACGTCCTCGCCGGCGAAGGGGCGACCTGCACCGCCGATGAGATGATCGCCTTCTATCAGCACCTGGCGTCCAAATACCCGATCATCACCATTGAAGACGGTCTGGCCGAAGACGACTGGGAAGGCTGGGCCAAACTCACCCAAGCCCTCGGCAAAAAACTGCAGCTCGTCGGCGACGACCTCTTTGTCACCAATACGGAGCGCCTCGCCCGCGGCATCGCCGGCAACGTGGCGAACGCTATTTTGATCAAAGTCAACCAGATCGGCACGCTGACAGAGACCCTTGACGCCATCGAACTGGCCCGGCGGGCGGGCTATACGGCCGTCATCTCCCACCGCTCCGGCGAAACGGACGACACCACCATCGCCGATCTGGCTGTGGCGACCAACGCCGGCCAGATCAAGACTGGCGCTCCCTCCCGGACAGATCGGGTGGCCAAATACAACCAGTTACTGCGCATTGAAGAGGAACTGGGCGAACGGGCCTGTTACCGCGGTCTCAACGCCTTCTACAACCTCGACTTTACCGACAGCCGCGCCAAGCGCATCCTGTACTAATCTCCACCGAGTATCCGTCAAGCGCATCCTGTACTCATCTCCACCAAGTATCTGCCAAGCGCATCCTGTACTCATCCCTACCGAGTATCCGTCAAGCACATCCTGTCGATACAACAACCCCTGCAGGGCCATGCCATGGTAAGACACCCCTCTTTGCTGTAATTCAACTGAATGCGGGCAGAAGGGAAACCATCGGCATGGCGCTTTTTTTTAACCGTGTGGAGGAGCGATACCATGAAAAAGACGATGTGCCCCCAGCCCGATGAAGAACCGAAGCTCGACATCCTGCCTCTCTCGGAAAAACTCGGCCTCGATGCCCATCAGGTCAAGTGGACCGTCGGTGAAACGGCAGAAGTCGCCCGCAGCCTCGTCAACATCACCGAACGGAACGGCCGGGATCTGAACGACGGCTCAGCTCGCCTGCAGGAAATGACTGGTGTCGCCCGGCTGCTGGAAGAACGGGCCCGTCAGGTGGCCGGCCTGTCAGCGTCACGGTTGGAAGAAGCCAAGGAAGGCGAAAAACGCGTCGCTGAGGCGGAGCGGCTCCTGCGTCAGATCGCTTCCGATGTGCTCACATACGCCCGTGCGGCCATGAAACTGAGGGAGGAGTCGGAGCAGATCTCCCGTTTTGTCCGGGAAGCCCGCGATATTGCCAAAAAGACGAACCTCCTCGCCCTCAACGCCTCCATCGAAGCGGCTCGCGCTGGCACAGCCGGGAGGGGCTTTGCCATCGTCGCCGACGAGGTTCGCAAACTCGCTGAAAAAAGCGCTCAGTCGGCCCAGGGCATTCAAAAGGCGGCAGACCAGATCAATCAAGACATTCACATCGTCGCCGCCGGCGCCGATTTCAGCTCTAAACAGTTAAAGGCCATCGTCGAAGATGTCCGTTCAGGACGGGATGTCCTTTCCCATACGGTCAACACCTTCGGCGAGATCACCGACCTGAACAAGGAACTCTTCGAGGCCACGGCCCAACATGCTGAGCGGGCGGAACAGCTGGCCGCCATCTTCGTCTCTCTCGGCGACGGCATGCAGGACATCATGGCCCGCGTGCGGGACCAGGAGAAGCACCACAGCAAGCTGCTCGATCTGGCTGAGGAGCTGAACAGCAACGTCCATCAACTGCAGAAACAGGCCGCCCGGCTCAAGCAGGACGACGAACTCATCATCGGTATCAACCCGGCCTTGAGTCCCGACAGGATCCGCCGACAGTATCTGCCCGTCATCGCTGCCCTCTGCGAGAACCTCGGCATCAAGCCACGCATCCTCATCGCCGCTGACTACAACGCCCTGGCCGACTGCCTCATCGATGAGATCGTCGACGTGGGCTGGTTTTCGCCGCTGGCCTATGTCAACGCAGCCGCCAAGGGGAGGGTCATCCCGCTGGCCACACCCATCGTCAACGGCAACGCCTCCTATAAGGGCTACATCATCGCCCGCAAAGGGAGTGGCATCGCGAGTCTGACGGCGTTAAAGGGCAAACGGATGGCCTTCGTCGATCCCCAGTCCGCCTCGGGATACGCCTACCCGCGCCTGCTCCTGCGCCGAGCCGGTCTCAACCCGGATAGGGACCTGGGTGAGGTTATCTTCCAGGGCACCCACAGCCGCGTCATCGAGACGGTCCTCAAAGGTGACGTCGCCGCCGGCGCTACCTATTCCGAGGCGATAGACGACGCCCGCCGGCGCAACCTGCCTGTCGACGACCTGGTCTTCTTGGCCGAGACGGAGGCGATTCCCAAGGACTGCATCGCCGCCCGGGGCCGGCTGGACAGCAGCCTTGTTGAACGGTTAAAAGCAGGTCTATTGGCCCTCAGCCGCACCGACAAGGGGAGAAGGGTGATGTCCGAATCGGCGATCCAGGGGTTCATCGATACGCGCGATGAGAACTACAACATCATCCGGGAGGTCTTGCGCGAAGGCGGGCGGTAAGACGCTTTCTAAACAGATTCTTATCCTGACAGATCTTGACATACAATTCAAAGAGAAACAGAGTGACGGAAGTCGTCTCCCTCCAAAATCTGGACAGGTCGAATCGGACTTGGGAAAACCGCATGGCCTTCACCATCCGCGTGCTTGTCGGCGTCGTCTGCGCCATCAGCCCCTTCAACTACCCCCTGAACCTGCTCTGTCACAAGGTCGGCCCGGCCATCGCAGCCGGAAACGCCGTGGTGGCCAAACCGACTTCGACGACTCCCCTCTCGGCGCTCTCCCTCGCTCGGCTCATGCAGGAAGCTGGTTTGCCGGAGGGCTGGCTGAACGTGGTCGTCGGCCCCGGCTGGACTGTCGGCGAGTGGCTCCTTGAGAACCCCGGCATCGAACAGCGGCTCAGGAAAAGAAGGCCCGGCCTACGCCGTCCGGGAGATGACGGAAAGCCGCATCATTGTCTTCAACCACCGACCGCCGAAGGATTGAAAAAAAGAAGCCGCGCGATGAAGGCAACGGCTTCCTCATGTCCTTGGACAGAAGGCTCTCTGTGGTTATCGATGAATCTGCAACTTCTGGCTGCGCGGATCGAAGGTGGCCAGGGTGACCCTGTGCAGACCCCAACCCTTCAAATAGTTTCTGGCATGTTCCACCGGTCCGCCCTCGAGGAAACGGCTGAGGCAGTCCTGAGGGATGACGAGCACCGTCGGGTAGGTTAGAGAAAAGGCGGCCAGTTGTTCGCGCGTGTGGATGTCGCTGATGGTGGAGCAGGTCTCTACCTCGAAAACGGTGGTCTGGTCACCCTTTTTGGCCAGGATGTCGGGCACGCAGTGGCTGATTTCGTGGGGCGCCCCCGGTTCCCAGTGGATGTGATCGGCCAGCACATGGTACCCATCGGCAGCGAGGTTCTCTGCCACCGCCTGGACGCAACGGTCATGGGTGGACTGCTCGACGTGAACGCGGTTAGGGTTTTTTCCTCGATACATAAATGCCCCCTCCTTTAATTTCATTAACCTTCATTCACCGGAATAAAACGTTCATGACTAGTCTGGCCGCAAGCGATGATGAAAAGGGCTTTTCCATAAAAAGAACTTTTTCCATAAAAAGACCCTTTTCCATAAAAAGACCCTTTTCGGTTACTGACCATGCTGTCAAACCTAAAAGGGTCTTCATGTCGCATATGCGGTTGTCCTTGTGAGGATTATTGCTTTAGGATTTTGGTCTATTATAGCACGATTTGCCTAAACCGCCAATGCCCTTAATCCGTTCCCGTCTCCTCGTCGGCGCTCACGCTCAGCCAGCGGGCGAGCACGGCCGTCAACTGCTTCCGATCGATCGGTTTGCTGACATAATCGTCCATCCCTGCCTGGAGGCATTTCTCCCGGTCTCCCTGCATGGACAAGGCGGTCATGGCGATGATGGGGATGTGCTGCCCTGTCTCGGCCTCGCTGTCGCGGATCACTTGGGTCGTTTCAAAGCCGTTCAGATCGGGAAGCTGGCAGTCCATCAGGATGAGGGCATACTCCTCTTCCCCTAATGCGTCGATGGCTTCAAAACCGCTGCTGGCCAAGCGGACGGATAAGCCCATCTTTCGCAGCAGCGCGGTGACCAGTTTTTGGTTGACCGGATTGTCTTCCACCACGAGGACGGAGGCTTGACGAAGCCCTGTCGGACGAGCCGACGTTAAGGAAACTGGCGGCGGCAGGGGAGCTTGGCGGGATTCGGCGGCGTGGACAGGCGATTGCGATGTCTGAAGCGGTTTGCGCACCGGCAGAGTGAACCAGAAGGTGGATCCTTCGCCGGGTTTGCTCTGGACGCCGATCTTGCCGCCCATCAGCTCCACGAGGTTTCGGGAGATGGCGAGACCCAAACCGGTTCCGCCGTATTTGCGCGTCATGGACGTGTTTCCCTGGCTGAAGGGCTGAAAGAGACAGTCGCGAATCTCCGGCGCGATGCCGATCCCTGTGTCGATCACTTCGAAACGGATGGTGACCTGGGATCCCGTATCGGAAACGGGAAAGACACGGATGTCGATAGTGCCTCTCTCCGTAAATTTGACGGCGTTGCTGACGAGGTTGAGCAGCACCTGCCGCAGCCGTCCCGGATCGCCTTGGAAGAGGAAGCGCGCCTCATCGGCGATAAACGTGGAGATGGTCAGGCCTTTTTCCCGTGCTTTGCCCTGAAGCAGCCGGGCTACGCCGTCGACGACCGGAACGGGATCGAAGTCGATCGATTCCAGTTCCATCTTGCCGGCCTCAACCTTCGAGTAGTCCAGGATATCATTGATCACCGTGAGCAGGAGCTCGGCCGATTCCTGCACTGCCTGGGCGTAATCGAGTTGTTCCGACGTCAGCCGAGTGCCCAGCAGCAGTTCGTTCATGCCGATGATTCCATTCATAGGCGTGCGGATCTCATGGCTCATCATGGCCAAGAAGGAGCTTTTCGCCAAACTGGCCTCTTCGGCACGGACCTTGGCGATCCGCAGCTCCATATCGACCTGTTTCTTTTCCGTGATGTCCATGAGCATGCCGTCAAGACGGACAACCTTCCCGGAACTGTCGGCGACGGGGATGACATGACCGCTGACCCAGCGCAGATCGCCGTTATTGCGGATAATACGGAATTCATCCTGAATGGCCTTGCCGACGAGCACCCGTTTTGATATGCGTCGCAAGCGAGGCAGATCGTCGGGGTGGGTGGCCTGCATCCATGTATCGGGGTGATCAAAGAAAGCCTGGGCGGGAACGCCGAAGAGCCCCTCGCAGGCAGGGGAGAGCTGCAGAAGGCGGCGCTGTGTCACGTCGTAGGACCAGAAGACGATATTCAGACTGTTGAAGAGGTTCTTCAACTGCTCCCTTGTCTCCAGCAGTGTCTGTTCGATCCTGCGCCGTTCCGTGATATCGGTGAAGGTCGCCACCACCCGAAAAGGCTCGCTTTCGCCGGGACGAAAGAGCGGTTCGGCGTTGACCAAGATCCAGCACATCTCTCCATTCGGCTTGTAGACGCCCATGACCACATTGTGGCAAGGCTTCCCTGTGCGCAGGGAGACCATGGCCGGGTGTTCCTCGCCGGGGAAGGGAGATCCGTCCTCGCGGACAGCGCGCCAGCGCGGGTCGCAAGAAGTCCGCCCCATCAACTGGTCTGCCGTTAAGCCCAGAATGGCCTCCGCTTTTCGGTTAAAAGACACGATCCGACCGTCTCGCTCCTGGACAACCATGCCCTCGGCGATGGCCGTCACGATGGAGCGGTAGTGCTCCTCGCTGTCGCGCAAGGCGGCCTCCGCGGCTTTCTGCTTCGTAATATCCAGCGTGGCGCCGCGAAAACCGATCAACGTCCCCTGTTCATTGAAGACCGGGACGCCGTTCGCGCTCAACCAACGAAGCTCCCCGGAGGCGGAGCGCCGGCGGTACTCCAGGTTGCGGACCAGTTTGTTCTCGGCAGCAGCTTGGCGGAAGATGTTCAAAAATCGTTCCACGTCATCGGGATAGACATACTGCCAAACAGGTGTACCGATCAATGCTTCCGGCGCGACACCCAAGATGGAATGGATCTGAGGTGAGACGTAGGCATACCGACCTTCTCCATCGAGTTCCCAAATATATTCGTCGAAGGCCCGTTCCACGTCGCGAAAACGCTGCTCCCTTTTGCGCAATTCGGTTTTTAATTGTCTGTACTGTTCCAGCAGCGAAGAATAGGCAGCTGTCAGGCGGCGACAGGCGCCATGGCAGGAGGGGGAACCATGCTCCCCCACAGGAACGGCTTTCAGGACGACCAAAAAAGCATCTGCCCTTTCACCGTTTGAGGCGAGGCCATGGGCTTGCACACAGAGGGAGAGGGACGTTCCTTCCGGCGTGACGATGCGACCGCAATGGGCGGACAGGCCGGCAGCATCTGTTTCGTCCAGGTGAAAAAAGTCGTCGCCTCGGCGACCGGCCACATCTTGGCTGCTCCATCCGGTCAAACGTTCGGCGGAGGGATTCAAAAAACGGATGATTCGGTCAGGATCCAATACCGCCAAAGGCAACGGGAATTGTCGGACAAGAGACAGGAATGTCTCGGACGAACCCGAGGCAGTTATCAAGAGGATCACCGCCTTATCAGCAATTCAGGAACGGTGCAGCATGCGGCGCGTATACTTTGCAATCGTAATTTCATTATACAGATTTTTCTTCCCCCGAATAAGAGGCAAAGCGGCCAAAAGTTCAAAAATTGTAAAAAACCCTTTTCACCGTTTTCGGTAGGAAAAAGGGATTTACGATGCCGGCCGCCAATAAAAAAGGGAACTGGCGATCATCTTGGCAAAGGGAGTGACCTCCATTGGCGTGCAAGGCCGTGATCTTTGATCTGGACGGAACCCTGCTGGACACCTTGGCCGATCTGGCCGATTCGATGAACCGCGTGCTCTCTCGCGCCGGCTTTCCCGCTCATTCTTTGGACGAATACCGGTACTTTGTCGGTGACGGCCTCGCCACAATGGTGAGGCGCGCCCTGCCGGAGGCAGGTTGCGACGAGGAGACGCTGCGGCGCTGTTTCACCGATATGCAAGAGGAATACGGCCGGAATTGGGCCGTAAAAACCGCCCCCTACACCGGGGTGATGGAAATGCTCGAGGGCCTGGCGGCCCGGAACATCTCCATGGCTGTCTTATCCAATAAGCCCCACGATTGGACCGTCGAGATGACCGATTATTTTTTCCCGCAGCGGCCCTTTGCCATGGTATTCGGTCAGCGCCCGTCCGTTCCCAAGAAGCCCGATCCGGCCGGGGCGCTGGAGATCGCCGCGCGATTCGCTTTCGCGCCGGCGGATATCCTCTATTTGGGCGATACGAATACGGATATGAAGACGGCGAGAGGGGCGGGCATGCCGGCCATCGGCGTCCTCTGGGGCTTCCGCCCGGCGGAAGAACTGTTGGCGAGCGGAGCGGACAGGCTGATCGGGCATCCTAGCGAGTTGTTCAATTTGATTGATGAAGGGTAGATAGACGTACAAGATATGTGAACATCCGATGGGACTTTAGCCACGGTGTCGAAGCCCGAAAAGGGATGTAGCATAGACGAACAAGATATGGAAACGCCTGATGGGCGAGACGCTTCGCGATAGTGCCTATGACAATGGGTGATGAGGGGAGTGGCTGAAGATGCGTTATACACCAGCTGATGAGCTTAAGCGGCGGATCGCCCGGTTCCAATCGATGCTGCGTCAGGAAGGCCTTGACGGCGCTTTGATCGTCCAAAATGCCGACCTCTTTTATTTTTCCGGCACCATCCAGCGCGCCCACCTTTATATCCCGGCCGAGGGCAAGGCCTTGCTGATGGTCAAGCGGAACCTGGAGCGGGCGCGCCGGGAGTCTGCCCTGGAACAGATCGTTCCGCTGGACAACCCCAAGGAACTGCCGGCCATGCTGGATGCCTACGGCTTCGGCGTCCCGGTTCGGCTCGGTCTCGAACTGGACGTGTTGCCGGTGGTCCACTTCCAGCGCTACCAGAAGCTCTTCGCCGCCAGCCGCCTGGAGGATGCCTCCGGGCTGATCCGGAGGGCCCGGGCCGTCAAGACGCCCTTTGAGTTGGAACGGCTGGCGGAAGCGGCCGAACTGTGCCGCATCGTCTTCGGCAACGTTCCCCGGTCGTTGCGGGCGGGGATGACCGAGTTGGAACTGGCCGCTGAGGTGGAGGCTTGTTTCCGGCGTCACGGGCATCAGGGCTTGACGCGCACCCGCGGCTTTAACATGGACATCAGCTACGGCCACACCCTCTCCGGCGCCAACCTGGCCATGCCGTCTTTCTTCGAGGGGCCCATCGGCGGCGTCGGCCTCAATCCCTCCTTTTCCATGGGATCCGGCACCAAGGCGATCGGCCGCGATGAGCCGATCATGGTCGATCAGGTAGGCATCATCGACGGCTATGGCGTCGACAAATCTCGTGTCTTCTGCATGGGCCGCCTGCCGGCGCACCTGGAGCGGGCCCACAGCGTCGCGCTGGAGATCCTGGCCGGGATCCGGGAAAAAGCACGGCCGGGCGTGACGGGCGGGGAACTCTTTGCTTATGCCCTTCAGAAGGCGAAGGAATACGGCCTGGCCGATCACTTCATGGGCCATAAAGAAAAAGTGGCCTTTGTAGGCCACGGTGTCGGCATTGAATTGGACGAGCTCCCTGTCCTGGCGAAAGGCGCCACTATGGCGCTGGAGGAAGGGATGGTCTTTGCCCTCGAACCCAAGTTTGTCTTCCCCGAAGGCGCCGTCGGCATCGAAGACACCTTCGTCGTCGGTGCGAATGGGTTGGAGAGGATCACCTCATTCGACGAAGGGATTATCTATCTTCCTTAGTCATCGCCAAGTTGCAACGGGAGCTTGGAGTACAGCATAAAGGGTGGTCCGCTGATTATCTAGCTTCTTTAGTCGTCGCCAAGTTGCAACACTCTGGTGATCCTATGGTGTCGCCGGATCGGGGCAGGAGTATATAAAAAAACAACGGTCCGGCGGTTACTTTTGTACCGCCGGACCGTTGTTTTCCATACTTTGTTATTGGAGACAGCTCCAACAGGAGGATTCCCTTTGAAAGGAGGCTACAGGCATGGGTGGTTACGGCGGTTATATTGGCACCAGTTTCGGCGTTGTCGCCGGTCTGGTCATCACCCTGATCGTTATTGGGGCCTTTTACCCCAGCATTGTCGGATTCGGATACACCAACCAGTAACGATCAGGCGCCGGTCCGTCCGGCGAGGGTTGATGGATAGAAAGAATGAAAGGAGGGTCTCCTATGAGCCATTGTGGTCCTGTCGCTCCCGCTTGCGCACAGGGCGGCTATGTGGGCAACTGCATCGTCGCGCTGGCCATCCTGATCATCATCATCGCCATCCTGGGAACGGGTTTTGGTTTTGGATATGGGGGGTAACAAAAACCGGGGAAACAGCGTGGGGAAAGTCCCTACGCTGTTTCCTATCGATACCTTTGTCTTGTGAGGGAACGTGAACAGCGGCGCCGCATCGCTGCCTTCTCCTTAGGGTGTCTCGATGGCGGAAAGGGCCTCGGTGATGGTTTTGGCTTTCGTCTCTTCGCTGTATGTATCGATGATCTGGCGGGCCTTGCGGGTATGGTTCAACGACGCGGGACCGCCGACACAGCCGCCGACGCAGGCCATGCCTTCGATGAAGTTGCCCGGCGGTCGGCCCACCTTGGCTTGCCGGAGCACCTTGATGCAGGCGTCGAGGCCGTCCACCTGAACGGGTTTCAGTTCTACCTGCACGCCGGCCTCCTTCAAGGCCTGGGCGATGGCCTCCGACACGCCGCCGCAGCGGGCGAAGCGGCGACCGAAGGGAGAGGCCTGCTGGAGCGGTTCGTCGGGGCAGTCGGCCAGCGAGATGCCGGCGGCGTCGAACATGGCGAAGATCTCCTCAAAGGTGAGGGCCAGGTCGATATGGCCTTTGCACTTGGGTAGGCCGATCTCCACCTTCTTGGCGTAGCAGGGGCCGATGAAGACCGTCTTCGCCTCCGGGTGCAGCTTTTTGACGTAGCGGCCTACGGCGACCATGGGCGAGACGGAGGTGGAGATGTTCCCTTTTAAGGTGGGGAAGTGCTTTTCAATGAGAGAAACGAAGGCGGGGCAGCAGGAGTTGGTCAGGAAAGAACCTTCCTTCAACTTTTCCGCCAGTTCCTTCGCCTCGTGGTCGACGATCATGTCGGCGCCCAGAGCCGCCTCGTGGACGGCGGCAAAGCCGAGTTTTTTGAGGGCATGGTGGACCTGGCCGATGGAGATGCCGGGAAACTGGCTGGCCACGGACGGCGCCAGGACCGCATGGACCGTTCCGTCTTGCGTCTTCAGCATTTCCACCGCCTGGGGGATGTAAGAGAGATCGGAGATGGCCCCGAAGGGGCAACTGACGGCGCAGTGGCCGCAGGAGACGCACTTGTTGGGATCGATGCGGGCGATCTTGTCCTCGCCGTATTGGATGGCTTTGACGGGACAAGCCTTGATGCAGGGGCGCTGCATGTCGGTGATGGCGCCGTAGGGGCAGACCTGGTGACAGCGGCCGCATTCGATGCACTTCTGCTGATTGATGTAGGCGAGGCGGTTGATCTGGGCGATGGCGTCGACGGGGCAGGCCTCGATGCAGCGGTGGGTGATGCAACCGCGGCAGGCGCCGGTGACGGTGAAGCGGTCGACGGGGCACTCGTCACAGGCGATGGCGATGACCCGGACGAGCGGATCCGGGATGCCGCTTTCAGCGGCTTCATATGCCACACCTGATTGGGGCGCCTCTCCACAGGCGAGGCGAACCCGTTCGGCCGCGACGGCCCGCTCCTTATAGACACAGCAGCGAAAACGCGCCTTGTTTCCCTGAAAAACGATGACCGGAATAAACTCACGATGGGCCTGCAAGCTCCCTTCCATGGCCATCTTGGCGACCTGATAAAAGACCTCATGGCGGATCATCTGGATCGTCGTCTCGTATTTTCTTCCGTTCACCGATCCGTTCGACATGGCTCGGCCTCCTTTGTGAATGAAATACCACCTCGTGTAGGATTGTGCATTCCGATCTCTGTACATATTAGAGGCCGTCTAGAAAATAAGCAAATTCCCTAGCCAGCCCTTGCAAAAGCATGATTTTTTAATACAAACAGCAAAAAACTAGAGTCTTTTTATCGGTCTCACCGGCCCTTTTTGAGGATTTTCCTCAAAAAGGGCAGATCTCCCCCTTGCACCTTATGCGGCTTTTTTGAAAGCAACACCGCGTAAGGCACTCACCTCCAACACCATGGTTGCATTCTTATCATTTCGTAGACGGTTGAGTTTTTGAAAGTTCGCCGCTAACGCGCTGAGCCGGGCGGCATAAGCCAGATTTCGTTTTCCGATACGGCGAACCCGGCGCAGTCCGTAACGGTTGACCAGTTCATTTTGCTTGGCTTCGATGCGGCTGCGAAGACGCATCTGTTCCTTATAGATTTTCGTTTGGGAGTGCTTTGCCGCCTCGAGCATGACACCATAGGCGTTGTGAATAAAAATCGTGCGCCGATGTTTCTTTTCTTTAAAACAGGTCGTGTAACGAGGGCAGTGCTTGCAATCATGGTCCTTGGCGCGAAGCACGAAGTTCTTCCCATCTGCCACTTCCGAATAGGTGGTGATGACTTTTCCTCTCGGGCAGATCAGTTGTGTTTGGTCTTCGGAAACTTGAAATCCCTCGCCCGCGAGGATATCACATTTTGTCTTTGGTGAAAGTGGCGCCACTACGTCAATGCCTTTTTCCTTGAGGGTGACACGGTCATCGCCCGCACCATAGTGGGTATCTCCAATGATCGTCGGGTTTTCTACACAATCGGTGGGAAGCTGATCCGCTAACGGCACCAGACTGGAGCCGTCATAGTCGTTGGCTTTCATGGCCTCGGCGGCGGCGATAAATCCGGAATTTCCGACTTCGACGATGGCCATCTTATACCCGCGCCATTTCGTCTTGCCCTTACAACCGAAACGGGCTTCGCTGTCTACAGCCGAAACTATCATATCTTTGACAGAACCGCCGGGGGCTATCTCAAGAGTTCCATCATCTTTCCGAATGATTCGTTCACGGAGGATACGGCAAAGCAAAAGGGCGTAATGAATGACATCGGGCTTCTTCTTCCACGAAGCCTCCGATGACTCCACGTAGGCCAGCAGTTCGTCAGCCTCGCTGACCACTTCAACAAGCCGTTCCATTTTGGCCTTATCGTCCAGGTTATGCTCTTTCACTTCCGTCACTGTTTCCAGGTAACGTACCGCCCGAGGGGCATGGGGGATTGCATGCCATGGAACACTGTATTGCTTCGCCAAAAGACGCACCAACAGGCGCATGGCTTGGCGGATCAGTTCGATGGTCGTGGGGGCACTGATGGGAGCTATGACATGGGTCGTGTCCGTTATCCAAGGTTCTTTCCCTGTCAAAACGCCCAGGTAGTACATCAACCGGATAAAGCGATCGAGATAGACCTTATCAAGTTCCTTTTGGATGAGCCGTTGCCGGTGGACGCCAAAATTGGCGTGATCAATGCCCGGTTCATCGAGGGCCATTCCTAACGCAAACTTGACCTCGATGTTCACACGTGTCTGTGCTTCCATCCCCCGGTCTGTTTCGCCCAGCATTTCCTGTAACATGCAGGCCATCGTCATCTGCCGGGCCGCATGACTGGGACGTCCGTTGTCAAGGCAATAGAGACCTGTAAAATCCTCCGGTTGTATTAATAGGGGCGCCAATTCACGAAACAGGCGAAAGACGGAATCGGCAGGCACAAGTTGGTCCCAGAGGGCTGCAAAGTCGTAAAAGCTAACTTGGGGGTCCACATCGAATCGAAACAAGGTACATCGCCTCGCTATAAACAGTCTTTGTACCTATATCCTTCGACGCGAAGAGTCGAATTCCCTTTAAATTCCACCAATTTCCATATAAAAACGTCTTGCTTTTTGCCCTCTCTTGAGGGGGTTTTTAGACAGACTCTATTAGACACAAAGCTTGCAAAACCTTGCTTCAGCGGTGTTGAAAGCCGCGAAAAACCGACTTGTTTATGACCATGCCACTGCCCGCCGGCCAGAAAAGCGGCGCAGAAGGATGGGCAGCAGGGGGCCTGGTTCTTCCGCGTGGCTGAAAATCGGCCATATTTTTTTTACTTTACATCGATAATTCGACAAGATTTTTTTGGGCTGTACGGCATAATGAAGCTGTTGTGACGATATGAGATGGTGGGGAGAGACAGAGAGTGAGGTATGAAAGTCAAGCCTGCCGTGAGGAAACCGCGACAGGGTGGAGCGTGAAGGCGCAGGCCAGGGTTATGTCGTCGATAGGGCGCACCTTCACAGCAGTACTATCGGCAGCCCTTTTATTTTCGGTCGCTCTCTTACCGTTCTGGGAAAGGCAGTACCATGTCGCCCATGCCCTTTTTGAACTCCTCTGCGTGTTGCTCGCCTTGTCCGGCTTTATCATCACCTGGATTCTCTTCGATAAAGGAAGTCCGGAAAGCCATCTCTTCGGCTTCGGATTCTTGGCCGTCGGTCTGTTTACGATTCTCCATGTCTGTGCCTTCCTCGGAATCCTGGCGATACCGTCGGAAGCCCCTGACGTGGTATGTTGGTTTTGGTTGACGGAGCGACTCGTCGAATCGATGATCTTTCTTTTCGCTTCTCCCGTTGCGTCCTTCCGAATGAATCGGTGGGCCTGGCTCTTTCTGACGCTGCTGGGAACTTCGGCGATCTCCATTGCCTTTCTCTCCCAGCCAGGCCTGTTTCCCACGCTGTTTCTCGAAGGTCAGGGCGTGTCCACGACGGCGAAAATGGTCATAGAATATGGCATCACCGGCTTCTTTTTCGCCAGCCTCATCATGCAGTTGCGGAAAAGTTCGCTGCAACAACAGGGATATACGCCGCAGGTCATATTGGCCCTCTTGCTGGCCCTGCCGGTGGGGGCGCTCTCGAACGTCGCCTCAATGCACTCCTTCGGCAGCCTGCTCGTCCACACGCTGAAAGTCTGCTATTATTACTTTTTATTCAAAGGACTTTTTGCCCACATGATTCTGTCGCCATACCAGGAGCTGTCGGCGGCTTCCGAGCGCTTTTATAAAATATTTCATGCGAGCCCGGCGAGCATCTCCATCGTCACCATCCACGGATACCGGTACGTCGATGTCAATGACGCCTGGACGAAGTTGACGGGCTATTCGCGAGAGGAGGTCATCGGCAAGACTCAACGGGAATGCGGATGCCTCGACCGGGAAACCCACCGGGCCATCGCCAACCGGCCGGTGCGGAACATCATCGGCAAATTCACTACGAAAAGCGGCGACGTGCGGGAAGGGCTCATCACCACGGAAGTCATCGAATTGGACGGCGTGCCTTGCCTGTTATACGTCACCATCGATGTGACTGAAAAGAACGAGTTCGAGCGGGAGCTGGCCCGTCTCGATCGCCTACACCTCGTCGGGCAGGTGGCCGCAGGGATCGGCCATGAGATCCGCAATCCTCTGACAACGGTGCGCGGATTCCTGCAACTCTTTGGCGCCAAAGCGGACCTGGTCCAATATGACGAGTATTTTCGGTTGATGATCAGCGAACTGGACCGGGCCAATGATATCATCACCGAATTTCTCTCTCTGGCTAAAACCAAACCAAAGCAACTGAGGCTGCAAGACCTCAACGAGATCATCACCAGTCTGCATCCCTTATTGATGGCACAAGCCTTCAAAAAGGACAAACAACTGGTCATTGATCTCGGCCGAATACCCTTATTGGCGCTGGACGAACATGAAATCCGCCAACTCCTCTTAAACCTCGTGAACAACGCCATGGATGCGATGAAACAAAGGGGGACGGTGACGATCCGCACATACGTCGATGGCGAGCGCGTCCTGTTGGCCGTCCGCGACGAGGGAGAGGGGATCGCCGAGGAAATCCAAAGCAAGATCGGCACCCCTTTTTTCACCACGAAGGCCCACGGAACGGGATTGGGGCTGGCCACCTGCTATTCCATCGTCGAGCGCCATCGCGGGCGGATCGACTATGAAACCGGTCCGAAGGGGACCACCTTCTTTATCGCCTTTCCACTTGAAGCCGAAGCGAAGGGAGATCTGAACATCGCATCTTAGCCGGGAAGCAGGTTAGCCGGAAAAGGACAGGAAAAGGCCACCTACGCTTGTGACGCAGGTGGCCTTGTTACCTACGTTCATGATCGCATCTAAGATCGGCGGGCATGACGCTGATCGCGCCCTTCGGTTTTGGAAGAGTAGCGCCGGAAGAAGGAGACCCTGGCTCGCGACGGAGGCTTGTGGTTGTTATGGTCGTGTATCCTTGGTGAAATAATCGGTGATAAATCGCTCCACGTCGTCTAAGCTTGAGAGCAAATGATCATGCACATAGTCGCCTATCGTGACTTGGTACTCCTCCACTTCAAACAATCTGGGTTTTTTGACTTCGATAACCATGCCGTTTTTATGACTTGTCCATTTGTAGAACGCTGCAAACGGTAGTGTTTCGTGCGGCTGCAAAGAAGACACTGGACGTCACCTCCAGGCAGGTATGATTAGACCGGGCGGGACAATATTAAACCGGAAGCCCCTCCAGCAGTACTTTCTTCAATGATATTATATAAAGACATACATTAAAAGAATTTTCTGTAAATTTTCTCTTAGATAACCATCCGAAATCTCCACCTTTTCAAAGAAGTCGGCACCGTCAAGGGACAGAGAGGCGGGCGCGGACCTATTTGACATTATTTAACAATGAAATCTTTTGAAAAAACCCATGCAAAAAAACATGTTTTCAATAAAGGATCTGAGTCGTTGCGTTATAATAATATGTGGTATTACATTAAGGTTAAAGGTGTTGGATATGACTGGAAAGCGGAAGCAGGGGATAAAACAATATCCGATTCGTGGAGACGAGAGCAGATTAGCTCGCATTGATGCCGTCATCGATAAACTGAATGCACTGTATCGAGAGCGGACAGGTGTGCTGGACCGGACGATCACACGGAATGCTTTTTGCATCGAGGGGATCGAGCTCTACCTCTACGCACATGAATTAGCCTTAGGCATTATAAAACCGGCAGAAGGGACACGCGAAAAGGTGACCAATCCCCTTGTGGAGGAAATACGGAGGATTCACGGCATTAAAGACGACGATCAGTGACGAGCTGGTCGTCTTTTTTTGTCGAGTAGTGAAATTTGTTGTTAGGTGGATATCCACCTGCTATAATGAGATTAGCAAATGATCCTGCGTTTTACAAGGGGGGTGTGTCCATGGCTTGCAATTATCGGGAAAGATTGGGCGAGATTCAGGAGATGCTGGTGGAATATTGTTCATTTTGTTCGGAGGAACAATGCGACCCCGTCGACTGTCTGGTTGATTTTGTGGCGCGCATGCTCCACACGGCTAGGGCGCGCGGACCTCGTCATCGAGTAAAGAATGGACTTAGCCTGATGCCAAGCACAGATGTGCGTATATACGAAAGGGACCGCGCGATCCCGATGCTGTTTCATGCGATGATGCTGTGCCAGCAGTGTCTGCATGAGGATCACGATTACAATTGCGTCACCCATTTATTGTGCAGCGCCTTAGAGAGGATGGTTTTCGGCGGCTGTCTCCAGGACATGAGTCAAGGGCATTCGATGCGGTGGCCGACGCGCAACCGACGAATGCTCACCCTTCAGCTGTACGCTCTGGATCCGGACCGGGCGGAGACGTTGCGGTCAATGATAGACCAATCATATGCGGAGGGGAGGATGAAGGCGCATGGTAGGCACAACGATGGAAGGCCCGAATAAATCGAAAACCCGGGAGAAGCTCGAAATGTTACTGGATGCCCTGCAATGCGACGGCCGTGATGTCGGTCCGCAGGATGTGCTTGGGGGACTGACGATCTACTGTATGGAGAATAAACCGTACTGTGGGGAATGTTCGGAATCTGATTGTTTGGTTGGGTTCGCCCGGCAGGCGGCCGCCTACGGACTGGAAAAGGGCGATCCTCGGGCGGTGTATCCTCACCGGTTGCCAATGCAAGACCGCAAGCACTTTCGGGACCTGCCCATGGCAAAGGCCTTATTGGTGCTTGTTCTCTATACCTGTGCCCAGTGCGATGTAAAGTGTCATCGTGAAACGTGCTGCGTCAATCTGGAGGCTCATGCGCTGGAGATGGCCATATATCGGCGGGTGGCTCGGTATGCGCAGGGGGCCGTCGGACTCATCATCCGGCAGCTTGACGATATGTCGCTTGTCGATGCGATGAAGATGCTCCAGGAGCGGAGTGTCAGGTGATGTAGCTGTCGGAAAAGAACATGTCTTTTCCACAGGCGCAGAAAGGAGGTCAAGGGAACGTCATGACGTTTCAAATGCTTGCCTCTGAAGGTCGGATGATCAGCTTTATGGTTAATCATCTTGACGCTGAGCATTTCGACAGGTACGTGAGGACTTGGGTATATCAATGTGACGCGCACTTGAGGAAGATGATGCCGAAGTCATCTTTCACAAAACATTTCTATCAATTGTGGAGCAACGCAGACAAGATTGATGAGTTGATTTTCGAGCAGTTGCTCTATATTATTCAGGGAATGGCAGCGGCGGAGAGTTATTCAAATCGACAAAGTGCCGGGTAATTATACAGGGAGACCCCTCCCCCTTTTTCCTGCGATGCTCTCGATCGTGGGAAATTGGGTGGAGGGGTCTTTTGAATTTTTTGGCTCTTCGTTATTTTTTTGTAGGTTCACAATCGCTGAAATGCTAAAATGAGGCTATGAACGATACGGGTTTATTTTAATCGGCCCTCGGCATGCGATCGAACATATGTAAGGATAAGCGCCGATTCATGTTCCAGATCTTCCGAAGAAAGGAGCGCGCACGATGGCAACCGTTACCCACAACAAACTCGTCCGCGATCTCATCCCTCAGATCATCCTCCGCGCCGGCAAGTACCCGGAAATGCGCATCGCCGGCGACGGGGAGTATCGTGAACTGCTCCTTGCAAAGCTCCAGGAGGAAATGCAGGAATATATATCTAGCGGCAGTCCCGACGAGTTGGCCGATATCCTGGAGGTTCTCATCGCCTTAGCTGAGAGTGACGGGCTGTCCTGGGCGGAGATCGTAGCGTTGGCTGACCAGAAGCGGGAGGAGCGGGGGGCTTTTCGAGAAAAAATCGTCTTGATCCGGGTAGAAGACTGATCTCCCGCCCCATGAACAGTCCATCACCCGGGATGGCAAGGCTTTCGTGCGCATTACCGCCGTTTACGATGATGCAAAGCGGGTCTATCAGCACTATAAACCCAACTACCCCAACATTGGTCCTCTCAAGCGGGACCGATACAAAAAAGACACCTTTTACTTCTATCTGACGTGACGGCACGGAGTCGATTTTTTCACAGATCCGCTCCCTTTTTTTCGGAAAAAAGACGGTCATCGACACGACCGTTCCTGTCTTTGTGGCCTTTTATCGCCACTCCGACATCCCTGTTTCATCGACCGCGGCTAGAGGGACCTTCGCTCGTGCCCGCCGAAGGGCTCTCCGCCTATCGAACGATAAAAAAGTGAGAAGGGAAGTCTTGTTTTTCCTTGCCTGATATTGACAGCCGGCACAACCTGTGAGAAGATAGATTTGTGAAGGTCTATCTTCTTTTTGCCATGGCGAACGCTGTTTCTCCCAGGGGGGAAGCGACACGAAGGAGGTGTCGTCATGGTCGGTTCGATCAGTTCCATCGGGTACAGCCGGCATATCGGCGCTTACCGGACATCTCTGGTCAACTCGCTGAGTTCAACGGCAGCTGCGACGTTTACGCCCTTCGTGCCTTCTATTACGCCGGGGTCGACGTTGCTGGAGAACCGGAACCGCTACCTGTCGTCTGTCCAGAGTGCCCGGGAGCAGTTCGTCGATCTGGCGAAGCAGGCGAGGGAACTCGCCGGCGGCGAGAACGTCTTTGACCGGCGAAGTGTCGACGCGGGCGGATCCGCCGCCATCACCGGGTCGGCCGCCAAGAACGCGTCCTTTGCTACCTACAACGTGGCTGTCACCCAAGTGGCCAAAGCTCAGCAGAACAGCGGCAATGCCATCACGTCCACCGCCCTCTCCGGCGAGGCCGGATTTGCGGCGGGGACGAACCAGTTCACCATCACCGGCAACGGCGTCAACAGGATTCTTTCTGTTGATGTGAGCGTCGGCGACAGTGGGAAGACGGTCTTGAAGAAAATGGCCGACGCCATCAACAACGCCGCCGTCGGCGTCTCCGCGCAGGTGGTCGACACGACCTCGGGCGGCGTCATGAAGAGCCAGCTGACCCTGACAGCGCAAAAAACCGGCACCGACAACACCTTTGCCCTGACCGACACGTCCGGCAACCTGGTCGCGGTCAGCGGCGCCGGCAACCAGACGACGGCCGCCCAGGATGCTCAGTATAGGGTCAACGGTGTGGCTTTTACGAGCCATAGCAACGACGTCAAACTGGACGGGGGCAAGGTCAACCTTACTCTGAAGGCGGTTACCGTCGGTGATGTGGCGGTGAAGGTCGGCTATGACGCGAAGGCCATCACTGATGAGATCAACAGCTTCGTTAAGTCCTTCAACGGTACGAGCGATTTGCTTCGGAAAAAGGCCGGCCTGCTCGGTTCTTTGAGCCGCGGGATGGAGCGCTTCGTCTCTGAAAGTCGCAACGCCCTGAAAGATGTGGGCATCACCGTTACTCCCGGCAATACGTTGAAGGTCGATGCCGACAAGTTGAAGTCGACCCTGGCTGACAATCCTGGTCGCGTCGAAGAGGCGATGGCTGGCTACGGCGGCTTTGCCTACAAGGTTGGCCAGTTTGCTCAAGGCGTCTCCACCTTGCCCCTCTCTTCGTTGGCCGCCCCTTCTAGCCGCTACGGCGACGGAGGCACGTACAGCCTCTTGCGCCAACAGTTCGGCCTCTACCAGCAAAAGGCGAACATGGGACTCTACATGCCGCAGGTGTTCGGTACCGGGAGTTTTTACGACTCTTACATTTGATGTGACGAAATTGAACGATATACGACGAATCAGAAGATCTGAACTGACGCAACGGTCCGGCTTCGCGCCGGGCCTTTTTGTTGTCTGGTTGCGGAAGGGAACGTCAATGGTTGATAATAAGGATGAACAGCGAACCGACCGGCGCTGCCACAACCGGAGGTGGACATGACATGTATAAGAATCGGGAAATTTTTGCTGTCGGCGATTCCCTGACCTGGGGATACCCTTACGGACCGGATGATTCCTGGACAGCTATGGTGGAACGGGAGTTGGCCTACCCTGTCATCAACCTGGGCTTAAACGGCGCGACGACCGATGACATGCGCCGTGAACTGATCAACATCCTCCCCGATGTAGAGCCCCGGTCTGTCGTCATCATCACCGGCGGCGCCAATGACGCCTACAACCTTGTTTCGCCGGCCAAAAGCCTGCGCCACTACCAGGACATGGTTGAGCGGATCCTCATCGCCCGCTGCCTCCCTGTCATCGGGCTGACGGGGCCCATCAACGATGAGCCCTTCCAGACGCGTCTCCTGGAGTTTCGCGCCTTGATGCGCGATCATCTGGGAGAGATGCTCGCGCCGGTGACGCGGCAGTGGGGAGCGCAGTTGTCGGGGCATGGGCCGGTGATCGATTTCTTTTCCGCTCTTGTCGCTGCTGATGGTCGTTCTCTTCTTCCTGACCTTGCCTCGGGTGACTGTCACCCGAACCGGGCAGGTTACGCAAAGATGGGGGAGACCGCCGTCGCCGCGCTGCGGCAGATCGTCAAATAACCGCTCAGACGGGCGAAGTCATTCGGTGAGGGCTCCGACCATCTGGGCGCTCGTCCGTCGCCCTGTTGCTCAAGGCTGGTTTGCAGAGCCGGACCGCAGAAGATTGAGCGCAGGAGGTAAAACTTCAATAATAGAGAAATAGAGAAAAGAAGCGGTCCGGCAAGATAGTCGTCGCAGGATAGGACGAAAATAAGTCGAAAGATTGAAAGCAAATCGTGAAAGAGACGATAATGATAAGGAGAGCTTCCGATGGAATTGCGCGAGGTCATCTATGGGCGCCGATCGGTGCGCAAATATACGGCGCAGAAGGTGGAGCGCCAACAGGTCGAGGCGTTGCTGGAGGCGGCGGTGCAGGCGCCGAGCGCTATGAACAGCCAGCCGTGGGCCTTTGTCGTCATCCAGGACGAAGGGCAGCTCAAAGCCTATTCCGATCAGGCTAAAGCGATGATGCTGGCCCTCTGTGACGGTCGGCCGCTCTTTGAGAAGTACCGGTCGCTCTTTACCGATCCTGATTACAACATTTTTTACGACGCCGCCACGTTGATCGTCGTCTATGCGAAGCCGGCCGGTCCCAACCCGACCATCGACTGCGCCCTGGCGGCCCAGAACATCATGCTGGCGGCAAGGGACATGGGGCTGGGGAGTTGCTGGATCGGCTTTGCCTTGGGGCTGTTCAACGACCCGGCGGTGAAAGCCGATTTGGGCGTTCCCGAGGGCTGCCAGGCGGTGGCGCCGCTGATCGTCGGCTATCCCCAGGGCGAGTTTCGGCTCATGCGCAAGAAAGCACCAGAGGTGATAGCCTGGCTGGAAGGCTGATCATTCACAGAGGCGGGTGTAGAGGCCTAGCCGGTTGATGGACGATTATAAGGAGGTGGGGCTTGTGGAATCATCATCCGCCTTTTCCATTGAATTCAGCGTCAACATGCTGGCGGAGCGGCTGAGCCGTCGCGAGGTGGAGGCGCAGGCAAACCTGATCGAAAAACTGGAAGGCGTGCAGGTTGCCTTTAACGCCCTGCCTCATGTCATCATGGTGCTCAACCGGCAGCGCCAGATCATCTTCACCAATTCGGCGCTCCTTGCTCTGCTGGGCGATGTGGATATGGAAATGGTGCTGGGGGTGCGCCCTGGCGAGGTGTTGCGTTGCATCCACGCTCAGAATGAGACGGGCGGTTGCGGCACTACCGAATCCTGCCGCACCTGCGGCGCTTTTTTTGCCCTGATGAACGGCCTGGAAGGGAAACTCGATTGCCGGGATTGCCGGATATCTGTCCGCGCCGGTGATTCTGTTCGTGCCCTTGATGTGCGCGTCCTGGCTAGCCCCTTCGAGGTGGAGGGCCAGAAATTTTTGATCGTGACGATGACGGACATCAGCCATGAAAAGCGGCGCAAGATGTTGGAGCGGATCTTTTTTCATGATGTGATGAACACGGCCAGCGGTCTGCAGGGGCTCCTGGAGTTGGGCCGTGACGTGGAGGATCTGGAAGAGGCCAAGCACCTCTTCGTTGCGCTTGAATCGGTGGCGAGCGGTCTTGTCGATGAGATCGCCGAGCAGCGCGACTTGATCGCCGCAGAAAATGATGAGCTCAAGGTGAATCCCGCTTATATCCGCTCGCGGGAACTGTTGGACGGGCTGGTGCGCCAGTTTGCCGCCAATGACCAGTATGGGCGTTGGTCCGTCCGTCTCGACGGGCGCTCGGAGAATGTTACTTTTCTCAGTTCACCGGTGCTGCTGCGCCGGGTCTTGAAAAACATGCTGAAAAACGCCGTCGAGGCCTCGCCGCCTGGCGCTGTCATCACAGCCGGCTGCCGCAAGACGGGCGACTGGGTAGAATTCTGGGTGAATAACCCTGTGCCCATGTCGCGGGAGGTGCAACTCCAGGTCTTCAATCGCTCCTTTTCAACGAAAGGGGAGGGCCGGGGGTTCGGCACCTACAGCATGAAACTGCTGACAGAGCGTTACCTGAACGGGCGGATCTATTTTACGGTGTCGGCCGAGACGGGAACGACCTTCGTCGCCGCCTACCCCCTCGATAACAAAGAATGGAAGAACGAAGAATTTGCCGGGTAAAACAGTGGAAGCGGTTGAGGTGTTGCCGATGCATGTGGCCCTGCAATACTCCAAACCGGATCTGTGGCCTCTGGAGCCGGGACCGCTGGGGTGGAAGCTGCTTCGCCAGGGGCTGATGACCTTGGAACCGAGGACCTCCAGGGCGCCCTCGGAGGAGCGCCGCCACAGCAGTTGGGTCTATGTAGAGATCCCGGAAACAGCGCCAGCCGTCTACTGGCTGGTGCGGGAGTTGCTGCCCGGACCGATCAGCGGTCACGTCTGGCTGCACATCCGGGCGCCGCAGCGCTTCTGGGAGATCTATGAGGAATACGCCTCCGGCTTGGCTGAAGGCGGACCGGGACAGGTGGAATGCATCGTTGAAGCGGTTGCCCCGCCGGAAAACGCGACGGTCCATCGCTTGGAAGACCTCCTGCCGGAGCATTTTCACTCAGGACCGGTCTGGCGCTTCGTCCAGTTCTTGCTGGAACGCTGGGGTCGCCCCCTGTCCGCCGATTAGCCGAAGAATCTGCTGATGAGCGCATAGCCTTTTTTTGCGTGGGGAAACTGATAAAAACGCAAAAGGGGGATTTCAGAGATGCCGCAACAGCACATCCATTGCATTGTCAGCAACTGCCATTACTATGCTGCTGGGAACAAGTGTGTCGCCAACGAGATTCTCGTCGCCAGCGATAAGTTCGGCGCCAACCAGCCTGACAATGTGGACGCCTCCATGTCGGCCCAACTGACCGCCGTCTCTGTCAACGACTGCATGTCCACTTGCTGCAAGTCCTTCGTGCCGAAGGACTCCGGCAAGGTGGGCGTCGACGGGATCAAGAAAATGCAGTAAAGGATACTTTGGTTAGAGGACGATTTCGAATGAGCCGCCGGCTGATTGCCGACGGCTTATTTTTCGGTGCGCCCGGCATGGGCGTTGTCTCTAGGGTGGAAGTCCCGAACGCCGAAGGTGGCAGTAGGCGTTAGCTTAAGGCAAGGGTGTCCGCCGCGAGGCGGAATCTGAAGGAAGCCAGCGGCAAACCTCCGGCCCGAGGACCACGAACCCCAGGTGAGGCTAGCGGCAGTTGGATGAGCTTGCCGAACAAAGCGAAGTCCTTGTCACCGAAGGCTGCCGAGAGTAAATGGGGCGGGTAGATGGAGGGAAAGGCAACGTTCTTACCCGGGGAGGCCTGCCGGGGGACCAAGTAACTTGGGAAACCACGCCGAAAGGCGTGGCTGAACCGGCAGGAGTCAGCAGAGGTCATAGTAGGCTGGCCCGACGTCCGGCCAGATGAAGGACCGAACATGATGGAAGGGGAAGCGACGATGCGTTCGCGTGACGCGCAGAGACAGCCGAATATCCCGAAAGGGAACTGCCAACGGGAGGAAGCGGTGAATCCGCAGGGGACCGGTGGAGTGCCGAGCGCGTTACCGGCACAAGAAGCGAAGCAACCCCGCGAAGAGACGTATGATCTGATGGAGAAAGTCGTCGAACGAGGGAACATGACGGAAGCGTATAAGCGAGTCATGGCCAACAAAGGCGCGGCCGGAATCGACGGTATGGGGCTAGAATCCCTGCGCCCGTACCTAAAAGAGGAATGGTCGCGCATTAAACAGGAATTGTTGGAGGGGACCTATCGACCGCAACCGGTCCGGCGGGTTGAAATTCCCAAACCCCAAGGCGGAACACGGAAGCTGGGCATTCCCACTGTCGTCGATCGACTGATCCAACAGGCCCTGAACCAGATCCTGATGCCGATCTTCGACCCTGACTTTTCCACGAACAGCTACGGATTTCGTCCGGGAAAGAGTGCGCACCAAGCGGTGAAGAAAGCGAAGGAATACATCGCCGACGGCTACCGATGGGTGGTTGACATGGACCTGGCCCAGTTCTTTGATCGCGTCAATCACGACATTCTCATGGCGCGCGTAGCGCGCAAGGTGAAGGACAAACGAATCTTGAAGTTGATCCGAGAATACCTCAAGGCCGGGGTCATGCTCAACGGGATTCGTGTGAAGAGCGAGGAAGGAACACCCCAGGGAGGTCCACTCAGCCCTTTGCTGGCGAACATCATCCTGGATGATTTGGATAAGGCACTGGAAAGCCGGGGACATCGCTTCTGCCGGTACGCCGACGACTGTAACGTCTACGTCCGCAGTCGACGGGCAGGGCAACGAGTGATGGAGGGTATGGCAAAGTTTCTGGAGGGGCGGTTAAAACTGCAGGTCAACTGGGAGAAAAGCGCAGTCGACCGACCCTGGAACCGAAAGTTTCTGGGGTTTTCATTTACGTGGCATAAGGCAGCAAAGATTCGGCTCGCCCCCCAAACGGTGAAACGGGTGAAAGAGAAGATCCGCCAGTTCACTGGGCGGAACCGAAGCATTGCGATGGAGGACCGACTGGTCACCCTCAACCAATACCTGAAAGGCTGGATGGGCTACTTTCGACTCATTGACACGCCAAGCGTACTTAAAGAGTTGGATGAGTGGCTTCGCCGACGACTGCGGATGTGCCTGCTCAAGCAATGGAAGCGCCCGAAGACACGAAGACGAAACTTAGTGGCGTTGGGGATCCCGGAGGAATGGGCATGCAACATCAGCGGCTCACGAAAAGGATATTGGCGTCTGTCCTTGACCCCGCAAATGAATAAAGCCCTTGGCCTCGCCTACTGGCGGGAACAGGGCTTAGTCAGTTTAGTCGAAACATACCAATCTCATCGTCAACCAGCATGAACCGCCGTATACCGAACGGTACGTACGGTGGTGTGAGAGGACGGGGGTTAATCACCCCCTCCTACTCGATTCTTTACTTAAAAAAAGGAGATCCCTGGAGGAGCGTCGAAGAAATAAAACTCAATAGATGCTACGGGTGGTGATATGTAAGGCAAACCACTTTTGTCGCGAAATAAACACTGTTGAAGAGAGGGGATGCAATGCAAAAACGGTGGTTGTTTTTCTGGGCCATTTTGCTCAGCCTCAGCGCTATCCTGATTTCCCCCTTGCCGCCCTTCCCGGTTCTGCCGCCGGCTGAGGCCGCAACGGTCACCTTAGGCAATGAACGCCTGATGAGTACATACCATAGCCTCATCGCCGGCAAGCGCGTCGGCCTCGTCACCAACCAGACAGGTGTCAACAGCCGCGGTGAGCGCACTGTCGATATGCTGGCTCGGGATCAGTCAACGAAGCTCGTGGCCCTTTTCGGTCCCGAACACGGCGTCGACGGGACGGCCAAGGCGGGTGAGTACGTGGCCTCTTACCAGCATCCCACCTTGAACATCCCCGTCTACAGCCTCTACGGGCCGACGCGGATGCCCACCGAAGAGATGCTCCGCAATCTCGATGTGCTGCTCTTCGATATCCAGGACATCGGCGCACGCTCCTATACATACATGTCGACATTGAACTACTGCATGGTGGCCGCCCAGAAGTACAATAAACCGATCGTCGTTCTCGACCGGCCCAACCCTTTGGGCGGCGTCATCGCCGACGGTCCGGTGCTGGAGGATCCCTATAAAACTTTTGTCGGCGTAGATACTTTGCCTATGTCTCACGGCATGACTGCCGGTGAACTGGCCCTCTATTTCAATCGCAACATCGGCGCCAAGCTCACCGTCGTGCCGATGGCCGGCTGGCATCGCAACATGGTCTTCCAGGATACGGGGCTGCCTTGGGTAAACACGTCGCCTGCCATCGTCGATCTCGATGCTGCCTTTGGCTATATGGCCACCGGTCTCGGCGAAGGCACCGGCGTCTTCCAATCGAACTTCAAGTGGATCGGCGCCAAGGGCATCGACGCCGACAGGTATGCCGAACTGCTCAACGGAGCCGGCCTCCCCGGTGTCACCTTTGTTCCCGACCGGCGCGGCTCAGCCGGCGGGGTGCGGCTCCAGATCACCGATTACCATGCCTTCAATCCGGCCAAGACAGGCATCTACGCCTTGGCTTACGCTCATTCCCTCAACCGTTTCCCTGTGCCCAAAAGCGGTGACAAGGTGGTCATGTTCGACAAGATCATGGGCACCGACAAGGTGGGCATCTGGCTGGAGGCCGGCCTGTCGCCCCAGGAGATGGAGGAGAACTACCGTCCCGCTCTAGAGGCCTTTCGAGAAGAACGAAAGCGTTACCTGATCTATGGCGACCGGCTTGATTCGCCGCCGGGATTGATCGAACCGATCCGGGTGGTCGTCGACGGGCGTGAGGTTCCCTTTGATTCTGCTCCCTATCTGGACCGCAACGACCGGGTGATGGTCCCCTTGCGGGCCATCGCGGAGGCGCTCGGCGCTTCGGTCACCTGGAGCGGCGCCACCGGGACGATCACCGTCGAGAAGGCAGGGAAGAGGAGCATCTTTGTGGTCGGCAGCCCTTCTGCCGTGATCCAGGGGGCGCAAAAGCGTCTGGACGCCGCCCCTGTCATCTTGGGGGCTCGGACGATGATCCCTGCCCGTTATGTGACCGAGGCCGTCGGCGGCGCCGTCGAGTGGGACGGTGTGAGGCGAACGGTGATCGTGATGTCAAAAACAGAGAGGTGAACTCCCCTGTTGCAGGAACGCGCAAGCGGGGTGCCGCTGCACCCCACCTCGTTGCCCGGTCCCCACGGTGTCGGCGATCTTGGCGCCGATGCCTACCGGTTTGCCGACTTTTTATCCGGGCATGCAGATCAAGCCCCTTTCCTTCAGCGGTGACGATGGTTTCAACGGGCTCTTTTACGTCCTTCCGAAAGACCACTTTTTTCGTTATAATGATTTTGTCACCACTATCACGAAAAGGGGTCGATGTTTTTGATTAAGTTGCCCTATCATAAGACCCACCTGGAGCTTCCCCTGGAGCCGGGCCCTAAGGTGCGCCTGCTGACCCCGGAGAACCACGGATACACCCCGGGTGGAACTCAAGAAGAGATCGTCCGCCGTGCCCTGGCCAACCCCATCGCTTCACCGCCCCTGTCGGAACTCGTCAAGGGGAAGCGGAATATCGTCATCATCTCGAGCGATCATACCCGCCCTGTGCCGAGTCATATCAATATCCCGCTCATGCTCGAAGAGATCAAAAAGGGCAACCCTGACGCCGATGTGACCATCCTGGTCGCCACCGGCATGCACCGCCCGACGACCGACGAGGAACTGTTGGCCAAGTTCGGTCAGAAGGTCGTCGACGAGGTCAAGATCGTCAATCACCTCTCGGAAAAAGATGAGGACATGGCCTTTTTGGGCATCCTGCCTTCCGGCGGCGAACTGTGGGTGAACAAGCTGGCTGTCGAGGCCGATCTGCTCCTGGCCGACGGCTTCATCGAGCCCCACTTCTTCGCCGGCTTCTCCGGCGGCCGCAAGAGCGTCCTGCCCGGTGTCGCCTCCCGCAAGACGGTCATGTACAACCACAACTCCACCTTTATCTCCAGCCCCTATGCCCGCACGGGCAACCTGGAGAACAACCCGATTCACCGCGATATGCTCTTCGCCGCCGAAAAGGCCAAGCTGGCCTTTATCCTCAACGTGGTGATCAACGCCCAAAAAGAGATCATCTATGCTGTGGCCGGAGACACCGTCGAGGCCCACCTCAAGGGCTGCGCTTTTGTCCGTGAGCTGGTGGCCGTCAAGCCGATCCCCGGCGATATCGTCATCTCCACGAACGGCGGCTATCCCCTCGACCAGAACCTGTATCAAGCTGTCAAAGGCATGACAGCGGCAGAGGCGACGGCCAAGCCGGGCGCTGTCATCATCATGGTCGCCGGCTGCTCCGATGGGCTTGGCGGCGAGGACTTCTATCACCAGTTGGCCGATTTCCCCTCTCCTCAGGCTGCCATGGACACTTTCCTGGCGACAGCCAAAGAAGACACGCCGGCTGATCAGTGGGAATCGCAGATCCTCTGCCGCATGCTGATCAAGCATAAGGTGATCATGGTCAGCGACCCCAAATTGGCAGGCCTTTTCCGTGACATGCACCTCGACTACGCGAAAACGCTTGAGGAGGCGCTGGCTATGGCCAAAGCCGTCAAGGGCGATGATGCAGAGATCACCGTCATCCCCGACGGCGTCGGCGTCATCGTCGGATAGGACGGGCAGGCTGCCGAAAGGCTGGCTGGTCAGTTAGAAAAAAAGCTTTGGAACAAGCGCTTGAGATGAAAATGCTTCAGACAATAACGTCCAATAACGTTGCGCCCTCTCTGCAAAGGGAGGGCGCTTCGCTTCAGAAGCTTCTTTGTTTATGCGTAAGCGGACAAAGGTAAAGCGTAAGTGGACAAATCGCCGAATAATTACCAGCAGGCTACATACTGCTACACTTGTGGTATGATAAGGATTGAACTTGTCGGGAGGAGTCGGTTTTCATGGATCATTCGAGGCTGACCCATCTGTTGCGGGCGGTTCAGGACGGGCAGATGCCTGTGGAAGAGGCTGTCGATCGGCTGAAAGGTTGGCCCTATGAGGATATCGGTTTTGCCAAAGTCGATCACTACCGGGCTATCCACCAGGGTTTTCCTGAAGTCATCTTCGGCCTCGGCAAACGGCCGGAACAGACGGCGGTCATCTTCGAGCGGTTGGCCCGGACGGGGCTGCCGGTGCTGGCGACGCGCTGCACGGCGGAAGCCTTTGCTGCCGTCCAGGCCAAGGTTCCTGAAGCGGTCTTTCACGAACTGGCTCAGGTCATCACCCTGCGGGTGCCGGAAGAAAACGAGCGGCCCATCGGGACCATCGCTGTCGTTACGGCGGGCACGGCTGACCTGCCGGTGGCCGAGGAGGCTGCTGTCAGCGCTCTCGCCATGGGATGCCGGGTGAAGCGGATCTTTGACGTCGGTGTGGCCGGGTTGCACCGGCTGTTATCAAAACGGAATGAACTGAAGGAGGCGCAGGTGATCGTCGTCATCGCCGGCATGGAAGGCGCCCTGGCCTCTGTCGTGGCCGGCATGGTGGACATCCCCGTTGTGGCCGTGCCGACGAGCATCGGCTATGGCGCCAATTTCGGCGGTCTCTCGGCGTTGCTGGGCATGCTGAACTCTTGCGCCCTCGGCGTCGGTGTCGTCAATATCGACAATGGATTCGGCGCGGCGGCCTTGGCGGCGACGATCGTCCGCAGCGGAAGCCGTGAAGCAGGGAGGTTCCACGATGTGTAATAGCGATGAGCATGACCACGTTCACGATCACAGCCATCGCCAGAGCCACGATCACGGCCATTGCCACAGCCACGGCCATGAACATGCCTATAAAAAATCGCATGCAACGGGACGGGGACAGGGGCGAACGGCCGGCCATGGTCATGGGGAAAGCTGTAAATATGCCCAGGGCTGTCGGAATGATGCGTCTACGAATGGTCATAACATCCTCGTCGTCGATCCCGTCTCCGGCGCGGCTGGTGACATGTGGCTGGGCGCCCTGGTCGACCTGGGTGTTCCCTGGGAAGAACTGACGGAAGCCTTGCGAGGGCTCGGCGTCGACGGTTACGAACTGCGCTGTGACTCTGTTATATCCAAGGGGATCCGGGCCACGAAGGTGGAGGTCCTTCTCGATGACCGGCCCCAGCCCCATCGCCACCTCCATCATGTGGCGCAGATCATCGAAAATTCCGCCATGGCGGCCTCTGTGAAGGAGATGGCCATCCGGGTTTTTACGCGTCTGGCTGAATCGGAAGCCAAGGTGCACGGCTGTCCCGTCGAAAAGGTTCACTTTCATGAAGTGGGCGCTGTCGACGCCATCGTTGACATTGTCGGGACCTGCTGGGCGCTGGCATACCTGAAGGTGGAGGAGATCCTCGTCCTGCCCCTGCCGCTCGGATCGGGCACGGTCCGCTGCGCCCACGGGGTGATGCCCGTCCCTGCGCCGGCTACGGCCGACCTCGTCCGTGATTTCCCCGTCTACCTCGGCGGCGGGGAAGGTGAACTGGTCACGCCGACCGGCGCTGCCCTCTGCACAACCTTGGGGCGTCCCCATGACAGCCATTCGCAAGGGATGCCTTTGCGGATCGAACGGATCGGCCACGGGGCAGGCACCCGGCCGGCGAAGGACCGGCCCAATGTGTTGCGGTTGCTGCTCGGCCGGCGCGAAGAAGCGGGGAAAAGCTGGCTCGTCTGCATCGGCGGAACGGCTCATGCCCACGGACATAGCGACAGGCATGGACAGGGACATGGCAGCCATGGGGGTCATGTCGGTCACGGCGACCAGGGCGGTTACGGTGAGGGACGCGGTCAGGTGCTTGGGCAAGGTGCTCAAGGTCATGATGGCGTACATCATTCCCTTGTCGGACAGGCAGGAATTTGCCTGGGGGAGATGCAACGGGGCGGGAGTGAAAATAGCGCCGGCGCTATGCCGGCGCTCCTGTGGGAGGATGTACAGGTCATCGAGACGACC